>CABQMF010000034.1 GCA_902465265.1 uncultured Collinsella sp. | reverse complement strand
CATGCGAACCTCCAGTCCGGACCGCCCCGCGGTCCAACTTTCTGTCCGCACCCCCAAGGCCTTGTTGAAGGCTCCAACAGTCCCTATTTCACCGCAACTTTTTTGGTGCATTGGGGTCAAGTTACTTAGCACCAACTTGGTACAGACAAACCCGACCTCTTTGCACTAATTATTCGGCCACGGTGTGCTTGGGCTTGCGGTTAAAGACGAGCTTGTCTACTACGGCCTGTAGCGACATGCGACGGACGGTGTCGTAGGCTTCCTGCGTGCTGTAGGCGCAATGGGGTGTGACGATGCAGCGCGGATGCGCGATCAGGGCCTGGTTGGGCGCGGTCTCGTCGGCGAGTACGTCGAGCGCGGCGCCGCAGATGCCGCGCGTGCCACCGCTGGCGATGCCCTCGTTCAACGCGGCGACCAGGGCATCCTCATCCACGATGGGCCCGCGGGCCGTGTTAATCAAAAATGCCGTGGGCTTCATGAGTGCAAGCTCGCGCTTGCCGATGAGTTTTTCGGTCTCTGGAATCAGGGGACAGTGCAGACTGACGATATCCGATGTGCCGAGTAACTCATCGAGCGTTTGTGCTTTGGCACAGCCTGCCGCAGCGAGCTCTTCTGCACTCTTGGTCGGTGCCCACACCAGCACCTTCATGCCAAGCGCTTGTGCGATGGGCGCCACGGCGCGCGCGATGCTGCCAAAAAAGACAAGCCCCAGTGTGCGACCCTGCGTGCGGTGCATGGTATAACCGGCAAGTGGATTCCAAACGCCGTCACGCACATCGCGGTTAAGAAACGTAACTTGGCGCATCAGGTCAAGCATCAAAGCGATGGTGTGTTGAGCGACGTCGTCTGAGCAGTACCCAGGGCAGTTGGTGACGGTGATGCCATGAGAGGCTAGGAGTTCGACGGCAACGTGGTTAAGGCCGATAGGCATGTTCGAGACAATGCGCATCCCCGTGGCGGCCATGGCGTCGGCACATGCATCATCGACGGGGCCGAACTCGCCGACAAAGCCCTCGCAGCCTGCCAGCTGCTCGACGGTGGGGCAGACATTGGGCTCGTGCGCGCAGCCCACCAGCTCAATCTGATCGCCACCTTCGATTGTGTCGAGCGCCGCCTGACCCGCCTCGGTCGAACCATCGACCATGTAATAGAGCACCCTATGCTTCACGGCAACCCTCCTGCCATGTGGGGACGGGGTAGAAATGGTAGACATTCTATCCCTCCGAGCCAATCGAAGTTGCGGTGGAATAGTTCCTGTTTGGGGGCCAGAAGGCTGGTTTCAGGAACTATTTCACCGCAACTTATTTGGTGATGCTTGGGTGGTGGTGGCGCACGGAGTCGTGGTGTGATTTGCGTCGGTGTCCGCGCGGCTCGGTATACTGGTACGGCTCAAACTATGGCGCTGCCCGCAGGCGCGCCGTCCGTCAGATGAGGAGTCGCCCATGACCCAGCCCCTGCCCTGGGAAAAGAACACTGCCGCGCCCGTGCCGCCCGCGCCGGAACCCGTGCCGCTCGATGCATATACCGCCCCCGCCGCGCCGGAACCCGAGCTCGTTCCGCTCGACATCTACGACGCCCCGGCTCCGGCGCCCAAACCCGCCAAGCCGCTCGTCGATATCGATAGCCTGAACCCCGCTCAGCGCGAGGCGGTCCTGACCACCGAGGGCCCGCTGCTGGTCCTTGCCGGCGCCGGCTCGGGCAAGACCCGCGTCCTGACCTTCCGCATCGCGCATATGCTTGGCGACCTGGGCGTTAAGCCCTGGCAGGTCCTGGCCATCACGTTTACCAACAAGGCCGCGGCCGAGATGCGCGAGCGTCTGGCAGCGCTCATCCCCAGTGGCACCCGCGGCATGTGGGTGTGCACCTTCCATGCCATGTGCGTGCGCATGCTGCGCGAGGACGCCGACCTGCTGGGCTACACCGGGCAGTTCACCATCTACGACGATGACGACTCAAAGCGCATGGTGCGCGACATTATGCAAGCGCTCGGCATTGAACAAAAGCAATTCCCCATCAACATGATTCGCAGCAAGATCAGCTCGGCTAAAAACGCCATGATCGGGCCCGAGGACATGCTCAAATCCGCCGACAGCCCTAATGACAAAAAAGCCGCGCAGGTCTACCTGGAGCTGGAGCGCCGCCTGCGCGCCGCCAACGCGATGGACTTCGACGACCTGCTTGTGCGCACGCTCGAGCTGCTGCGCACCCGCCCCGAGGTGCTCGACAAGTACCAAGAGCGCTTCCGCTACATTAGCGTCGACGAGTATCAGGACACCAACCACGTCCAGTACGAGATCGCCAATCTGCTGGCCGCCAAGTACCAAAACCTCATGGTCGTGGGCGACGACGACCAGTCCATTTATAGCTGGCGTGGCGCCGACATCACCAATATCCTGGACTTTGAGAAGGATTTTAAAGACTGCAAGACTGTCAAGCTGGAGCAGAACTATCGCTCTACGGGCCATATCCTGAGCGCCGCCAACGCCGTGGTGCGTCACAACTCGCAGCGCAAGGACAAGCGCCTGTTTACGGCCGAGGGCGACGGCGAGAAGATCCAGGCCTTCCAGGCAAGCGATGAGCGCGACGAGGGTCGCTGGATTGCCGGCGAGATCGAAAAGCTGCACTCCAAGGGCACGAGTTACGACGACATCGCCGTGTTCTACCGCACCAACGCCCAGTCGCGTATTCTCGAAGATATGTTTCTGCGCGCGGGCGTGCCCTACAAGATCGTGGGCGGCACGCGGTTCTTCGACCGTGCCGAGATCCGCGACGTCATGGCTTACCTCAAGATGATTGTGAACCCGGCCGACGAGATGAGCGTCAAGCGCGTCATCAACACGCCGCGCCGCGGCATCGGCTCCACCTCGATCCAAAAGATCGAGCAGCTGGCGCGCGACAACCGTTGCTCGTTCTTCCAGGCCTGCGAGATCGCGTGCGCCGAAACCGGCATGTTTAGCGCCAAGGTCCGCAACGGCCTGTCGAGCTTTGTGTCGCTGGTGCGCGAGGGTCGCCGCATGGACGGCGAACTCAAGGACGTCGTCGAGATGATCGTCGACAAGACGGGCCTGCTGCAGGCCTTCCGCGCCGAAGGCACCATGGAGTCCGAGAGCCGCGCCGAGAACATCCAGGAATTCCTGGGCGTCGCTGCCGAATTTGAGGAGACGCACGAGGATATCGAGGGTACGCTCGAGAGCCTAGAAGAGCTGCGCGCGGCCGGTGTTGCCGACGTGCCCGCCGGCGCCGAGCCCGTCGTGGTGAGTGCGCCCGCGCCTGAGCCGGGACCGTCCGCCCCGGCATCCTCGTTTGAGGCGCTGGTCGGCGCTCGCGACGCCGCTGGTTCCAACCCGCTCGATAGCCTAGCCGCTCCGGCGCTCTCGCCGCAGGATGCCCTGGCCGCCGCCATCGCGGGTAACGCCTATGCCGCGCCGACGGAGATGCCGGCGGGTGCCGTGCATGCCGACGAGATCGAGCGCACCTACGGTCCGCTCACCTGCAAGGCGCTGCCGGCACTCATGGAGTGGCTGGCCCTGCGCTCCGACTTGGATTCTTTGGCCGGCGAGACGCATGCCATCACCATGATGACCATCCACTCCGCCAAGGGCTTGGAGTTCCCGGCGGTGTTCGTGGCCGGCATGGAGGAGGGCATCTTCCCACACGTGCACGATTTTGGCGGCAGCGATGATCCGGGTAAGCTCGAGGAGGAGCGTCGCCTGGCCTACGTTGCCATCACGCGTGCCCGTAAGCGACTGTTCTTGACCTATGCGGCCACGCGTCGCACCTACGGTTCGACCTCTGCCAACCCGCGCTCGCGCTTCCTCAACGAGATTCCGTTTGAGGATATCGAGTTTAGCGGTATCGGCTCTGCCGGTTTTGAGGGCACGGGCTGGGAGAAGCGCGGCGACCGTCACGGCACCTTTGGCTCGGGCATGGGCTCGGACATGTACGGCGGCAAGGTGTTTGGCTCGCGTACGCGCTCGACGGGCGGCTCCGGCTCGCGCGGCGGGTCGAGCTTTGACGACTTCTTTGGCGGCAGCAGTTACGGGACCGAGCGCCATCGTGGGGTTTCGCCCGACGCCGGCCGTGTTGCCTCGACCTTTGGCTCGGGCGCGCCGCGAGCCAAAAAGCCGTCGTCTAAGGTGTCCCCGACGGTAGAGCGCAAGGTCGATCGCGCCAGCGCATCGCAGGACTTTGCCGCAGGCGATACCGTGAGTCACAAGACCTTTGGCACGGGTACCGTGATCTCGGTCGCCGGAGACATGATCGAGGTTCAATTCGAAAAGACCGGCCAGACCAAAAAGCTTATGAAAGGTTTTGCACCGATCGTCAAGCTGTCGTAATCCCGGCGGACCCGGGCGGGCGTATGGGACAACATCGCCTGCTCGGACAGTCCTGCGCAAGACGGAGGCCACATTAAGTGGCCTCCTTTGCGTGCGGAACTCGCGATCGATGTTGCCCCATACGCCCGCCCAGGTCCTTAGATAACGTTGCTGGACGAACGTCGCTTTGCTCGTTCGCTTTTTGGTCTGGAGAGCCGGGTGGGCTGATATATAGATACGAGTAGGGGCTCCTCCGTTGATGAACGGGGGAGCCCCTTGTTGCGTTTGGGTTGTTGTTGCGACCTAGAGGTGGCTGATAATCAGTTCCATATTGCCCTCGAGCTCGATCTTGTCCACGGTGCTGGGGGCCAGCAGGTGGCTGCCCTTGTGGACGGGGTCGCCGCAGATGGTGCCTTCGCCGTCGATGACCGACAGGCACATGAAGGGCCAGCGCTGGTCGAGGGTCTTGCTGCCGTTAACACGCACACGGTCAACGGTGTAGCAGGGGTTGGACGCGAGCTCGGTCACGCCGTCCACCTCGGGCGCGGTCACGGTGCCGTCGGTCGGAGCCTGAGCATCAAAGTCGATGCAGTCGAGACTCTGCTCAATGTGCAGTGGGCGCAGCTTGCCGTCGGTGCCGGGACGGTCGTAGTCGTACAGGCGATACGTCACGTCGCTCGACTGCTGCGTCTCCAAAATGAGCGTGCCGGTCTTGATGGCGTGCACGGTACCGGAATCAATCTGGAAAAAGTCGCCCTTGTGGATCGGCAGTACGTTGAGCATGTCGTCCCAGCGGCCGTCCTCGATCATCTGCGCGGCCTCGGCGCGGTCATGCGCGCGCTGGCCGACGATGATTGTGGCGCCGGGCTCGCAATCCAGCACATACCAGCACTCGGTTTTGCCCAGACTGCCGTTCTCGTGCTCAGCGGCGTACTCGTCGTTGGGATGAATCTGGATCGAAAGGTCGTCCTTGGCGTCCAGAATCTTAATGAGCAGCGGGAACTCCTTGCCCTCGCAGTTGCCAAAGAGCTCGCGGTGCTCGGCCCACAGCCACGAAAGCGTGTGGCCGGCATACGGGCCCTCCGCAATCTGGCAGTCACCGTTGGGGTGGGCCGAGATGGCCCAACACTCACCGATGGGACCATCGGGAATGTCGTAACCAAATACGGCCTCCAGCTGGCGGCCGCCCCAGATCTTCTCGTGGAAGATCGGCGTGAGTTTAATCAAATCGGACATGTGCATACTCCCATAAGGTTGTGCGGGTGCCCCGTAAGACAGCTCAAAATGAGCACCCACCAGATTACAAAACTAGGCCAGCGTTACGTTGTGCAGCTCAAAGCGGTCGCCTACGTTGTGCGAGACCGAATACTCAAAGGCGGCGCCGCTATCCAAGAAGCCAATCTGGTTGAGTTCGAGCAGGGGAGAGCCGGGTTTGGTATCCAGGCGCTCGGCTTCTTCCTCGGTTGCCGCCACGGCGCGGATGGTGCGATGGAAGCTCGAAATCTTCAGCCCGCATTGCTCGCGGATAAAGCCGTAGACCGATCCGTACAGGTCCTTCTTTTTAAGGCCCGGGATCAGTTCGAGCGGCATATAGGTGTACTCGATGACGATGGGCTTCTCGTCGACCTGGCGCACGCGCACGATGTGATAGGCGAAGTCATCCTCGGCCATTCCCAGCTGGGTCGCAACCTCTGCCGGTGGATTGACGATCGAGAAATCGTAGACCACCGAGGTCACTTTCTCCCCGCGATGCTCGTACGAAAAGCCTTGGGCACGGTCGTTCTTGCCTTGAAAAAACACCTGGCCTGGAAAGCCCCGCCGTGTCCTTGACGTAGGTGCCCGATCCGCGCCGGCTGGTAATAAGGCCTTCCTCGGTGATTTGTTCAATAGCTCGTTTGACGGTGATTTTGGAAACGCTATAGAGCTCACAGAACTCAACGACGGTGGGCAACTTATCGCCCGGCTTAAGGGCGCCGTCCTCGATGCTTCGACGGATATCTGCAGCTATCGCCTCGTATTTGGGAATCAAGGAACCTCCTTTCCAACTTGATTGAGAATAAAAGAAAGTATAGTCAACGCCTAAGTATCTCTATTGAGTTATTGAAAAGTTCGAGAAAGATAAAATCAAAAGACGCCCCGCTTGTAAAAACAGAGCGTTTTAAATGATAAACATCTGAGTAGTGTCGTGTTGAGAAATGATCGGTCCGAGGACGGGACCGAACCGATATAGCGGCCAGCGAACCGAATCTCGTACTCTGCGTTTCCCCAGATAAAACCTGCCAAAATAAACCTGTCCCTTTTTGGCAGGTTTTTGCCTTGGGAGCGGTACCATACAGACAACGTTTAAACGAGAAAGGTGGGCTCCCATGGAACCTAAGCAGTACTACATCGGCATTGACGTCGGCGGCACTTCGGTTAAGGAGGGTCTGTTCGACGAGGACGGCAACCTGCTGGCCAAGGCCAGCGTGCCTACGCCTCCTATCGTTGACGCTGCGGGCTTTGCCGCGGTGACCGAGGCTATCGACCAGGTGGTCGCCAAGGCCCAGATTCCGCGCGCCTTTGTGGCGGGCATTGGCCTGGCCGTTCCGTGCCCCATCCCGGCATCGGGCGATGCCAAGGTCAAGGCCAATATTGCCATTAACCTGCCCGAGCTGAGGATCGCCATTCAGCAGCACTGCCCCGACGCGGTCGTTAAGTACGAGAACGATGCCAACGCCGCCGCCATGGGCGAGGCTTGGCTCGGCTCTGCCAAGGGCGTGCAGAACGTGGTGATGGTCACCATCGGTACCGGCGTGGGCGGCGGCGTTATCGTTAACGGCGACGTGGTATCGGGCGTTGTGGGTGCTGGCGGCGAGATTGGCCACATGTGCCTGAACCCGGCTGAGGAGCGCACCTGCGGCTGCGGCGGCCATGGCCACCTGGAGCAGTATTCCAGCGCCACCGGCGTGGTGAGCAACTACCTTGCCGAGTGCAAGAAGGCGGGCGTCGAGCCCATCGAGCTCACCGGCCCCTCCGATTCCAAGGACGTGTTCCAGGCCTGCCGCGAGGGCGACAAGCTCGCGCTTGCCGCGGCCGATACCATGGCCGACTATCTTGGCCGTGCCCTGGCACTTATCGCCAACGTGGTCGACCCCGAGATGTTCCTGATTGGCGGCGGCGCCTCCGCCTCGGCCGATGTCTACCTCGACGCCGTTCGCGAGCACTTCCAGCGCTACGCGCTTTCCGCCTCGCGCGAGACGCCCATTAAGGTCGCTTCGCTCGGCAACGACGCCGGCATCATCGGCGCCGCCTACGTAGCTCTGCGCGCCGCCGGTAAATAGCTGGTGCAAGGGGGTCAGGTTACTTTGCACCAACACGGTGTAAAAGGGACAGCCTTGGCCCCCGTGCCTGCCCCAAAATATGCCGTGGCCCTTCCGTCTGCGAAGGCTCGGCATCGGCGTGCTACCATAGCTACGTCCAAGTACACATATCAAGTGGAGGATATCCATGGCAAACGTTCTTGTCTTTGGTCACCAGAACCCCGATAACGACGCCATCATGAGCGCCGTCGTCCTGTCCCAGCTGCTCAACCAGGTTGAGTATGCCGGCAACACCTACGAGGCCTGCGCCCTTGGTCAGCTTCCGGCCGAGTCCGCCAAGCTGCTCGCCGACGCCGGCATCGCCGAGCCTCGCGTGATCGAGTCCGTCGAGGCCGGTCAGCTCGTCGTCCTTACCGACCACAACGAGTCCGCCCAGTCCGTCGCCGGCCTTAAGGACGCCACGGTCTTTGGTGTCGTCGACCATCACCGCATCGGCGACTTCGAGACCGCCGGCCCGCTGCACTACATCTGCCTGCCCTGGGGCTCCAGCTGCACCATCGTCACCAAGCTCGCCGGCGTGCTCGGCGTTGAGCTTTCCGACGTCCAGGCCAAGCTGCTGCTCTCGGCTATGATGACCGATACGCTCATGCTCAAGAGCCCCACCACCACCGATGTCGACCGCGCCGTCGCCGCCAAGCTCGGCGAGCAGGTGGACGTCGACCCGGTCAAGTTTGGCATGGAGGTCTTCCTCACCCGTCCGTCCGGCTCCTTCACCGCTGCCGAGATGGTCGGCAACGACATCAAGATGTTCGAGCCCGCCGGCAAGAAGCTGCTCATCGGCCAGTACGAGACTGTCGACAAGACCCGCGCACTTGGCATGATCGACGAGATTCGCGAGGCCATGCGCGCCTACGCCGCCGAGAAGGGTGCCGACGGCATCGTCCTGTGCATCACCGACATTATGGAGGAGGGTTCTCAGGTCCTGCTCGAGGGCGAGACCGAGGCCGCTCAGAAGGGCCTGGGCATTGCCGACGAGCACGACGGCGTCTGGATGCCGGGCGTCCTCTCCCGTAAGAAGCAGGTCGCTGCCCCCATTATGGCCGCCTGCTAGGTTTAGTTGACCAAATGCCACGACCGGATCGCGGACACCCCGCGCTCCGGTCGTTTTTTGTGCACGGCGCCGCGTCGTCTCTTGGACGGGCGTGCCCGTGCCGTTGAGCAAATAATGTTCAACCTGTGGTTCCGCTTTTCGGCCGTGCTTGTGCGCTTGTCGTGCAGGGTAGGCTAGATGCAAGCGTAATACGTTGGAGCGCGGCGCCGCCACTTGGGCGGGCCGTGCTTTTTTAAGACGGGAGCCTTCCCGTGAAAGGAGCCGCCCATGGCAGCACCCGAGCAGCTGTTTAACGTTCGTGAGCGCAAACGTTTTGAGCGTCACGACATTTGGGAGCGCATTGCCGAGAACGGCACTATTTCCGCCGCCGTCATGGTCTTCGCCGCTATCGCCGCCGTTATCTGCGCCAACACCGATGCCTACGAGGCCATCCATCACTTTTTGGAGACCCCGCTGTATGTGGGTCTGGGTAACCTGACGGCCGGTCTCACCGTCGAGCTTTTCGTCAACGACTTCCTCATGGCGATCTTCTTTTTACTCGTGGGCATTGAGCTTAAGTACGAGATGACAGTTGGCGAGCTCAAGAACCCGCGCCAGGCCATGCTCCCCATGCTGGCGGCCGTGGGCGGCGTCGTCGTTCCCGCCTGCATCTACCTGATCTTTAACCATGCCGGCGCGCACAACGGCTGGGCCATCCCCATGGCAACCGATATTGCCTTCGCGCTGGGCGTGCTGTCGCTTTTGGGCAATCGCGTGCCCAACGGCGTGCGCGTGTTCTTCTCGACGCTCGCCATCGCCGACGACCTCATCTCCATCGCCGCCATCGCCATTTTCTACGGTCAGAGCCCCAATCCGTTTTGGTTGGGCGCCGCCGCGCTTGTGACCTGCGCGCTCGTGTGGCTCAACAAGACGCAGCATTACCGCCTTGCCCCGTATTCGGTACTGGGTCTGCTGTTGTGGTTCTGCATGTTTAAGAGCGGTGTGCATGCCACGCTCGCCGGTGTCATCTTGGCCTTTACCATCCCGGCCAAGTGCGGCGTCAAGCTCGATAGCCTCACCGATTGGTTGGGCGAGTGCCTGCCGCTACTCGATGACCGCTACGACGACGAGGCACACATCCTGGGCCAGCATGACTTTACCGTCTCGACCACCAAGGTCGAGCGCGTCATGCACCGCGTGACCCCGCCGCTCATCCGCATGGAGCGCCTGATCTCCACGCCGGTCAACTTTGTGATTCTGCCGATTTTCGCGTTCGTCAACGCACAGGTTCGCCTGGTGGGCGTGGACATGAGCACGCTGCTCACCGACCCGGTGACGCTCGGCGTGTACTTTGGCATGCTGCTGGGCAAGCCGATCGGCATCTTTGGCATGACGTTCGCCTTGGTCAAGCTCAAGGCCTGCGAGCTGCCGCACAACGTTAACTGGCACATGATTGCCGGCGTGGGTATTCTGGGCGGTATCGGCTTTACCATGTCGATTCTCATCAGCGGCCTTGCCTTCCCGACGGCCCAGTTTGAGGTTCTGGCTGCCAAGGCCGCCATCCTTGCCGGTTCGGTCACCGCTGCCGTGCTCGGCATGATTTACATGAGCGTGGTCTGCAAACACCCCGCGCCCAAGGGCGAGTAAAAGCTCGAAAACAGACACCAGAACCGGTTTGGATGCGTTCGAAACTCGGATCAGGGTGCTACTGGCCCCCTGGCTGATACCCCCGTGGTCAAAAAACGCCGTTTGTGAGTACTGTCACAAACGGCGTTTCATTTTAGGTGTGGAAAATAATGAACAAAGTTATAAGAGTTGTACGTTAATGAGTGACCATCGACTTCCAATTCGGCGCTAACTGACGGTGATTAGGGAGTTTCAAGTCCAGTTTTGCCGATTTCGACCAAGAATCGCTGCTACTAAAAAGGTAACAGTACTCATATTTGCCCTTTTTTGGCCACAAGCCCTAAAACAAGCCTCGCCAGGGTCGGGAAACGGGCCAAATCGTCGGCCTCGAGGCTTATTCCACCGTTCCGTAGACGGCGCCCCAGCCGTGGGCAGCCAAGGCGGAGTTGAGCTGGTCGCAAAGGGACTGACGATCGTAATAGCCGGGCGGTAGCAGGTTGACGATCTCCATGAGATCGGGTGCCAGATCCAAGATTTCGGCCTGTACGATCAGATCCAGGCGGTCGATGGCGTGGCGGTCGTAAAACAGTCCGTCGACCAGGCGCTGCAGGTCGCCGAATTCCTCGGCCTGGAACGATCCATACTCCATAGTGCCTCCTTGGGCGTCCTACGCCGGCATGCGCGGCGATTCGTAATTTATTGCGATGGGCTTAATCTATCACGGCTTCATAACGTTGCGGCGGTGGCGGTCTATACTTAGACGAACTGCAACGTACCGCTTCGCGAAAGGTCGCACCCCATGCAGACGATCTACCAGAAGATGGAAACCACCGAACTCGATGCCGCCATCGAGGCGCTCAAAGCCGAGGTCGCCGAGGTCAAGGCCAAGGGTCTGGCGCTCGACATGGCCCGCGGCAAGCCGTCGCCCTCCCAGGTGGACATCTCGCGCCCCATGCTTGATATCCTCAACGCCGACGCCGATTTGCACGACGGCAACGTCGACTGTTCCAATTACGGCTGTTTTGAGGGTATTCCCTCGGCACGCAAGTTGGCAGGGGAGTTCCTGGGCTGCCCCGCCGAGCAGACGCTCGTGCTGGGTTCGTCGAGCCTTTTGATCGAGCATGACATCGCCGGCATGTTCTGGCGCTGCGGCTCGTGCGGCAGCGAGCCCTGGGATGCCTACGAGGCCGCGCACGACGGTAAGAAGGTCAAGTTCCTGTGCCCCGTTCCCGGCTACGATCGCCACTTTGGCATCACCGCCGACTTGGGCATCGAGAACGTCCCCGTCGCGATGACCGACAACGGCCCCGACATGGACGAGATCGAGCGCCTCGTTGCCGCCGACGATTCCATCAAGGGTATCTGGTGCGTGCCCAAGTATTCCAACCCCACGGGCATCACCTTTAGCGAGGACACTGTGCGCCGCTTGGTCGAGATGCCCACGGCCGCGCCTGATTTCCGCATCTTCTGGGACAACGCCTACTGCGTGCACGACCTGTACGACGAGACCGACGAGCTCGCCAACATCTTTGACCTCGCTCGCGCGGCGGGCACCGAGGACCGCGTGGTGGCCTTTGCCTCGACGTCCAAGATTACCTTCCCGGGCGCCGGCATCGGCTTTATCGGTGCGAGCCCCGCGGTCATCGCCGAGTTCTCCAAGCGCCTGAAGGCCGGCCTCATCAGCGCCGACAAGCTCAACCAACTGCGTCACGTGCGCTTCCTTCCCACCATCGAGGCGGTCAAGGAGCACATGAAAAAGCATGCCGAGTTCCTGCGTCCGCGCTTTGAGGCCGTCGAGCGCAAGCTCACCGAGGGCTTGGGCGACACGGGCTGCGCCACCTGGACGCACCCCCGCGGCGGCTACTTTGTGAGCTTCGATGGTCCCGAGGGCTCGGCCCAAAAGGTCGCCGCGCTTTGTGCCGACCTGGGCGTCAAGCTCACGCCGGCCGGTGCTACCTGGCCCTATGGCAAGGATCCGCGCGACACCAACATCCGCATCGCGCCGAGCTATCCCACGGTCGAGGACCTGGAGGCCGCGCTCGACGTACTGGTGCTGGCCGTTAAGCTTGTCGCTGCCGAGCTTGCTCGTGCCGAGCGCGCCTAACGCGCGGCTTCCCGTACTATCCGCACTTTCGATACGTAAAGGAGCGTATTTATGGATTTGGGTATTTCCACCAACCCCACGCCAGAGCTCTACACCATTAAGGTAACCGGCGAGATCGATATTTCTAACGCCGATAGCCTGCGCAATGCCATCGACCTGGCGCTCGAGCAGCCCACTGAGGCCGTTGAGCTCGATTTTGCCCAGGTGAGCTACATCGATTCGACGGGCATTGGCGTGCTCGTGGGCGCCGCGCACCACGCGGTCGACCACGGCAAGCGCTTTAGCTGCACCAATGTGCAGCCCCCGGTGATGCGCGTGGTTCAGCTGTTGGGTGTTGACCAGGAGATTTCGATCACCGCTGCATAATCTTTGCCCCCAAAAGGGCATGCCGTTTGGCATATGTTTGTGATGCGCTCGGACGTTTTAGCGTCCGGGCGCTATACTTGACCGAATGAATAGACGAGTTCCGGCCGAATGGCGCGGTGCGGGCTCGACTCACATCGAGCCTTGGAGGTATGTGTGTTTGGTATTGGAGAGGGTGAGCTCGCGATCATCGTGGTCTTCGGCTTTTTGCTGTTTGGCCCGGATAAGCTCCCGCAGATGGGCCGCACGATCGGCCGTGCCATCCGTCAGTTCCGCGAGACGCAGGAAAAGATGACGGCCGTTGTTCAGTCCGAGATTATCGATCCGGTGAGCGAGGCCGCGTCGGCTCCGGTCAAACCCAAGAAGGCTGCCGTCGACGACGATTCCGATGCGGACGAGGATGCCGCCGAGACGGCAGCGCCCGCCAAGAAGGAGACCTTTGCCGAGCGCCGCGCCCGTCTTGCTGCCGAGAAGGCCGCGAGCGAGGGTGCCACCGAGGACGAAGGCGCTGCTGGGGAGGCCGAGGGTGCCGAGCCCGCCGAGGCCGAGCCTGCCGAGCCCGAGCCTGTTGCAGAGCCGGAACCCGAGCCCGAGCCGGCAGAGCCCACGACGGCCGACCTCTATGCCCGTCGTCCCCGCAAGCGCAAGGCCGTCGTCGACCAGCTCGCTCGCGAGCTCGAGGCCGAGGACGACGCCGCTGCCGCCGACGCCTCGAAGGGAGGCGATGAGTAATGCCTATCGGACCTGCGCGAATGCCGCTCTTCGATCACCTGGGAGAGCTCCGTCGCCGTCTGACCATCGTGGTCGTATCGGTGTTTGCCGCCGCCATCGTGCTGTATTTCGCCACGCCCGTGGTGCTCGACATCCTGGAAGACCCCATCCGCTCCTTTGTGCCGGATGGTAAGTTCTACATCACCACCACGCTCGGCGGCTTTGGCTTGCGCTTCTCGCTGGCCATCAAGATGGCCGTGGTCATGTGCACGCCCATGATTATCTGGCAGATTCTGGCGTTTTTCCTGCCGGCGCTTCGCCCCAACGAGCGCAAATGGGTCGTGCCCACGGTGCTCGCCTCGACGGTGCTGTTCTTCCTGGGCGCAATCTTTTGCTACTTCATCATCATTCCTGCAGGCTTTGAGTGGCTCATCGGCGAGACTTCGGCAGTCGCTACGGCGCTGCCCGATTTGGAGAACTACGTCAACATGGAGCTGCTCTTTATGATTGGCTTTGGCGTGGCGTTTGAGCTGCCGCTCATCATCTTCTACCTGTCCGTTTTCCACATCGTGTCCTACGCGGCCTTCCGCAGCGCCTGGCGCTACGTGTACGTAGGCCTGCTCGTGGGCTCGGCTGTGATTACGCCCGACGGCTCGCCCGTTACGCTGGGCCTCATGTATGGCGCCCTGCTCTCGCTCTACGAGATTTCGCTTGCCATTGCCCGTGTGGTCATTACCGCGCGCGAGGGCAAGGAGGGCTTGTTTGTGAGCCGTCTGGACCTGTTCTCGGACGATGAGGACGACGAGGAGTAAATCGGTATGCACGAGGTTGGCATTGTCAACGGCATACTCGATACAGTGATTCGCGCGGCGCGTGGGGCGGGGGCCTCGCGCGCCGTTTTGGTAACGCTGCGTATCGGGGATATGACCGAAGTTGTGCGCGAGGCGCTCGACTTTGCGTGGGAGACATTTCGCGACGAGGACCCGCTCACGAAGGGCTGCGAGCTTGCCGTGGAGGAGGTCCATCCACAAAGCGAGTGTCTGGACTGCGGCGAGGTTTTCGACCACGATCGCTTCCACTGTCGCTGTCCCCAGTGTGGTGGTGCCAACGTGCGCCTACTGCACGGCCGCGAGCTCGACATCGCCAGTATCGAAATCGAAACCCCCGACGATTAGCCCGCTAGCCATCTGGGGACGGGGTACAGCCACCTGGGGACGGGGTATAAATGGTAGAAATAGATGTGCCGGGCAACTTGACATTTCATTTTGATGTGTGCAAGCAGGCAAAACGGTATATGTCAACGACGAAATCTACCATTTCTACCCCGTCCCCAGATGGCAGAAGTAAGGAGCGCTGAGTATGGCTGAGAAAACGATTGATATCGCGTCGCCGATCCTGTCGCGCAATGAGCGCCTGGCAGATCAGCTGCGTCAGCGATTTAAAGAGACAAACACCTATGTGATCAATGTGCTGTCGAGCCCCGGTTCGGGCAAGACCACCACGATTTTGGGCACCGACGAGCGCCTGCGCGACAAGGCCGGCCTGCACTGCGCCGTCATCGAGGGCGATATCGCCTCGGACGTCGACGCCATTACCATGAAGGAAGCCGGCATGCCCGCCATCCAGATCAACACGGGCGGCCTGTGCCACCTCGAGGGCAACATGATCATGGAGGCCGTTGACGCGTTCGACCAGGCTGTGGGTCTGGAAAACATTGACGTCATCTTTATCGAAAACGTGGGTAACCTGGTCTGCCCAGTCGACTTTGACCTGGGCGAGAACCTGTCCATCATGATCCTCTCGGTGCCCGAGGGAGACGACAAGCCCATCAAGTACCCGGGCATCTTCCAACATGCCGGCGCGCAGTTGCTCAACAAGGTCGACGTGGCTCCGGCTTTCGATTTTGACATGGATAGGTATACTAAGACACTCGATGACCTCAATCCGCAGGCGCCGCGGTTTGCCGTGAGTGCGCGCAAGGGCGAGGGCATGGATGCCTGGTGCGATTGGCTCATCGGGCAGATTGAGCAAGCAAGGGCGTAAGTCGGCCGCCATACGGGCGGGCGTAGCCGCAGAGATACGAGATAGGAGCCTCTTTTGAAGCTCATCATCGCCGAGAAAAACGACGCCGCGCGTCAGATCGCCGAGCGTCTGTCCACGGGCAAGCCCAAAAAGGACAAGGTGTACAACACCGCCATCTACCGTTTTGAGTGGAAGGGCGAGGAGTGCGTGACGATCGGCCTTGCCGGTCACATCCTCGCGCCCGATTTTTGTGACAGCGTGCTGTTCGATAAAAAGCTGGGCTGGTATTCGGTCACCGAGGACGGCGAGATGCTGCCGGCCGACATACCCGATGGCCTGGCGCGTCCGCCCTACGACACCAAGCGTAAACCGTTCCTTGCCGACGGCATTTCCATCAAGGGCTGGAAGCTCGAGAGCCTGCCTTACCTCACCTGGGCACCCGTCATTAAGCTACCGGTCGAGAAGGAGCTCATTCGTTCGCTCAAGAACCTGGCTAAGAAGTCCGACAGCGTCATCATCGCCACGGACTTCGACCGCGAGGGCGAGCTGATCGGTTCGGACGCTCTCAACAAGGTGCGCGAGGTGGCGCCCGACTTGCCGGTTGCCCGCGCCCAGTACTCTTCGTTTACCAAGGCCGAGATCACGCACGCCTTCGATAATCTCGTCTCGCTCGACCAGAATCTAGCCGACGCCGGCGAGAGCCGCCAGCATATCGACCTCATTTGGGGCGCGGTGCTCACGCGCTATCTGACGCTCGCCAAGTTCGGCGGCTTTGGTAACGTGCGCTCTGCCGGCCGCGTGCAGACGCCGACGCTCGCCCTGGTGGTCGAGCGCGAGCGCGAGCGCATGGCGTTTGTGCCCGAGGACTATTGGCAGATTCGCGGCATGGGTGCCGCGCAGGGCGCTGCCGAGGACGACCGCTTTAAGATCGCGCACAAGACGGCGCGTTTTACCGACAAGGATGCTGCCGAGACGGCGTACGGCCATGTCGACGGCGCCAAGACGGCGACCGTTGCCGCGGTGACTAAGCGCTCGCGTAAGCAGCAGCCGCCCACGCCGTTTGCGACGACCTCGCTGCAGGCTGCCGCCGCGGCCGAGGGCATCTCGCCTGCGCGTACGATGCGCATCGCCGAGTCCCTCTACATGGCCGGTCTCATCAGCTACCCGCGTGTCGATAATACCGTGTACCCTGCGACGCTCGATCTGGGCGCCGTGGTGAGCGACCTGGCAAAGATCAACCCGGCGCTGGCGCCCGTGTGCAAAAAGGTGCTCGCCGGTCCCATGAAGCCCACGCGCGGCAAAGTCGAGACCACCGACCACCCGCCTATCTATCCCACGGGCGAGGGCGATCCGTCCACGCTCGACGGCGGCCAGCGCAAGCTCTACGACCTCATCGCCCGTCGCTTCCTGGCGACGCTCATGGGGCCCGCGACCATCGAGAACACCAAGCTCGAGCTCGACGTGAACGGTGAGCCGTTCGTGGCTTCGGGCGATGTGCTCGTGACCCCTGGCTTCCGCGAGGCCTACCCGTACGGCCTTAAACGCGACGAGCAGATGCCGCCGCTGGAGCAGGGCGATACGGTCGACGTGTTCGACATTAAGCTCGAGGCCAAGCAGACCGAGCCGCCCGCGCGCTATAGCCAGGGCAAGCTCGTTCAGGAGATGGAAAAGCGCGGCCTGGGTACCAAGTCCACGCGCGCGAGCATCATCGAGCGTCTGTACGCCGTGCGCTATCTCAAAAATGATCCCGTTGAGCCGAGCCAGCTAGGCATCGCCATCATCGACGCGCTGACGCAGTTTGCCCCGCGCATCACGAGCCCCGATATGACCAGCGAGCTCGATGGCGATATGACCCGTGTGGAGCGCGGCGAGGATACCGAAGAGCATGTCGTGACGCACTCGCGCGCGCTGCTGGCTGGCGTGCTCGACGAGCTGCTCAAGCACACACAGGAGCTGGGCGACGCCATTAGCGACGCCGTCACGGCCGATGCGCGCGTGGGCGCCTGCCCCAAGTGCGGCAAGGACCTGGTTATGAAGACGAGCGCCAAGACCCGCGGCAGCTTTATCGGCTGCATGGGCTGGCCCGACTGCGACGTGACCTATCCGGTGCCGAGCGGCGTCAAGGTAAGCCCGCTCGAGGGCGAGGCGGCCGTGTGCCCCGAGTGCGGCGCGCCGCGCATTAAGTGCCAGCCGTTCCGCCAGAAGGCCTTCGAGATTTGCGTGAACCCCACGTGCCCCACCAACTACGAGCCCGATCTTAAGGTGGGCGAGTGCAAGGTGTGCGCCGAGGCAGGACGCCATGGCGACCTGATCGCGCACAAGAGCGAAAAGAGCGGCAAGCGCTTTATCCGCTGCACCAACTACGATGACTGCGGCGTGAGCTATCCGCTGCCGGCGCGCGGCAAGCTCGAGGCGACGGGCGAGACCTGTCCCGAGTGCGGCGCTCCCATCGTGGTGGTCAACACGGCGCGCGGTCCGTGGCGTATCTGCGTCAACATGGACTGCCCGACCAAGGAGAAGAAGCCCGCCCGCGGCCGCAAGACCACAACCAAGGCGAGCACGGCGAAGAAGACGACCGCGGCCAAAAAGACGACGGCGGCAAAGAAGGCCACGGCGGCAAAAAAGACGACGGCCAAGAAGTCGACTACCAAAAAGACCGCTGCCGACAAGTAACCGAGCACATATCCGAGCACATATAGACACGGCGGGGCCGGGCGCGCAAATGCAAATGCGCGCCCGGCCCCACTTCTAAGTTGCGGTGAAATAGGGACTGTTTTTGCTGGCAAAAAGCCTAATTAATCCCTATTTCACCGCATGTTTTGATCAGTTGTTGGGATTACTTCACCTCGACGGGTGCGGCGCCGGGGTAGCGGTCCTCAAAGTCCAGACGGTATTTGTTGTCGTTGGTGCCCGCTACGTTGTCGCGCGCCAGCGGTGCCACGATCTCGTCCTTGTGGTTGGCGGGGCTGGAGTACTCAAGGCTGATCTCCCAGGCATCGCAAATGACGTCAATGCGATTCTCCAGGTCGTCGTAGAGCGCGATGATGTCTTTCCACGAGCTGTAGTTCTGCGAGTCGATGGGAACGTCCAGGTCCTCGACCTCGTCCTTGAGGTCGTCGATCTGATCCTCGAGCGCCTCGGCGGCATCGCTGGCCGACTGACGCGAGCTTCGGTCATCCTTAAGGTAATACGTGTTAAACGTGGTGGCGCAGTCGCGAACCTGCTGATCAAGATCGGAGAGCCTGCTGTAGTAGGAGCTCAGCTGGTCGTAGACGTTCTGCTCGCTGATGGTGGCGGCATCGTGGACGTCATCGTCATCATCATCGTCAAGCTTGTTGGGGTCGCCCTTGACGGACGCATCGTCGTTATCGTGGTCGATCTTGACCTTCTCGATCGTCGTGCCCTTGGTATCATCGGCGCCCTTGTCGAAAGGCTTGATCATAAAGAACACGACGAGCGCGATAATCACGACGATTAGCGCGGCGATGATGCCGATGAGCAGGGCGTTGTTGTTTTTGGGAGCAGCGGGGGCGCCGGCCTGCGGAGCGGCGGTCGGTATGGGCTGCTGCGGCGCGGAGCCGGCTGGCGCCGCCCATTGCTGCGTCGTGCCAACTTCGGGCTGGGGAGCGGGCGCGGGCTGATGAGCGGACTGCACGGTCACGTCCGCCTGCTGGGACTGAGTCGCCGCGGGCTGCTGCGCAGACTGAACCGTGGTCGCGGCGGTGTCGAAGGCGGCATCGGACGCGGCGACATGTTCGGCTGCCTGCGCATTCTCTTGCGACTGAGAGGCCTGGCCATCATCGGTTACCGGCGTTCCGCAGCTGGTGCAAAAACGCTCGTCGTCTTTCAGAAGCTTGCCGCAATGGGTACAAAACCGGGGCATGATGGTTCCTTCCATTCGATGTGTTGGCTAGATTATAAGGTGGTTCAGGTGCGGTTGGGCCGCGCCGATCCAACTGGTTGTGTGAGGACAGTCGCGCCGCGCAAGCCCTGTCGCATGCGTCACAATGAGTGCGGCGTGCTGGGTGTCCGGCGCGGCCGTTTATCGACGGCTCGGTAGAATGCGATAGCGGGGAGTGAGTTTGTGTACTGCGGCGAGCAAGGTCGGGGTGGCGGCGACAACGTGGAGGCGTTCCGGTTCCCACCGGGGGATGTGCCCCTCGCTGCGCGCGATTGCTCGCGTCGAGTGTTTTGTGTCGGGATGTTGACCGGAGCGCTTGCCTCGGTGATGAGTCTCGGCGGTTGTGCCGCGCGCCGCAACGAGGCTGAGGGCTCCGCTGTCCCTGCCAAACAAAAAGCGAATCATCCGTCCGCTCAAAAGACGGAAGCTGTCGCTCGGGCTTCTTGGATTGCCGGCCTTCAGCAAGATATCGAAGCCCTTGTCGAGCCGTATGGTGGGTCTACCTCGGTCTATGCTGTGGCGCTTGATCCTCAAACGTTTGCGTCGCTCGATGGCGAAGTCGCTGTGGCGCCGGACGCGCGACGTGTGGCGGCAAGCATCATCAAGCTTCCCATTCTCGCTTGTGCGCTCGAGACCGTGACGGCGGGCGAGCTGTCCCTCGACGAACAGATAACGGTGACGCAACAGGATATCGTGGGTGGCAGCGGCAACATTCAGTCGCGCGGCGCGGGTGTGTCGTACAGTATTGACGAGCTGCTGCACGCTATGATCGCCCAGAGCGATAACGTGGCAGCGAACCTTGTTATCGGCAGGCTTGGCATGGGTACGGTCAACGAAACGTGTGCCGCATTGGGGCTGACCCAGACCGTGCTCGCTCGTCTGATGATGGACACCGATGCCCAGGCACAGGGTCGCGAGAACTATACGAGCGCCCGTGATGCTGCGGCCGTGTTGCAGCGACTGGCGGCGGGGACAATCGCGACGCCCGAGCTCTGCGAGCGGGCGCGCGGATATCTGCTGGCGCAGGAAGACGCACGCGGTATTGTCGAGGGCGTTCCCGGCGGCGTTTTGGTCGCGCACAAAACGGGCAGTCTGGCGAATGCTCAGCACGATGCCGCAATCGTCTACGCCGAGCGCCCTTACGTGCTGGCAATCCTCACCCAGGACCTCGAACGCGAGCAGGCCCTAGCCCTCGAGCGCGACATTTCCTTCGCCATCTACGCCCGCGCCCACTCCTAACTTGCGGTGAAATAGGGATTGTATTGGGGGTGCGGACGATTTCTTGGACCGCGCCTAGGCGTATCCAAGCTTCCTGCGGT
>CABQMF010000033.1 GCA_902465265.1 uncultured Collinsella sp. | reverse complement strand
AAAGCTTAAGACATATTTGACATGGGGTAGCTAAAAAAGCCCCGTCCCAAAAAGACTGACCTGGCACCGCGCCACAAAAACGGGCCATCTACTACGTTTGACCGGCATGGGTCGACCATACACACGTTTTTAGAAAATCGGCAAACCGTCTACCTGCGGTTTTAATTTCGCGAATTTCGGAATGGTTGAGGATAGTCGGCTGAACGTAGTAGATAGGCCCCTTTCGTGGCGACTGGCCCGATTCAAGGCTCAAGGTGGCCAGCTTCAGCTGGCCACCCTCAAAAGTTGCGGTGGAATAGTTCCTGGAAGAGGCATCTAAACCGGAAAACAGGAACTATTTCACCGCAACTGATAAGGGTGGCCTAGCGCAGGGAGCGCAGGCCGCCGGCCTCCTTGTCGAGCACCGTAAAGCGCACGGCATCTAGGTGTTCCAAGATGCTGATAGCACGCTTGCGCGACACACCCAGGGCCTCGCGCAATACACTCGTGGTTGCAGCGCCGCCAGCATCGGCGATGGCGGCGGCAACAAGCTCGCGCGCATGGGCCTCGGCGGCGGCGGACAGGGCAACGTCGCGCTCGACCTTAACGATCGAGCGATTGAGCGAAAGCTCACGCAGGGCTCGCGTCATAACGTCGCGATCGAGCTGCAGCCGCTCGCCCACCTCGGGCAACGTCGGCGCATCGAGGCCGGCTTCGTCCAGCAAGGAAATGATACGCTCGCACGCCTCGTGCACTACGCGCGCCGCAGCGGCAGCGGAGTGCGGGTCGAACACCTCGGCGCCCTCGGAGGCGCACACGCCGCGCGAGCAGCCCTCGGCAATCAGAGCCGCGGCAACGACTTCATCAGCGGCAGGCCACGCAGCATGGGCAACGGCGCCGGGCGTAAAGCCCGTCTCCTTGGGAGACGCCGCATGCATGGCTGACAGGGTCGCCGCCAGTGCATCCATCGCGGCATCGAGCACCACGGCGTCCGCCAAGAGGTCCGCATCACCCACGACAAGCTTGCGAACGGAGCCCTGCGCCACCAGCCAGCGCAGTGCGGCATCGACCTCGCCGACACCAAGATCCAAAGCCTCGGCAACATCAACCGCCGTAACCGGCAGCGTCTGCAGCGTCAGCCAAGCGCCCACACCGCCCGCGATATCGCCGGACTCGAGCGCCGCGTACAGCATGCACTCCCCCTCAGTAAGCTCGCGCGAGCGACGGCAGCGCGAAAGCAGCACGCGCCCGCCGCCAATAAGCATAACGGGCGAATACGACAGCACCACGGCATGGTCCCCGGCACGTAGCGGCAGCGGCTCCTCCAGGCGCACCTGCACGGTACGGGTCTCGCCCACCGCCATGGGGGCCTCGCCCTCCAAAAGCATGATGCGACCGACAACCTCGGCCGTGCCGGCCATCACATGCACGCGCGCACCCGACTCGAGCACACGCGGCTTGGCTCCCTCGCGACCCAAATACGTAAACGTCATCATAAAGCGCATCGTCTGGCCAAAGCGGCCCGCCACGCCGAGCATCTCACCGCGGTCAAGTGCGGCGACGCCATCGCCCACCAAGTTGAGCGCCACACGCTGACCGGGCAGCGCCTGCTGAGTGTCGCCATGCACCTGAATCCCACGCAAGCGACAGACCGTACGCGACGGCAAAGCCATCAGCTCGTCGCCCACCGCAACCGGCGCATCGTGCAGCGTTCCCGTCACGACGGTGCCGACGCCCTTGATCGTAAAACAGCGGTCAATCGGCAGGCGCGGCGCGGCATCGGTGCGCTCGGCACGGTCGCGGCAGGCATCCCAGCAGGCACCTACCTGCTCGTCGAGCACCGCAAGCAGTCCGTCGATCCCCTCGCCCGTCTTAGACGACACAGGCACGATCGGCGCGTCCGCAAACACGGTGTCCGATAAAAAATCATCGACGTCGAGCTCGGCAAGCTCAATCATTTCGCTATCGGCCAGGTCGCACATCGTCAGCGCGACCACCATATGTGTGACGCCCAGCAGCTCCAGCACATGCACGTGCTCGCGGGTCTGCGGCATCACGCCCTCGACGGCCGATACCACCAACACGGCAACGTCGATGCCCGTGGCACCCTGCACCATGGCGCGCAAGTAATGCGCGTGGCCCGGCACGTCGACCAGGCCGACGATCTTGCCACTTGGCAGCGCCAGCTCGCCAAAGCCCAGCTCCACGGTCATACCGCGACGGCGCTCAACCTCCAGACGATCGGGATTCTTGCCAGTCAGCGCCTCGATCAGTGCCGACTTACCGTGGTCGACATGTCCCGCCGTACCCACGATAACGGGGCATTCCACCAACGCTTCGGTCTCACTCATCTGCGCACCGCCTTGGCAACGCACGCGACGAGCGTCGATGCCGCCGTCTCGATATCGCGGTCGCCCACAAGCGTACGGACGTCAAACAAGATGCGATCGTGCGAGGTTCGCGTAACGACCGGCGTGTCGAAGTCCTGGACAAGCGAG
This sequence comes from uncultured Collinsella sp., assembly GCA_902465265.1. GTDB lineage: Bacteria > Actinomycetota > Coriobacteriia > Coriobacteriales > Coriobacteriaceae > Collinsella. The sequence continues at coordinate 19,205 of CABQMF010000033.1, read as the reverse complement.
CGCTTGAGCGCGTCGACCGTCAGGCGCTCGTCAACAAGACGCACGGCAACGCACATCGTGGGCAGCTCCACGGTAGGCAGCGAGCCGCCGCCGGGCGTCGAGGACTCCTCGACAATCTCCAAATCAACGGCGCACGGGCAACCGGCCTTATCGAGCCCGGCGACCATACGATCGCGCAGCTTGCGGGCACGTCGCTCCAGATGAGCCTGCGGAAGCGTGAGCATGTTGAGCACCGGCACCTCGCGATGGGCCACATCCGCCCCATCCATGTAAATGCGCAGTGTAGCCTCGAGCGCCGCCAGTGCCAGCTTGCCCGGGCGCAGGGCGCGCATAAGCGGATGCGACCCACAGGCCTGGACCAGATCGCGACGGCCCATGATAATGCCCGCCTGTGCGGCACCGAGCAGTTTATCGCCCGAGCACGACACCAGATCAAGCCCTGCCGAAACCGAAGACGGCGTGGTTTCTTCGCCGCCGCGCACCAAGATGTCGTCAGGCAACAGTGCGCCCGAGCCCTGGTCTTCATAGAACAGCAGGCCGTGCTTATGGGCCAGTGCGGCGAGCTCCCTTGAGCTCACTTCCTCGTGAAAACCCTCGATGCGATAGTTGGAAGGATGAACCTTCAGGATCATGGCCGTTTCGGGCGTGATGGCGCGCTCGTAGTCGCCCAAATGCGTGCGGTTGGTGGCGCCGACCTCGACGAGTTTGGCGCCCGAAGCCGCCATGACATCGGGGATGCGAAAGCTGCCGCCAATCTCGACAAGCTCGCCGCGGCTGACGATAACCTCTTTGCCCGCGGCATGAGTCGCCAACACCAACAGCACGGCGGCCGCGTTATTGTTGACGACCAGCGCATCCTCGGCACCGGTAAGCGAGCGGATGAGTTGCGCGGCATGCTCTTTGCGCGACCCGCGCGAGCAGGTGTCCACGCTGTACTCGAGCGTGCTGTAGCCGCGTGCGACATCGGCCACGGCCTTGGCGGCCGACTCCGCGAGCGGGGCTCGACCCAGATTGGTATGGATAACAACACCCGTGGCGTTGACGGCGGGACGCAGGCTCGGCAGCGCGGAGCGATGCGCACGCCACTCGATAGCCGATGCCAGCTCGCGCTTAGAGCGCGGGGCGGCACCGGCGCGAATGGCGGCGCGCTCCTCGTCGAGCTCGGCCGTGACGGCGGCATGCACCACCGCGTCGCAGGTCTCCCCCGCCGCCTTCACCACCGGCCACTCGGCAAGCAGCTCGTTGACGGAAGGAATGGCGCGCAGGCGGGCGCGCACCTCATCGGACATGTTCTGGCTATCGCTCATGTGCGGCCTTTCAAAAGAAACGTGGATCAGTCGAATACATCAGCTGAGTCAATTACTCGTCATTATCCCCGCGCGCCGCGATCTTTTCCACGCGAACGGCGTTTTCCTGGGTGAGCGCGGCGCCCGTCAACGAGTCCCAACGCAATGGCGTATGGTCGAGCGGGCCCACGCCCAAGCCTTGAGCGCCACCGGCATCGGAGTCAAACGAACGCCCACCGGGGGCGGCCGACGTAAAGATGCACGCCGGATGCAGATACGGCGTCGTCTCCACGCGCACGCGGTCGCGGCCCATATCGCTCACAAGCTCGACGATCTCGCCGTCAGCGATGCCCATGTGCGCAGCAGCATCGGCATTCATCTGCACGGCATCCAAATCCGATCCAGTCTCGGCGGCACCTTGGGCCGCAAGCCTTCGCGAGGTATGCGACTCAAAGGGACGGTTGCCGCTAATGAGGCGAAACATCCCCGGGCCAGGCTCCACCATCGGCGCGATCCAGCCTGGCACGCGTCCCATGCCGGCTCGCTCCCAGACGTCGCTTGCCAGCGCGATCTTGCCGCCGTCCAGCGGAATCACGGGCTCACCCGTGCGCGGCGGCAGCGGCACGCCCGTATCGGCCCAACCGCGCTCCTTGAGTGCGGCAAGATCGATCTCAAACGGCGCCACCTGGGCAGCCGCCAGATCGTCGGGCGTAAACCGGAAGTACTCGCCCACGCCACAGGCCCGTGCCAGACCGGCAAAAATCTCCCGACCGGGACGCGTGTCGTCATGTTGCACGGGCAGCACGGCATTGCGGTAGAACACACGCGCATCGTTGGCGCCTGTCACCGTTCCCACGCCGCGGTCGGCCTCCAGATACGTCACATCGGGCAGCACGAAGTCGGAAGCGCGCGCCGTCTCGGACCAGCGAATATCAATCGTCACGAGCAAGTCGAGCTGCTGCAAGATGCCCAACCAAGCCTGCGCATTGCCATAGCCAGCACCGGGGTTACTGGCGTAAACGATCAGCCCACGCAAATCGCCGGCCAGAATCGACTGGCCGATGGTCGTGCACAGACCGCGCACCGGATCGACCAGTGGATAGCGCTCGGACCCCAGCTTGGGCTCGCGCGGCACCGGCGGCGTCGCAAAGCGCGTGGGATCGAGGTCGCCCAACACAAGCGGCGTGGGCGGATTGAGCGCGCCACCCGCATGTCCAATACAGCCCAGCAGCACATCGACCAGGCAGATAGCACGCGCGGTCTGGGTGCTGTTGGCATACGCAATGCCGATGCCACCATGAAAGCCAGCGTCCACCACCGCAGCAGGCGCCGGCACAGCCAAATCACGCGCAGTCGCACGGATATCGTCCGCCGGCACGTCGCACATCGACTCGGCCCACTCAGGCGTCCAAGCAGCAGCCGCCTGCGCCAGGTCATCAAAACCCGTGGTATAGCGGGCAACAAACTCGCGGTCGTACAAGCCATCGGTTATCAGCACATGCGCGATACCCAGCAGCAAGGCCAGGTCGCAGCCCGGGCGCACGCGCAGCCAGCGGTCTGCAAGCGCCGCAGAGCCACTGCGCCGCGGGTCCACGACGATGATTTTCGCCCCGCGCCGGCGCGCATCGTTGAGCGCATCAACGGCCCCCATCGTCGACGAATCGACAATGGAACGCCCCAGATACATGATGCAATCGGTGTGCGCCAGGTCGGAGGCGGGACTATAGCCCAGGCTGTGCTCCCAACCGGTAAGTCGGCTTACCTCGCAGGCACCGTCGGCACCGTACACGTTGGGCGAACCCAACGCATGCATAAGGCGATAGGCCCAGTAGCGGTCGAACGAGGGCACGCCGAGCGTCATGCCCAGCGCGCGCGGACCATGCCCGTCAACAATCCCCAAAAGGCGCTCCGCGATCTCCGAAAACGCCTCGTCCCAGCTCACCGCATCGAACCCCGAGCCATCCTGGCGGCGGCGCATGGGATGCAAAATCCGGTCGCGCTCGTCAAACGGCATGTCCAGGCGATGGCGCCCGCGGGCGCACAGGGCACGTGCCGCGCACGGGTGCCCCGGCACCGGCAACTCGGCCACCACGCGACCGTCCTCAACGTGTGCCGCAAAGGCGCAATCGGCATAGCATCCCCCGCATGTGGTCACCACGGCGCGACCGTCACGCTTCACAGCAGATGCCATCTCGATTACCCCTTTCATCAGCCAAACACAACAGGCCAAAAGCCCGGCAACGGGCCCCAGACCCAAAAAGCCTCCCGCACGGCAACGCCCCGCGGGAGGCCCAACGTCAAACAGACGATACCTTACGCCTCGGACTTCTCGGCGTAGATAAACCAGTAGCCGAGCGCGACCAGAACCGCGCCGCCCACGATGTTGCCCAGCGTGGCGGCGGACAGGTTAAACGCAATGCCCGCGGCGTTGAGCGCATCGGCGCCGGCGACCTTGGCACCGTAGCCGCATGCATGCATCACGGCGCCCATGGGCAAAAAGTACATGTTGGCAACGCAGTGCTCAAAACCGCAGGCCACAAACGCGGCAATGGGCAACAAAATGCCCACGACCTTATCGACCACGGTCTTGCCGGCGGTACCGATCCACACGGCCAGGCACACAAAGATGTTGCACAGGATGCCGCGGAAGAAGATCGTCACCCAGTCGATCGTCACCTTGCCGGCGGCGACGCTCACCATGGAATTGGCGACCGCCTCGCCGTTGAGCTTGTAAATGCCGGCCATGTACACCAAAAAGACGATGAACAGGGCACCGACAAAGTTACCGACCCATACGACGACCCAGGCCTTGAGCATCTGAGCCAGGGTGATCTTTTTGCTCTTGAGCGCGCAGACCATAAGCGAATTGCCGGTAAACAGCTCGGCGCCGCACACCAGTACCAGCACCAGGCCCAGGCAAAAGCACAGGCCGCCCACGACGCGCTGGGCGCCCCAGCCCAGCGTGCTATCGCTCAAGAACACCGTAAAGAACAGGCCGCCGAAGGCGATGAACGCACCGGCGAACATTGCCAACAGAAAGGCCTTAGCGACCGGCAGGTTAGCCTTGGTCACGCCGGCAACCTCGGTCTTGGCCTCGATCGCGGCGGGCGCCAGGCAATCGGGAGCGGGATACTCCACCTTGGAATCTGCCATGTCAATCACTTCTTTCCTAATCAGCAGGGACAAGCGCTTCTATTGCTCTTGCCCCAAGCGGACAAAGTGGGAAAAGTCGTTGGCGGCCACGGCGTCGTACACGGCGTCGACGGCGTCAAAGACTTCCGGGGACATGGGGTTGTAGAACTCCGTATCGCCCGGCTGAATCCCAACGAAGACGATATCTTCGCACGATTGCTCGATTTCCTCGATCAGAATCGACAAAGGAAGCGAATGCGTGGTGAACATCGACTTGCGGGCCACATCGCGCTTGTCGAGCAAGCGGATGGACCCGACGGGCAGCGCCATGTCGGCGGCATCGACCAAAACCAGACGCGGCGGACGCTCGCGCTTGACCTCGATGATGTCATCCTCGGGCGTTTGGCCGCCGTCGATGGTGTACCAACCGGCGATGGGCGCGTCCTCCATCTTTTTGGAGAGCACAGGGCCGGCGGCATCGTCGGCACGCAGCACGCTTCCCGCCGTGAGCACGATACCCGCAAACGGGGCGCCGTTCACACGTCCATCCACAACGTGACCCATTACTGCAACCTTCCCGTCAGATACACGCCCGACACATCGCGCACGCGCTCAACCAGATCGCGGAACTTCATTAAGAACGCGACCTGCTGGGCATGCAGGCCAAAGTCGTCGTCGAACACCGAGATGCCGGCCTTGGCCGACCCGCGAAAACCGCGCTCGTCGAGCAACGCATCGCAGGCCTCGAGCAGCGACGGCACCGCCGCCTTGTCGAGCTGGCACTCGCCAAAGGAGCGGATGGCCTCAAACTTAGTCCGGGCCTCCCCCTCCGACAACGCGTCGATAAGCGTATAGAACACATCCACCGGCACCGACAGGCGCGGCTCAAAGCAGTCGAGCACGCCGGTGTGGTGGCCCACGGCGAGCGTGTAGTACAGCACGTCGCAGGCCTCCTGGGGAACGTCTTCCTCGGTCTCCACAAACTTACGCGTGAGCTCGTAGAAGACCACCTGGTCGGGCGCATGGCCCAGGCAGGGGTCGGCGACGCCCTCGGCAGCCTCGTCGCTTGCGCGCGAGGCATCGCCAAAAGAGCCGCCGAGCATGCCGGGGCCCGCAAAGTAACCAGAGCGGTCCGTGAGCTCCATCTAGCGACCTCCGGCCAGCACCAGATCCTGCAGCGCCGAGTACACCTCGACGCGGCGCGGATCGTCCTGCTTGTCGATGAGCAGCGCCATGGCACCGCGGATATCGCCCTTGGGCGCGCCCTCGAGCGTGTCCATAAACTCGTTGGCCAGGTCGCGACCGTAACGGTAGCCGCTCATGGCGCGAGCTTCGCGCTCGATGGCAACGCGCAGCTTGTACGGCACGCCGGGGTGCAGGATATCGGCTTGCTCGCCGGCGGCCTCCACGGTGGTCTCGGCATGGAGCTTTTGGTCCAGCAGACCGAGCGCCATGGCAAAGCCGTAGATGGTCTGCGCGGGGCTGGGCGGACAGCCGGGGATGTAGACATCGACCGGCAAGATTTTGTCCGTGCCGCCCCAGACGCAGTAGTTGTCGTAGAAGATTCCGCCGGTGCAGCCACAAGCGCCATAGGACACCACGATCTTGGGATCGGGTGCGGCCTCAAAGGCGCGCAGGGCCGGCATGCGCATGGCACGCGTCACGGCGCCGGTGTACAGCAGCACATCGGCGTGACGGGGCGAGGGCACGACCTTGATACCAAAGCGCTCGACGTCGAAGACGGGCGTGATGGAACCGAAGATCTCGATCTCGCAGCCGTTGCAGCCGCCGCAGTCGACACGGTAGACGTACACCGAGCGCTTGATCTTCTTAAGAAGGGTCGCCTTGGCCTTCTCGATGCTCTCGTCGAGGTCGATCTTGGTCGGGCGGTACTGGAGCTGCTCGGGCAAAAGCGTGGGTTCGGCCATGGTTACTCCTCCTTCGTTTCAAAATCCATGATGATGCCCTCGACCGGCGCAGGGCCGGCGGGGATCTCGGGCGCATCGGGGTTGAGCTCGCGGTCGATATACTCCGGGTTCACGCCGTGGCCGCCCAGATACTCCATGCCGGGGCCCTGGGGCTCACCGGACGCAAGCGTCTCGTTGGCAGCCATGCCGCGCGCGTTGCCGGTCTTTACGGCCGAGGCGGCGCGCAGGGCATCGAGCTCGCGCTTGCACTCCTGGCACATACCGACGGTACGGGCGGCCTGCTCGGCCTCCATGCCGCCGGCCTTTTGCAGCAGGCGCCTGGCGTAGTCGATCTCCTTGTGCGGGGCAAACGGCTTGCCGCAACGCGAGCAGTGCTCGAGCGTGTAGACGCTCTTGCTGGTGAGGTCGTCCTTGCTCATGACGGCCAGCTCAAACTCCTCGGTGAGCTTGATGGCCTCCATGGGGCAGGCCTCCTCGCAACGGCCGCAGAAGATGCAACGGCCGTAGTCGATCGACCAGGTAATGGTATCGGCCGCAAGGTCGGTGTCCATGCGAATGGCATCGGCCGGGCACGCCACGCCGCAGGCACCGCAGGCGATGCAGAGCTCGGCATTGTGCTCGGGCTTGCCGCGCATGTCCTTGTTGGTGGGGAACGGCGCAAACGGGTACTTGACCGTCGCGTCGCCGGCCTTGGCGTTAACCTTCCAAAGCTTCAGCATATTAGAGCGCCTCCTCATCGAGCGGGGCGGCCATGGTGCCCTCGCCCGCAAGCGGCGACTTGTCGCGCCAGACGTTCTCGAACTGCTCCTTGTCGAGCACGTGGTCGCGCTTGGCGGCGACATCGGTCACCGTCACGCGGTCGGTGCAGGAGTAGCACGGGTCGAGCGAGCCGACGATCAGCGCCGCGTCGCCCACGGTGTTGCCGCGGAACATGTAGCGCAGGACCGGCCAGTTGCTGTACGTGGCGGCCTTGGCGCGCCAGCGGTAGCACTTCTGGTTGTTGCCGAGCATGGCCCAGTGCACGTCCTCGCCGCGCGGCGCCTCGGTGGCACCGATGGCGTACTTGTGCGGGGTGTACTCCCAATCCGTGGTGAGGATGGGGCCCGACGGGCAGTTCTCGAGCATGGTCTCGATCATGTCAATCGAATCGTAGACCTCCTGGATGCGGACGGCGGTACGGCCGAAGGCATCGCAGGTGTCGGCCGTGGCGGCATACATCTTTTGGACATCCGGATCGGCGTAGCCGTCGAACGGATGGTCAAAGCGCACGTCGCGGGCATAGCCCGAGCCGCGCATGAGCGGGCCGACCGGCGAGAAGTCGCGAGCGATCTTGCGGTCCAGAATGCCGATGCCACTCGTACGCTCGATAAAGTTGGGCGTGGAGAGCAGCATGTCGACGAGTTCCTGAACCTCGGAGCGCAGCTGGTGGATGGTCGTGAGCGTGGAGAGCTTCTGCTCGGCCAAAATGTCGCGACGCACGCCGCCGATCACGTTGAGGCCGTAGGTCTTGCGGTGACCGGAGAGCTTCTCGGCCAGGTCCATGGACTTCTCGCGGACGCGGAAGAACTGCTGGAAGCCGGAGTCGAAGCCGGTGTAGTGCGATGCGAGGCCAATATTGAGCAGGTGTGAGGGCAGACGCTCGACCTCGAGCATGATGGCGCGGATGTACTGGGCGCGCGGCGGGACATGAATGCCCTGGGCGCGCTCGACGGCCTCGGCATAGGCCACCGAGTGGGCGCAGCCGCAGATGCCGCAGATGCGGTCGGCGAGGAACGTCACGGCGTCATAGTTCAGGCGCGTCTCGGCGACCTTCTCCATGCCGCGGTGCACGTAGAACAGACGGTAGTCGGCATCGACGATCGTCTCGCCCTCAACGAACAGGCGGAAGTGGCCGGGCTCGTCGGAGGTGATGTGCAACGGTCCCATGGGGACGAGCGTGGTCTCCTTGCCCTTGGTGTCGGCCAAGAATTCGTAGTTTTCCATGTCGCTCGCGGGGGCGGGGCGGAAACGGTAATCCATCGAATCCTTGCGCAACGGGTACAGCCCGCTGGGCCAATCGTCGGGAAGCACCAGGCGACGGCGGTCGGGCAGACCCTCGGGAATCAGGCCGAACATATCGCGCAGCTCGCGCTCGCCCCACACGCAGGCGGGGACGAACGGCGTCACGGACGGGAACGTCATCTTGGCGGGGTCGACCTCGGCACGCACGGTAACCCAGCCGGGGTCCTCCCCCTCCATGGAGATGACGTAGTACACGGCGTAACGGCCGCACAGGGAGCGCTCGTCGTTGCCGACAATCACGGGAATCCAGCCGTAGCGCTCGTAGTACAGGTAGTGGACGGCCTCGGGCAGACGGTCCAGCTTGACGGTGATCGTCAGCTGGTCCTCGCACTGCCACTCAACCTTCTCGATAGCGCCCGGCACTGCGGCGCGCAGGGCCTCGACGTGGCTTTCGCAACGACGAGCGTAGTCCTTCTTTTCAGGTTCTGCCATGGTGCTAATTCACCTCGCTTGTCTTGGTCTGGGAACTGAACACCATGCGGTAGAGAGGAGCCTCGTGGAGCTCTTCGACGCTCTGGTTCAAAACGACGGACGTTGCATCCTCGACGCCGCTCGTGATGGCGACCGGGGTGGCGATACCGAACCACATGACCACGATCGCGAGGGCGATCTCGGGGATGATCATGAGGGCGGGCACCTCGTGGCGCTTCATGCCCTCGGGCGCCTTGCCGAAGATGGACTTGAGCGCGATGCCGGTAAGGGCAAAGTACACGCCGGTGAGGCCAATGGCCACGAGCACGACCACCCAGATGGGACCGGACTGGACGCCGGCCACGAAGGTGAGGAACTCGGAGATGAACAGGGCGAACGGCGGGAAGGCGGCGAGCGCGAGCAGGGCGATGATGGTGAGCGCTGCCGTGACGGGAGCGATCTCGACGACGCCCTTGATCTTGTTCAGGTCGCGGGTGTGGTAGATGTGCTGGATGTTACCGGCCATGCAGAAGGCGAGCGCCTTCGTGAAACCGTGGAAGATGCAGTGCAGCAGGCAGGCGGCGATACCGAGCGGACCACCGATACCCAGGCACAGCGCGACCACGCCGACGTTGTCGACGGAGGAGTACGCGAAGCGGCGCTTGATATCGTCCTGCTTAAAGATGCACAGGGCGGCCACCAGGATGGACAGCGTGCCCAGGATGAGCAGGAGCGTACGCGGATAGGTGTCGCCCACCGTGATGATGGACAGGGAGTAGAAGCGGATGATCACCAGCATGGCGCACTTGAGCAGCACGCCCGAGAGCAGCGCGGAGACCGGGCTCGGAGCCTGGGAGTGCGCGTCGGGCAGCCAAGTGTGCATGGGGAACAGGCCCGCCTTGGTGCCGAAGCCGATGACGATGAACGCGAACGCGAGGCGCACGAGCATCGGGTCGAACTGGTCGGCGTAGGGCATGATGGAGGTGAGGAAGGCTGCCTCATGCGCGTTGGGCATGATATCGGCGGCGTTCGCGTAGATGAGCAGCGTGCCGAACAGGCCGAAGGCCACGCCGGCGGTGCAGACCATCGCGTACTTCCAAGACGCCTCGAGCGCCTGCTTGTTCTTGTAGATGCCCACGAGGAACACGGTCGACAACGTGGTGGCCTCGACCGCCGCCCAGGTGAGGATGATGTTGTTGGACAGGCAGGCGAGCAGCATCGTGAAAACGAACAGGCTAAACAGCGCGTAGTACTGCTTGGTGCGCTCGGCCGGCATGGTCTTCTCCTCGATATCGATCTTGATATAGGAGATGGAGTACACGCCGGTGATGAACCCGATGATGCCTACCAGAAGGACGAAGATCGACGAGAGCGAATCGAGATGGAGCCAGAGGCCCAAAGCGTCGATATTCTGCCCGCTCGAGAGCATGGTTCCCGCGGTGACGACCGAAAGGACGAGGGTCGCCGCGACGGAGATGGTGTTGAGCCCCGCAAAGACGCTGTAGGACGTCGTCTTGGGGAGCGCAGCCATAATCAGGGAGAACACGAGGGGACAAGCGAGCAGGGCGACCGTCAGCATTGAAACATCCATGGCCTACCCCTTCAATTCGGTCAGGTCGTGGGAGTCGAGCGACTTGGTGTCGTTCCAGATCCTCACGACGACGGCGGACATGATGATGACGGCGAAAATGGCGTCGGTGGCGATGCCGATCTCGATGATCTCGGGGGCCGTGGGCGCGAGCAGGGCGAGCGTCACGTGGCTACCGTTCTCCATAAGGCAGTACCCGAAGATTTGCTTGAGGATGTTGCGCTGGGAGATGATGCACGTGAGGCCGACGAAGAAGTGCGCGAAGCTGATGGCGAGGGCCGGAGTAGCCACCTCAGCGGTGGGCAGGCTCAGGCGCGTGACCACCGCGAAGCAGATGGCCACCTCCAGACCGGTGAGGATGATGGTCCAGGCCGGCTTGATGGAGGAGGTCAGCGTGCTATCGGCAGGCGAACCCATCTTTTTGTAGGCACGGTTGAGAATGAACGGAACGAGGATCACCTTGGTGACGAAGGCCGACGCGGCCCACATGAGAAGCTCGGTGGCACCGGTGGTGAGGCCCAGGGTGAGCAGCACGCCCACCAGGACAACCGACTGGATCGCGTACCACTTAATGGCGGACGGGATGGTCTTCGAGACGACCACCATGGTGGAGGTCACGATCAGAAGACCGCCCAGGATATTGACTAACGAATAACCCATGTCCTACCTCCTAACCCATCCAACTAGAGGACAGAGGACCGGCGACGACGACCATGATCATGAGGACGACGAACACGAACGCCATGGCGCGCGGAAGGGGCTGGCCGGCGGCCACGGTCTCGCTCGGCTCACCGGGCAGGACCTTACCCATCCAACGCAGGAACCATGCGAAGGTGGCGACGGTCTCGACGACCATGACGCACACGAGGACGAAGATGACCGTGTTGGAAGCACCAACCGCGAAGCCACCGGAAATAATCTGGAACTTGGAGAAGAACGTGCTCATGGGGGGCACGCCGGCGATAGCGGTCGCGGCGACCGCGAAGCCCACGCCCGTGACCGGGTACTTCTTCATGAGGCCCTGGATCTTGGGCAACATACGGGTTCCCAGCGTGAAGCTGAGGGAGCCGGCGATGAGGAAGAACAGGGTCTTGGTGAACGCGTGGTTGAAGATGTGCTCGACGGCGCCGTTGAACGCCATCTGGCTTCCGAACACGGAGAGGCCCAGGCCGAAGAACACGTAGGCGAGCTGCGCGATCGTCGAGAAGGCGAGCAGGCGCTTCATATCCTTCTGGGGCAGGTACATGAGGAAGCCGAAGAGCATGGTCACGACGGCGTCGATGATGGCGACCCAACCGACGATCTCGGGGATATCGCCGGCACTCGCAAGAGCGCGGGCGAACACGCACACGCCGACCTTCACCATGGACGCGCCATGGAGGTAGGCGGAAACGGGCGTGGGGGCCTCCATTGCGGAGGGCAGCCACATGTAGAGCGGGAACTGGGCGGACTTGGCCCAAGCGGCGAACAGGATGAGCAGCAGCACGACGGTCTTCATACCGGAATCGAGCTGGGAGATCGCGCTCAGCGCGAACGTGCCGGTTCCGGCGAACAGGAAGGCCGCGCCGATGTAGAGTCCCAGAGCGCCGATATGGGTGATGATGAGCGCCTTCATACCGGCCTTCTTGGCCGTGGGCGTCATGTAGTAGCTGATGAGGCCCCAGGAGCACACGCCGGTGATCTCGAAGAAAACGAGCTGGCCGACGATGGTGGAGCTGTAGGCGAGACCGGCCATGGCGCCGATGAACGTGGAGAAGTACACGTAGAAGCGGCGACGGGGCGCGTCGGGATGCTCCTTGTTCTTATCGCTCATGTACGGGAACGAATAGATGACGACGAGCAGGCCGATAGCGACGAACGCGGGTGCGAGCAGCGTGCTCATCCGGTCGAATATGAAGCCCATGACCAAGGTCTGGCCCATACTCGCCCAGGTTACATCGACCGCGTTCATGCCGTTTCCGGCAAACGTCGCGGCCAAGCCAACGGAAGCGACCGTGGCGATGCCGCCGGCAAAGGCGCCGATCCATTTAGCGTAGGGACGCGGCAGCATGACGATGAGCAGGGAGCCCAGCATGGGGACGGCGATCGCCACCATGGCAAAGAGGGACAAGCTCGATTCGATTGACATAGTTTCTCCCTTCTCCCTACACGCCTACGACGACGAAGACGAACGCGAGGACCGCGATGCCGACGACGGCCCAGGTCTGGTTACCGAGCACCTTGAAGCGCGAACGGGAAACGGAGTTCTCGAGCACGCCGCAGACGACGAAATCGACCAGGCACTTGACGAGGAAGACGACGGCGCTCACGAGAGCGGTGACGCCGATGGTCGCGGGCTCTCCCCAGGGGATGAAGATGGAGGTGAACCAAGCGACGACCACGACCTGCTTCATGCCCATGGCGAGCTTCATCATGGCCAGGGACGGGCCGGAGAGCTCGGCGAGCGGGCCCTCCTGGAGCTCCTGCTCGGCTTCGGCCTGATCGAACGGAAGCTTGCCGAGCTCCATGTAACAGGCGGCCGCGAAGGCGACGCCGGCGAGGATAACGGCGACGACGCTCGAGACGTTGCCCGTAACGATGTGCTGACCCATGGTCGCAATGTCCGTGGAGCCGCACACGATGGCGACGGTGAACAGCGCGATGAGCATGGACGGCTCGATGAGCACGCTCATGAGGAGCTCGCGGATACCGCCGAAGCCCGCGTAGGCGTTGGAGGAATCCACGCCGGACAGCGCGAAGAAGAAGCGGGACAGCGCGAGCGCGTACATGATGGTGATGGCGTCACCAAAGACGGGCATGGGGCTCTGGAGCGTGAACATGGGCAGGCCCATGGCGAGCATAAACGACACCGCGAGGAACAGCGGCGGCATGATGCGCAGCACGAAGCTCGAGTCGGAACTCACGGACTCGGGACGCGCCATGAGCTTCGCGAGGTCCCGGTAATCCTGAAGGATGGACGGACCGCGGCGATTGTGCATCTTCGCGCGAATCACACGGGCGAGGCCGGAGAAGAAGGGCGCGACCAGCATGACCACGAGGCCCTGCGCCATCGCAAGAACGATGTTCATAATATCCTCTCCCCTCTCTAGACCATGACCACGGCGAGCACGAGGAAGACCACGAGCGCCGCGACGATGTAGCAGATGTATACGGAGTAGTTGCCGCCCTCGATCTTGGAGGCGAGGCCGGCCAGCTTGTCGGCACCCTCGCTCGGTGCATCGACCAGGAAACGGTCGGGCAGGGGCTCGACGCCCTGGGCGACACCGGTGAGCTTCTGGAACACGTGCGCGATGGACCAGCAGATCTTGGTGCATACCTCGCGCAGGGTGTAGAGCGGGCCCATGAAGAGTTCGACGTCGGACGCGAAGCTCGTGGCGACGACGGGCATGTGCTCGTTGGGCTCGTAGCCGCACGCCCAAGGGTCGGTCTTCTTAGCGGGGGCCTTGGCGCCGAGGCAGGACCTCAACGCGAACGCGAGGCCGGTGAGGACCACGAGCGCGATGGCGATCGCGGGGGTGGAGGTGGCGGCACCGGAAATCTCGTTCACGAGAGACACGCCCGAGGTGGCTGTGACGGCGGAGCCGGCAAGCACGCTCTGGGCGACGTCGCCCAGAACCGGGGCGATGACCGGGGAGCCGATTCCCAGTACCACGCAGATGGCCGCGAGGAGCATCTGCGAGAACAACATCGGAGCCGGGGACTCCTTGGCGTTCGCGGCCTCCTGGGAACGAGGGCTGCTCGCGAACGAGACGCCGTAGGCCTTCACGAAGCACGTGACGGCCAGGGCACCGGTGATGGCGAGGGCGGCCGCGGAGGCGACGGCGAACACCATGACGACCGGGTCGGAGAGCGTCGAGATGTTGAACAGGGACTGGTAGGTGAACCACTCGGAAACGAAGCCGTTGAGCGGCGGGATGGCCGAGATGGCAAGGGCACCGATGAGGAAGCAGACGGCCGTGACCGGCATGCGGCGGAACAGACCGCCCATCTTCTCCATGTTGCGCGTACCCGTGGCATAGAGCAGGGAGCCCGCGCCGAGGAACAGCTCGCCCTTGAACATAGCGTGGTTGAGCGTGTGGTAGAGGGCGGCCATGAGCGCGATCGTCGCGATGACGTCGTTGCCCAGGGCGTGCGCCGTCATGGACGCGCCGACACCGAGCAAGATGATGCCGATGTTCTCGACGGAGTGATAGGCAAGCAGGCGCTTGATGTCGTGCTCGTGGAGGGCGTAGACGACACCCAGGACCGACGAGATGGATCCGAAGACCAGGACCATGAGGCCCCACCAGAGCTGGACGCCCGAACCCGCGAGCAGGTCGAGACCGACCTTGAGGATTCCCAGGATGCCGATCTTGATCATGCCGCCGGACATGAGGGCGGACACGTTGGACGGCGCCTCGGGGTGCGCCTGGGGCAGCCAGGAGTGCAGCGGAATGATACCGGCCTTCGCGCCAAATCCGAAGAACGCGAGGACGAAGCACGCGGAGGAGACGGCGGGTCCAAAGTCATGCGTACGGAAATCACTGAAGCTGAAGGAACCGCCCACGCCGTTGGTCATGAGCAGGAAGCTCGCCATGATGAGAACGAAGCCCACGTGCGCGATGACGAAGTAGAGCCAACCGCCCCTAATGGAGTTCTTGTTCTCCTCGATAACGACAAGGAAGTAGCTCGTAAGGGACATGAGCTCAAAGGCGACCAGGAACCAGAACACGTTGTCGGCGGTGATGACGAGCATCATCGAGGCGACGAAGGTGTTCATAAAGAAGCCGGCGCGCCCGACCTTGCCCGGGTACTCGTCGAAGTAGGACAGACCGTAGATGAAGCCCGCAAAGGCGAGAATCGAGATGAGGACCACGATCAGGCCCGCAAGGCCGTTGAGCAAGAGCTCGAGACGGGCGAACGGGAAGAAGAAGACCGTGTTGAGGGACGAAACGTCGCCAAGCACGGCCTCGAGGCCCGCGATGAACGACAGCACGGCCGCGACGGCGCCGATCAGGCAGCCGGCGGTCTTGGCGGCGTTGTCGGCCTTAATCAGCAGAACCGAGGCGAGCGCACCGATGCACGAGACGGCAAGCGATGCGATAAACAGCGTCATGCTATCCATTGTTTACGCTCCCTTCTGCTTTCTCGGACAGACCCTGGGCCACAGCGGTAACGTCGACGACCGGACCGTTTTCGATCGAGCGCAGGCGCTTGGCCTCGTCGAGCTCGCGATCGGCCGCGCCGCCCATGACGGTCAGCGCCTTGGTGGGGCACGCCGCCACACAATGCGGACCGTCCGGATCGAAGGCGCACAGGTCGCACTTAACAGCGCAGGTGTACTGGCCGGGAGCCCACGTAAGCAGGCTGCTCAGGGACTTAGGATACGAAGGCGTCGGGTCGCACATGCCTGCGACACCGGCGATAGACGTGCCATCGGGATGGATGGCTCCGAAGGGGCACGCGATGGCGCACAGCCTGCACCCGATGCACTCCTGCTCCTTGACGTGGATGCGATCGCCATCGTGCTCGATGGCATTCACCGGGCAGACCTCGGCGCAGGGGGCACCCTCGCAATGGTGGCAGGCAAGGGCGGCCGAAATACCGCCGGTCTTCACGAGCGCCAGGCGCGGCGTATCCTGAAGACCCTGCATCCGGTGGGCGTCGGCACAGGCGGACTGGCATGTTCCGCAACCGATGCACCTCTCCGGGTTGATGTCGATGAAGCGGTTCATCCCCACTTCCTTTCAAAATAACGGGCCGGGCTCCCGAACGTACGGGACGCCCGGCCCAAAAAGCCAACGAGAACGGGACTACACGATTTGATTCACGTGCGTCTCGTCGTCGAACTTGGCGGCGCCAGGCTCAACGTCCTGGGGAGCGGCGGCGTCCACCAGAGCCTGCTTGAGCTCGGTGTACTGACGCTCGACCTCGCCCTCGGCCCAGACCTGGTCGGCGATAGCGTCGACCTGGCAGGCGGAGAACTTGTCCTCGGGCGTATGCGAGACCGGGTCGACCTTGTGCATGGTCAGCTCGTTGCACTTGCCGATCCACCACTGGTAGGTCATATAGACCGTGCCCTTGTTGATGCGGTCGCTCACGTCGGCGCGGCTGTATACCTGGCCGCGGCGGCTGTGGATCGAGACGATGTCGCCATTCTTGATGCCGCGTGCCTGGGCGTCCGCGGGATTCATGCGGACAAAGCCGGGCTCGTCGGCAAGCAGTGCCAGCGTCTTGCAGTTGCCGGTCATCGAGCGGCAGCTGTAGTGGCCGACCTCGCGGACGGTGCACAGGATGAGCGGGTACTCATCGTCGGGAAGCTCGGAGGGCGCCTCCCAGTCGTGTGCCATCAGGTTGGCGCGGCCGTCCTTGGTGGTGAACTTGCCACCAGCGAACATGTCGGGCGTACCGTGGTCGTTCACATCGGTGCTCTTGACGGGCCACTGGGCGTAACCGCCCTCGGGAGCCATCTTCTCGTAGGTCGCGCCCACAAAGTTGGGGCACAGGCTAATGCACTCGTTCCAGATCTGCTCGGTGTTGTCGTAGTGCATGGGGTAGCCCATGCGCGTAGACAGGTCCGCGAAGATCTCCCAGTCGTGACGGCACTCGCCCTTGGGCGGAACGGCCGCGTCAAAGTGCTGGAAGTTACGGTCGGATGCGGTAAAGACACCCTCGTGCTCGCCCCAAGAGGTAGCGGGCAGGATGACGTCGGCGAGCATGGTCGTCTGCGTCATAAAGATGTCCTGGCAAATGAACAAATCCAGCTCGGAGAGCGTCTTGCGCATGCCGGCCGAATCGGGCTCGGTCTGCACCGGGTCCTTGCCGTAGTTGTAGAAGCAGTGCACCTTACCCTCGTCGACCAGGTGGCCCAGGTCGGTGAGCTTGTAGCCCTCCTCGAGCGGGAGCTTTTCCTCGGGCACGCCCCAAGCCTTGGCAAACTTGGCACGCACAGCCGGGTCGGTGACCTTCTGGTAGCCAGGGTACAGGTTGGGCAGCATGCCCATATCGCAGGAGCCCTGGACGTTATTCTGGCCACGCACGGGCGCGAGGCCGGAATTGGGTTTGCCGATCTGGCCGGCAACGCAGGCGATGGAGGCGATGGTGTGCACCGTCTTCAGGTTCTGCTTCTGCTGGCATACGCCCATGCCCCAGCCAATGATGGCAGAGGGCTTCGCCGTGGCGTACATCTCGGCAGCTTGGTGGATCAGCGCGGGCTCGACACCCGTGATGTCCTGTACGGATTCGGGAGTGTAGTTCTTGATGGTCTCCCACCACTCGTCAAAGCCGTTCGTGTGCTCGGCGACGAATTCCTTGTCGTAGAGGCCATCGTTGACCAAGCAGTTGGCAAAGGCGTTGAGGAACGCGACGTTGCAACCGTTCTTGATCGGAAGGTAGAGATCGGCGATACGCGCGGTTTCGATATGACGCGGATCGGCGACGATGATCTTGCAACCCTTTTCTTTGGCTCGCACGATACGCCTTGCGACGATGGGGTGCGAATCGGCAGGGTTATAGCCGAAGAGGAAAATGCAGCCCGCATCCTCCATACCGGGGATGGAGCATGACATGCAACCTGAACCAACCGTGTCCATCAGACCGAGGACAGTAGGGCCGTGTCAAGTACGGGCGCAGTTGTCCACGCTGTGGGTGCCGATGCACGCACGCGTAAACTTCTGCATGACGTAGTTCGCCTCATTGCCGCCGCCTCGCGAAGAGCCGGTGGTCATGACAGCGTTAGGACCATATTCGTCAATTATGGCCTGCATCTTAGATGCGGTGAAATCCAGTGCCTCGTCCCAGCTTACGCGCTCAAGATCCGCGCCCTTAGTGCGGCGGATCATCGGGTGCAGTACGCGAGGAGTCAAGATCTTGGTGTCGTTGATGAAGTCGTAGCCGCTCATGCCCTTAAGGCACAGCTCGCTCTGGTTGGTGATGCCGTTGAGCGGTTCGGTGCCCACGACCTGGCCGTTTTGGACCAGGAGGTTAAACTGGCAACCGGCGCCGCAGTACGGGCAGATCACTTTATGCTTCTCCATGACACCCTCCTTCCTTTTTCTGCTACCGAATGCTCGGTACTTATTTGACAATCATTGGGCCTGTATGGCCACCCGCCTACGCCTCGTTTTCGATGGTGGCGCGGGCACGCTCGGCAGTCAGTTCTGCCAGGCGCTCCTCGTCTACCAGGGTGAGGCCCTTGGTCGGGCACGCCTCGGCACACGCCGGACCGCCGGGACGGTCCACGCACAGGTCGCACTTGAGCACGAAGCTCTTGGTCTGCGAACCCACGCGCACATCACCCATCAAGACGGGGACCTGCGTGGTCGCAACGCTCACGGCGCCAAAGGGGCATGCCATGACGCAGCTCTTGCAGCCGATGCAGTTGTCCTCGTTGACGCCGATGCGATGGTTCTTTGGATCAAAGAACAAGGCGCCCGTAGGACAGGCCTTCGCGCACGGGGCATCCTCGCAGTGATGGCAAGCCACCGGTGCGGAGATCTCGTACGTACGCGTCACGCGCAGGCGCGGCGCGGCGATGTTGCCGGGGATGTCGTGCGCCTCGATGCACGCCGCCATACAGGTTTGGCACCCAATGCAGCGTGAGGAATCGGCTACGACTCGTTTATTGCCCATGTTGTTCACTCCCTCCTGAATCCCATGCCGGAGAGACCCTGTCGACGTTGCCCCGGACCGCCCGTGGTCCGGCATCGGCGTATCGAGTGCATGCGGCGAAACAGGCACTTCGATAGAATTCCTCCAACGATATACAGGTTAAATATACGCAGTTGCAGGTGGCAAACTTGAGCATAGGCCCTGCAATAC
>CABQMF010000032.1 GCA_902465265.1 uncultured Collinsella sp. | reverse complement strand
AACCCCCTATAAAGGGCGTTTGACGGCTTTCAACCTCTTCGAATCGCTCAAAGTAGGCAATTTACTCTCGATTTTGCTGCTACTAAATTGGTGACAGTACTCATATTTGCCACTTTTTGACCATGGGGCATCCGGAGGGGCCTTCGACAAGCATCTAACGCTACAATAACTACCACGTGGCTGGGTTTGCCGGCCGAATGTGCGATGTCGTGGGAGGGGACATGGTCGAGTTTACAAAGACGATTAAAGATCCGTTGGGATTACATGCCCGCCCGGTTGCGCTGCTCTATGACATCATTGCCAAGCATCGTAGCGACGTGTCAGTCAGTATCGGCGATCGCCACACGGATGGCCGCGATGTTATGGGCCTCATGGCTCTCTACGGCGAGTGCGGCGAGGACATCATCTTTCGCGTTTCGGGCGTAGACGAGGCTTCCTGCGTTACGTCGATCAGAAATCTCTCGCTTTAAGCAGGACAGGGCGTGGTAAAGGATGGTCCTTTGCCGCGCCTTTTTGTTTCGTATAGGAAACTTTTTCGAAATCTGAATGGGGACCCTTTCCAAAAAGTTAACCGCGTGCTAGTTTACTAAAGCGAACATAGACGTGGTTAACTTTTATCGCGTCGATGTTGAGGACGAACTGACGTTAGGAGCAACTCATGTCTTGCGGACCGCAGATGCCGGCCATGCCGCTTTCGATGGTAAAAGCGGGCGAAACCGTGCGCGTGTCTCGTGTAAAGGGCAATGAGGACATGAAACACCACCTTAAGGACCTCGGCTTTGTCGAGGGCAACGAAATCCACGTGGTGAGCTCGAGTGGCGCCAATATCATCGTCACGGTGCTGGGCGCACGCTTTGGCATCGATTCCAAGGTTGCCATGCACATCATGACCGTCGGTTAGTTCGCAGCATTTCATAAAAACCGAAAGGGGGACAAGAGGATGAAGACGTTGGGTGACGTTAAGGTGGGCGAGAGCTCTACCATCGTCAAGCTTCACGGTGAGGGCGCGCTTCGCCGCCACCTTATGGACCTGGGGCTCATCAAGGGCACTTCGTTCAAGGTCGTGA
Source organism: uncultured Collinsella sp. (assembly GCA_902465265.1). Lineage (GTDB taxonomy): Bacteria > Actinomycetota > Coriobacteriia > Coriobacteriales > Coriobacteriaceae > Collinsella. The sequence goes on along the minus strand of CABQMF010000032.1, from coordinate 21,668 downwards.
AGGTTGCACCGCTCGGTGATCCGGTCGAGATCAACGTGCGCGGCTACGAGCTTTCCATCCGCAAGGAGGAGGCCGCCGTCGTCGAGGTTCAGTAAGGACTCGCGGCGCATATTTCTGCAGATAAAGTTAGGTTTTTCTAACTTAATGCAGCATCTTTGAAGCACATTATCCAGCCTGCGCGGAGAAAGCAGCGCAGGCACACAAGGAAGAAGGATTGAATGGCGGATTCTCAGATCCATGTCGCGCTGGCGGGTAACCCCAACTGCGGCAAGACCACGCTTTTCAACCTGATTACCGGCGCCAACGGCTACGTTGGCAACTGGCCCGGCGTCACGGTTGAGAAAAAGGAAGCCAAGCTCCTAAGCGACAAGAACGTTACCATCACGGACCTCCCTGGCATCTACTCGCTTTCCCCCTACAGCCCCGAGGAGCAATGCTCGCGCGATTACCTCATGAGCGGCGAGCCCGATGTTGTCGTTCAGGTGGTCGATGCCACCAACCTGGAGCGCAACCTGTACCTGGCGCTTCAGGTCATCGAGACCGGCCTGCCTGTGGTCGTTGCCCTCAACATGGCCGATCTGGTCGAGAAGAACGGCGACAAGATCGACACGGACAAGCTCTCCAAGAAGCTCGGTTGTCCGGTCATGATGATCTCGGCTCTTAAGAACAAGGGCATCAAGGAGCTCTTCGAGCAGGTCAAGAAGTCCGCTGCTTCTAAGGGCCAGGTGCCGGAGCATAAGTTCGATTCCTCCATCGAGGACGTTCTGGGCCACATCGAGAACAACCTGCCGGCAAGCGTTCCCGCCAACAAGCGTCGCTACTATGCCGTCAAGCTGTTCGAGCGCGATGCGGACGCCTGCAAGCTCGTCAACCTCACCAAGGAGAAGGCCGCTCGCGTCGAAGAGCTGGTCGCTCAGTGCGAGCAGGATTGCGACGATGACGCTGAGTCCATCATCACCGGCGAGCGCTACGGCGTCATCGCGCACATCATCGACGAGTGCCTCACCAAGGCCCCGGCCAAGATGAGCACCTCCGAGAAGATCGACCGCGTGGTTACCAACCGTATCCTGGGCTTGCCGATCTTTGTGGTCATCATGTTCTGCGTGTACTACATCGCCGTTTCTACCTTGGGCGGCACGGTGACCGACTTCACCAACGATCAGCTCTTCGGCACCGACGGCTGGTACGTGCTCGGTCAGGGCCGCGACGCCTACGACGCGGCCGTCGAGGCTGCGGGCGACAATGCCGACTCGGTCGACCCGGCGCAGTACGGCCCCTATGTCCCGGGTATCACCACCGTGGTGCACGACGCCCTTGTGGCGGGCGGCACCGAGGACGGTGGCCTGGTCGATTCGCTGGTCTGCGACGGTATCGTTGGTGGTCTGGGCGCAATCTTCGGCTTCGTCCCGCAGATGTTCCTGCTGTTCGTGATGCTGTCTTTCCTGGAGGACTGCGGCTATATGGCCCGCGTCGCCTTCATCATGGACCGCGTGTTCCGCCGCTTTGGCCTGTCCGGTAAGTCCTTTATCCCCATGCTCGTGTCCTCGGGCTGCGGCGTCCCCGGCGTCATGGCCACCAAGACCATCGAGAACGAGAAGGACCGCCGTATGACGGTCATGACCACCACGTTCATTCCCTGTGGCGCCAAGCTGCCGATCATCGCCCTGCTCATGGGTTCCATCATCGGCGATTCTTCCACCACCGCTGCGTGGATCAGCCCGCTCTTCTACTTCCTGGGCGTCTTTGCCGTCATCGCCTCGGGCCTCATGCTCAAGAAGACCAAGCTCTTCGCCGGTCGCCCGACGCCGTTCGTTATGGAGCTTCCCGCCTACCACTTCCCGGCGATCCGCTCTTGGGCGCTGCACGTGTGGGAGCGCTGCTGGGCCTTTATCAAGAAGGCCGGTACGGTCATCTTCGCGTCCACCGTCGTGGTTTGGTTCCTGTCCAACTTTGGTAGCTACAACGGTTCCTTTGGCTTCCTGCCTGCGATGGACGGCATCCCCGAGGAGTTCATGGACTACTCCGTGCTTGCCATGCTCGGCAACCTGGTCGCTTGGATCTTCGCCCCGCTCGGCTTTAGCACCTGGCAGGCCACCGCACTGACCGTCTCTGGCCTTGTCGCCAAGGAGAACGTCGTCGCCACCGCCGGCTCGCTGCTGTCCGTGGCCGATGCCGCCGAGACCGACCCGAGCCTGTGGACCGCGTTTGCCGGCATGTTCCCGACCATGGGCGCTTGCGTGGCCTTCGGTGCCTTCAACCTGCTGTGCGCCCCGTGCTTTGCCGCCATGGGTACCATCCGCAACCAGATGGACTCTGGTAAGTGGACTGCGATTGCCATCGGCTACGAGTGCGCCTTTGCCTGGGTGATCGGCCTGTTCATCAACCAGTTCTACAACCTGCTTGTGTTGGGACAGTTTGGTATCTGGACGGTTGTGGCCATCGTGCTGCTGGTTGCGATGCTCTTCCAGATCTTTCGCCCCATGCCCAAACATGCATGGACCGACGAGGACGAGACCAACACTGCTTCCGCCGCAGTTTCCGCTTAAGTCCGAATAAGGACTAGCCCCTTTTCACGAGCCCGGGTGTCCCAGCGACACTCGGGCTTTTTGGTGGGGGAGATGTGACGTTTCCGCAGATAAAACCGACCAATATAAATCTGTCCCTTATTGGTAGGTGGAGGATGGGGTAAAGTAAGTGGTGGTTAACTAGAGGAGGCTTGCTATGGCACCTATCGATATTGTTGTACTGGCTGTTATCGGTATTGCGTTTGTCGCCGTGTGCGTGCGCATCTACCGCAAGGGCACCTGCGCTGACTGCGCTCAGGGTGGCGTTTGCACGGGGCATTGCTCCAACAAAAAGACGTGCGCCGCACTTAAGGGCGTAGACAAAATCGCCGAAGACTTGGGCCGCGGTATCAAATAAAGCCCAGACATCCAAGCGCCTCGCGAGCATCCGTTCGCGGGGCGCTTTGCGCATTTGAGAGAGAGCGCGGCGAGTTGAAGAGTATTTTTTGGGTATCGTTAAATCAGTTGCGGTGAAATACGGACTGTTTTGGCTGTCAAAGGCCTTATCTACTCCGTATTCCACCGCAACTTTTTGTTGGGCGGGCTAGAGACGCTGCATGCGGTACCCGACACCCATGTGCGTCTGAATCATCTTGGGGTGAGAGGGGTCTGCCTCGATCTTCTTGCGCAGGGTGCGCATGAACACGCGCAGGCTCGCCAGATCGCTGTCCCAGCTCGTGCCCCATATCTCGCGGGTGATGAAGGTGTGGGTGAGCACCTTGTCGACGTTTTTCGCCAGAAGGACGAGCAATTTGTACTCGGTTGGGGTGAGCGAGAGCTCGCGTCCGTCTTTCGTAGCGTATCCCGCGGCGTAGTCGATATGCAGCGGACCGTTGTCGAACGTGCTCGCTTCTGTCGACTCGCTCGACGCCATCGAGGAGCGCCTCAAATTCGCACGGACGCGCGCGAGCAACTCATCCACAGAAAAGGGCTTGGTGAGGTAGTCGTCTGCCCCTGCGTCAAGTGCTGCAATCTTGTCGGAATCTTCGGCGCGCGCCGAAATGACGATAATGGGGACTGCCGACCAGCTTCGGATTTTCGTGATGACCTCGATACCGTCAATGTCGGGAAGGCCGAGGTCGAGCATGATGAGGCTGGGGCCGTGCGACACCGCATCCATGATGGCGGCCTGGCCGTTGCAAACCTTGCTCACGACATAGCCGTGAAGGTCAAGCGCGGTCGAAACGAGGTTTTGAACGGTCAGGTCGTCTTCGACCAAGAGGACGCGTGGCTTAGCGGCATTATTCATGAATCTCGATCTCCTCGGCAGGCAGGGTAAAACGGAAGACGGCCCCATGGGGGTGGTTGTCGCGAACTTCGATGACGCCGCCATGCGCCTCCACGATGGAGCGGCAGAGCGACAGCCCAAGGCCGATGCTTCGACGCGAATCCACGGGCCGCGTATTGCTTGAGGTGAAGAAGCGCTCAAAGATATGAGGCTTGTCGCAGTCTGCTACACCCGGCCCATCGTCTGCGACGTCCACCACGATGAACTCACCCTCGCGACGTGCGCTAATGGTGACAGTCGAGTCCTCGGGCGTGTATTTGAAGGCGTTCATGATGAGATTCGTAAGCACCTGCATGATGAGATGGACGTCGATGCGTACCAGCAGGATGTCGTCAGTGTGCTCGATGGTGACGGCACGTCCATGCGATGCTTGGGCGACATGGCTGAGGGCGGCCTCGATGACCTCGTCGATGAGCTCGGATGTTAAGTTGAGGCGAATGGTGCCGTCCTCGACGCGTGTGATGGCGAGGAGGTTTTCCACGGTATCGATAAGCCAGAGGGAGTCGTCGTAGATGGCATCGGCAAGATCGCAGCGTTGTTCGAGGCTGAGCTTCTCGTCGCTCTTCCGAAGGATTGCCGCAGATCCGGATATAGCCGTGAGGGGTGTCCTCAAATCGTGGCCGATGGAGCGCAAAAGGTTGGCGCGCAGCTGCTCGTTTTTCGCCAAAACCGCAGCCTCTTCGCGCTCTTGCGCCGCCCGGTCGCTTTCGAGCGCCAAGGCGCATTCACCTACGATAGATAGGACGATCGAATGCTCGAAGGCTTCGATCTCGCGCCCCTCCAGGGCGATGCCGATGACACCGAATACCTTGTCGCCGGTGCGAACCGCGAGGTAGAGACAGCGCGCCTCAGGCAGGGTCCGCGTGCTTGCGCCCGCGCGCTTGTTGTTGGTGTAGGTCCAGGTTGCAACGGCGCGCTCGTAGTCGGTGAGCAGCGACGCGGATCGGTTTTCGGTGCCAGCGGACTCATAGAGCGCCTTGCCGAGCGTGCCGTGTTCGGCGGGGTAGAAGACCACGTCGAGTTTTAGCAGTTTGACGAGTTGGTTCATGGCGACGCGGGCGCACTCCTCCGCGCTATGGGCTTGCTGCAAGAGCTGGTTCGTTTCGAGGAGTACGCGCGTTTTGAATGCGTTCTCGGCGGATGTACGGGCGTTGTCGGCGATGCGCGCAGTTAACTCGCCGGCGACCATAGCGGTAGCGAACATGATGCCGAACGTGACCAGATAGCTTCGGTCGTAGCTGGCGAGCGAAAACAGAGGCGTGACAAAGCAGAAGTTGTAAAGCACTACAGAGAGCACGCTCGATACGATTGTGCAGATACGCCCCGTCGTGGTGACGGCGGTCAGCAGGGCCGTGAGGATATAGAGGGATATGATGCTGGAATCGGCAAATCCCAGATGGCGGAAAGCCGTGCCGATCGCCGTGGCGGCAAGAGAGAGGGCCAGCGTGCGAAGCACGTTTCGGCTGCTGGGCGGCTGCAGGGCGAGCGCATGGCGGCGTCCTTTGGGTCGGGAGGGCGGAGTCGACTGTTCTGGAATGATGTAAATGTCGAGGTTCGGGGCGAATGTTATGAGCTGTTCTACGAGAGATTTGCGGCCGAAGAGGGCCTGACGGACGCTGCTGCGCTCGCCCGTGCGCCCCATGACGATCTTCGAAATACCCGACAGGCGCGCGAACTCGGAGATCTGAAACGCGATGTCGTCGCCATAGACGGTTTCCATATGTGCTCCGAGCTGCTCGGCTAGGGCGATATTGGCTGCAAGCTTGGCGCGCTCATCATCGCTCATGGCTTGCGTGCGCGGGCTCTCTACAAACAGGGCGACGAGCTCGCTGCGAAACGCTTTCGCCATGCGTGCGGCGGCACGGACGATGCGGGGATTGGTCGGCGCCGGGGAGACACAGACCAAGATACGCTCCCTGGTGTAGTAGTCACGGTTTCCCAGCACGCGTGCGGCATCTGTGAGGTGGTCGGTGCGATCGGCGCAGCGGCGCAGCGCGATTTCTCGGAGTGCGGTGAGGTTCTCGACGGTAAAAAAATGCTGTTGCGCTCGGTCGGCTTGTGCGGGACGGTAGACGAGGCCGGCGCGAAGGCGCTCAAGTAGGTCTTCGGGCTCTATGTCGACGAGCTCGACCTGGTCGGCATCATCGAAGATACGGTCGGGGATTCGTTCGCTCACGACAACGCCGGTGATGGATGCAACCATGTCGTTTAGGCTCTCGATATGCTGAACGTTCACGGTCGTATAGACGTCGATGCCCGCATGTAGAAGTTCCTCGACGTCTTGATAGCGTTTGTCGTGGCGAGACCCCGGCGCATTCGTATGGGCGAGCTCGTCGACAAGGATGAGTTGAGGGGCGCGTTCGATAGCCGCATCTAGATCGAACTCGCTGAGCGCAATGCCGTTGTGCTCGATGAGTTTACAGGGCACGTTCTCAAGCCCTTGTGCAAGATGGGCAGTTGCCGGACGTTCGTGCGGCTCGATGTATCCCGCGACGACGTCGACACCTCGCCGCTTGGCGGCGTGGGCGGCTTGAAGCATCGCATAGGTTTTGCCTGCGCCAGCAGCGTAGCCAAAGAAAATCTTGAGGTGTCCCCGGCTGGTTCGAGCGTCATCGGCGACCTCGTCTTTCTCAATTGCCTTGAGGATGAGGTCTGGATTGACGCGAGTGTCCGATGCGTTGCGCTGCATAGCGTAGCCTTTCTGAAGCATTGTCCATGCGTGCATACGCGGTGAGGACGCCACTGTATGCTCGCGAGGTCGAGTATAGGCGCACTGCAGCCGCAATAGTGCTTTCTACCTGCATCTTTACGGCATCTTAAGGACGTGAGCCCCGGCCCTCACGCCTCTTTAATCCCTAGAAGCGTTTGCTGTCCCCAGGCGCCTGCGAGAGCAGGCGTCCGAGACATCGGACCGCGTGTGAAAGGGGCGGTAAATGGACATCCTCATTCCCATCATCGGAGTCGTCTGCATTGGACTCTTTATCTATTACATCTACATTCTGATGAGGAGTGATTCGTAAACTATGGACGTTGCGATTCAGTACATCTTGTACTTTGCCGTGCTCGTCGTCCTGGCCGTTCCGCTCGGTCGGTTCATGGCCCATATCATGGATGGTGAGCATACGTTCCTGTCGCCTGTGATTGCTCCTGTGGAGCGTGGCATCTATCGTCTGCTTCGCATCGACGCGGCAGAGCAGATGGGGTGTAGGCGCTATATGGCGAGCGTGATGGTCTTTTCGGGGATTGGCCTCGTGGCTCTTGTGGCACTCCAGGTGCTTCAGTCCTTCTTGCCGGGCAATCCCCAGCACCTGCCGGGTGTGTCATGGGACCTGTCGTTCAATACGGCTGCTTCCTTCATAACCAACACCAACTGGCAATCCTATTCCGGTGAGACCACCCTGTCCTACTTTGTGCAGTTCATGGGTCTCACCGTGCAAAACTTCTTATCCGCCGGCACTGGTATTGCGGTCATGTTCGCGCTCATCCGCGGTTTCCGTCAGGTCAAGCAGCAGGGACTCGGCTCGTTTTGGGTCGACCTCACCCGCAGTGTCCTGTACGTGCTCATCCCGCTGAACCTCGTGTTCGGCATCTGCCTGGCTGCCGGTGGCGTCATCTCCAACTTCCAACCGGCTCAGAAGGCTGAGCTCGTAGAGCCCGTTGCTGTCCAGCCTAATGCAGACGGCGGCTGGAGCGTCATCGACGGCGCCCAGATCGAGGGCGACACGGTCAAGGTCGACGGCAAGGTTGTCGAGGGCGCGCGCGTAGTCACCGAGCAGTTCCTGCCCCAGGGTCCTGCGGCCAGCCAGGTTGCCATCAAACAGTCCGGTACCAACGGCGGCGGCTTCTTTGGCGCGAACTCTGCGCATCCGTATGAGAATCCCAATGCCTTCACCAACATCATCGAGATGACCAGCTTGCTGCTGATTCCAGTCGCCTGCTGCTTCACCTTCGGCATCGGTGTCAAGAATGCCGGGCAGGGCAAGGCCATCTTCGCGGCGATGCTTATCCTGCTCGTGGTCTTTACCGGCATCATCGCCGTTAACGAGCATATGGGTACGCCGCAGCTGGCAGATGGCGGCGCGGTCAACATCGAGATGACCGATGGCCAGGCGGGCGGCAACATGGAGGGCAAGGAGAGCCGCTTTGGCATCGCCTCCTCTTCCACCTGGTCCGCTTTCACGACGGCTGCTTCCAACGGCTCGGTCAACTCCATGCACGACTCCTACACCCCGCTTGGCGGGTTTGTCCAGATGCTCCAGATAGCGCTGGGCGAGGTGGTGTTCGGCGGCGTTGGCTGCGGCCTGTACGGCATGATCGGCTTCGCCATCCTCACGGTGTTTATCGCTGGCCTTATGGTTGGCCGCACGCCCGAGTTCCTGGGCAAGAAGATCGAGCCGACCGAGATGCGCTGGGCGGTGGTTCTGTGTCTCGCCACCCCGTTCGCCATTCTGGTGAGCTCCGCTATCGCCTGCATGATGCCCGGTCTTGTCGACCAACTCAACAACGGCGGGGCGCATGGCTTCTCCGAGGTCCTGTACACCCTTACTTCGGCTGGCGGCAACAACGGCTCCTCATTCGCCGGCATGAACTGCAACATCCCGTGGATCAACGTCATGCTCGGCCTTGAGATGCTGTTCGCGCGGTTCCTGCCGATTGCGGGCACGCTCGCCATCGCGGGCTCGCTGGCCGGGAAGGGCAAGGTCGCCGAGAGCGCCGGTACCCTGTCTACCACCAACGGCATGTTCGTATTCCTGCTCGTGTTCATCGTTCTGCTGATCGGTGCCCTGAGCTTCTTCCCGGCTCTGGCGCTTGGCCCCGTTGCCGAGTTCTTCCAGATGATTGCGTAAAGGAGGGCGCAGATTTATGGCTATGCAAAAAGACATGATGGGCCGCGCGGTCCGCGACTCGTTTGCCAAGCTGGATCCTCGCGTCCAGATTCAAAACCCGGTCATGTTCCTGGTGTGGCTTTCCGCCGTCATGACCTCCGTCCTGGCTGTCGCTTCCATTTTCGGTGTGCAGGACGCGGGTGTGCCCACTTACTATGTGGTCGCCATCGCGGTCATCCTGTGGCTCACCGACCTGTTCTCGAACTTCGCCGAGGCGCTTGCCGAGGGCCGCGGTAAGGCTCAGGCCGATTCTCTGCGTGCGGCCAAGAAGGATGTCGAGGCCCATCGCATCGAGTCCGTTGAGGACAAGGAGCACTTCACCGTCGTTCCCGGCACCGAGCTCACGCGCGGCGACTTGGTGATCGTACGCGCCGGCGAGCAGATTCCCGGCGACGGCGACGTCATCGAGGGCGCTGCCTCCGTTGACGAGTCCGCCATCACCGGCGAGTCCGCTCCCGTGGTCCGCGAGGCCGGCGGCGACCGCTCTGCCGTTACCGGCGGTACCACGGTGCTGTCCGACTGGATCATCGTCAAGATCTCCAGTGAGCCCGGCCAGAGCTTCCTGGACAAGATGATCGCGATGGTCGAGGGTGCCGCGCGTAAGAAGACCCCTAACGAGATCGCTCTGGAGATCTTCCTGGTGGCCCTCTCCATCGTCTTTATCCTGGTCACGCTGGCCCTGTATTGTTACTCCTGCTTCTCGGCCGGTCTTAACGACATGGTCAACCCCACGGCCGTGACCACGCTCGTGGCACTGCTCGTGTGCCTGGCTCCCACTACCATCGGCGCCCTTCTGTCCGCCATCGGCATCGCCGGCATGAGCCGTCTGAACGAGGCCAACGTGCTGGCCATGTCCGGCCGCGCCATCGAGGCCGCCGGCGACGTCGACATCCTCATGCTCGACAAGACCGGCACCATCACCCTGGGTAACCGTCAAGCCGCCGAGTTCATCCCGGTCGACGGCGTCGATCCCGCGGAGCTGGCCGATGCCGCCCAGCTTTCCTCGCTGGCCGACGAGACCCCCGAGGGTCGTTCCATCGTCGTGCTCGCCAAGGAGCAGTTCGGTCTGCGCGGTCGCACGCTCGAGGATAAGGGTATGGAGTTCATCCCGTTCACCGCGGCAACGCGTATGTCCGGCGTGAACTACGAGGGCAATGAGATCCGCAAGGGCGCTGCCGATTCCGTGCGCACCTATGTGGAGGCAGCCGGCGGCGTGTTCTCCCAGGAGTGCGACGAGGTCGTCGAGCACATCGCCAAGGCCGGCGGCACCCCGCTGGTCGTGACCAAGAACTGCCGCGTGCTGGGTGTCGTCTACCTTAAGGACATCATCAAGTCCGGCGTGAAGGAAAAGTTCGCCGATCTGCGCCGCATGGGTATCAAGACCATCATGGTGACGGGTGATAATCCGCTGACGGCCGCCGCCATCGCCGCCGAGGCCGGTGTGGATGACTTCCTGGCCGAAGCGACGCCCGAGGGCAAGCTCGATAAGATCCGCGCGTTCCAGCATGAGGGCCATCTGGTCGCGATGACCGGCGACGGCACCAACGACGCGCCGGCGCTGGCGCAGGCGGATGTCGCCGTGGCCATGAACACGGGAACCCAGGCTGCCAAGGAGGCCGGCAATATGGTCGACCTCGACTCCAGCCCCACCAAGCTCATCGATATCGTGCGTATCGGCAAGCAACTGCTCATGACCCGCGGCTCGCTCACGACCTTCTCGGTCGCCAACGACGTCGCCAAGTATTTCGCTATCATCCCGGCGCTATTCTCGCCGATCTACCCCGGGTTGGACGCCCTCAACATCCTGGGGCTCACCAGCCCGTTGACTGCCGTGCTGTCCGCCATTATCTACAACGCGCTGGTCATCGTCGCGCTGATTCCTGCCGCCCTGAAAGGCGTGAAGTACCGCGAGCTTTCATCCGGCCAGCTGCTGACCCACAACCTGCTGGTGTGGGGTCTGGGCGGTATCGTGGCGCCGTTCGTATTCATCAAGATTATCGACATGCTGTTGGCCTTGTTCGGCATTGGCATGATGTAGACGGAGGTTTGTATGTTCAAAGGTATAGCATCGCGCGCACTTGGCGTGTTCGCGCTGTTTACCATCGTCTGCGGCCTGGGATACACGCTCGTGGTGACTGGCGTCGCGCAGCTTGCGTTTCCGTACCAGGCGAACGGATCGCTTATTACGGTCGACGGCAAGGTTGTGGGTTCCGAGCTCATCGGCCAGAACTTCGATGACGAAGCCCACATGTGGGGTCGTATCCAGAACGTGTCAATTGTCGAAGGCGAAGACGGCGAGCTCATGGCGTATGGTGCCCCGTCCAACCTGTCCCCGGCGAGTGAGGAGTATCGGCAGCTGATAGATGCGCGCGTGAAGAAGATCCGCGCCGCCAACCCCGATGCCGATATGGACGCTGTGCCCGTCGACCTGGTGACGTGTTCGGGGTCCGGCCTCGACCCGGAGATCTCTCCGGATGCCGCCGAGTACCAAGTCCCGCGCCTTGCCAAGGCCACGGGCAAGAGCGAAGGCGAGGTGCGCGAGATCATAGTCCAGTGCACCAAGGGCCGATTCCTGGGCGTCTTCGGCGAGCCCACGGTCAACGTGCTCAAGGTGAACCTTATGCTGGACGGCGCGCTGTAGGTGAGGGAGTGGCGGATGAGGGCATGACTGACTATCTGAGCCCTCAATTCCACCCCGCCCATCAGTTGCGGTGGAATACGGACTGTTTCGCCTGTCAAAAACCTCGTCTACTCCGTATTTCACCGCAACTTTTTTGTGAGGGTCGGGATTGAAGGTAGGGAGTGCGAGCGCGTGCGAATGCGGCGGATACTGATACGATAGGTGTGTTAGCAACTGCCGCCGAGCGGCTCAAACGAAAGGAAGCCTGTATGGAGTCCTCCGCCTATCCGATGCTCTTTAGCCCGATCAAGGTCGGTACGACCGAGGTCAAGAACCGCGTCTTTATGCCGCCGGTGTCTACCAACCTGGCCGATCATGGCTATGTGACCGACGACTTGGTCGACCACTACCGCGCCCGTGCCAAGGGCGGCGTTGGCCTGATCATCACCGAGGTCGTGACGGTCGAGCCCACCTATACCTATCTGCCGGGCGACATGTGCTGCTACGACGACACGTTCATCCCCGGCTGGGAAAAGCTCGCCGCCGCCGTGCATGAGTACGGCTGCAAGATCATGCCGCAGCTCTTCCACCCCGCCTACATGGCCTTTAACATTCCGGGCACGCCGCGCCTGATCGCTCCGTCTTTTGTGGGCCCGTCCTATGCTCGCGAGGCGCCGCGCCCCATCACGGTCGACGAGATTCACGAGCTCACGCACCAGTTTGGCGACGCCGCCGTGCGTATGCAAAAGGCTGGCGTCGATGGCGTCGAGGTCCATGCGGCACACGCCCACGGCATGCTCGGCGGCTTTTTGACCCCGCTCTACAACAAGCGCACCGACGAGTACGGCGGCTCGCTCGACGCTCGCATGCGCTTTCTGCTCGAGGTCATCGCCGAGATTCGCGAGCGCTGCGGCAAGGACTTTATCATCGACGTCCGCATCTCGGGCGACGAGTACACCGATGGCGGCCTGACCCTCAACGATATGATTTATGTCTCGCGTCGCTTGGAGAAGGCAGGCGTCGACATGATTCACGTATCGGGCGGCACCACCATCAAGCGCGGCTCCGCGATTCCCGCCGCTGGTACGCAGCAGGCCTCGCACGCCGCTTGCTCGCGTGAGATTAAGAAGCACGTGAACATTCCCGTTGCCACGGTCGGCCGCATTAACGAGGCCTGGATCGCCGAGGAGCTGATCGAGGACGGCGCTGCCGACATCTGCATGATGGGCCGCGCCAATCTGTGCGATGCCGAGTTCTGCAATAAGGCCGCTGCCGGCAACGCCGACGACATCCGCCCCTGCATCGGCTGCCTGCGCTGCCTGAACGGCATCATGTTTGGCAAGCGCATCTCCTGCACCGTCAACCCGGACGTGGAGCGCGACGAGGCTGGCTACGAGCCTGCCGCCGAGGCCAAGAACGTGCTCGTTGTGGGCGCTGGTCCTGCGGGCATGGAGGCTGCCTACATTGCTGCCAAGCGCGGCCACAACGTGGTGCTCGTGGATAAGCAGGACGAACCGGGCGGCGAGATGCGCATCGCAGCCGTTCCGCCGGCAAAGCAGGAGCTCACCCGCGTGATCAAGTATCAGTATCGTCGCCTGGCCGAGGCCGGCGTGAAGTGCGTATTTGGCACCGAGCTTACTGCCGAGGACATTCAGCGCGACTACGCCGGCTACGAGGTTGTCCTGGCTTATGGCGCCGAGCCCATCGCTCCGGCCTTCATGCAGGGCTTTAAGCAGGTTATGACGGCCGACGACCTGCTGGGCGGCAAGGCTTTCCCGGGTAAGAAGATTGTCATCGTGGGTGGCGGCACCGTCGGTTGCGAGACGGCCGATTACCTGGCCCCGCTGGTCAACGACCTGTCACCGGCCAATCGCGATGTCACCGTCATCGAGATGACCAAGACGCTCGCCGCCAACGAGGGTGGTGCCGGACGCGCGGTGCTCATCACGCGCATGCTCTCCAAGGGCGTTCACGTGCTGACCGAGGCCAAGGTGACCGAGATTACCGAGGACACTATCAGCTACGAAAAGGACGGCGAGGTCCACACCATCACCGGTGTCGATACGCTGGTGCTTGCCATGGGCTATCGTCCCAATACCAAGTTGGCCGACGACCTTGCCGCTGCCGGTGTTGCTACCCACGTGCTGGGCGACGCCCAGAAGTGTGGCAACATCCGCGATGCCATCGGCGATGGCTACAAGGTTGCCTGCGAGCTCTAGTCAACCCCTTTGTGCGTGGGGGACAGGTGTCTCTGCGCCATTCGATAGCAAAACAGCGGCGGCGTCCCGGATTTCGGGATGCCGCCGCTTGCTCTTGTGATCCTGGCGACGCGAGCGCGCCCTATTTCACCGCAACTGAGGGAATGTGGGATGCGATAGTATTACGTGGTGATATTCGACAAACCGTGAGCTTCATCCGAGGGCTTTATGGAACAACATCAGCATTATCAGAGCCTGCAAGATCAGGCATACAACGCATTGCGCTCCAAGATCATCTATGCCGAGCTCAGGCCCGGCACGCGCCTTTCGGCGATTGGTCTGGAAAAGGAGACGGGAATCGGGCGCACGCCCATTCGCGAGTCCTTTGTGCGCCTGCGCGAGCAGGAGCTGGTGGAAACGCGTCCCAAAAGCGGCACCTATGTCTCAAAAATCAGCATGGAGCGCGCCGAGAACGCCTGTTTCTTGCGCGAGAAACTCGAGAGAAGCGTGCTTATTAAATGCTGTTCGGCCGCCACGCCCGAGCAAAAGCATCGGCTTGAGCAGATTCTTGCCGAGTCCGAGTCGCTCGACCATAGCGAAACGCGTCGTTTTTTTGACCTGGACAACCTGTTCCATGAGACGTGTTTTGAGATTGCTGGCCGTCACATGCTGTGGGATTGGATGAAGAGCGTCAACACGCATTTTGAGCGATACAACTGGTTGCGTATGGTGTCGCAGGATTTGGATTGGGAGCCGATTCGCCGGCAGCATCGCCGGATTCTCGAGGCCATTAAGAGGGGCGATACCGACGCGGCGAGCTATCTGGCAGAGACGCACTTGCACCTGATGCCCGAAGAGCAAGGTCCGGTTATCGCCTTGCATCCCGACTATTTTGAGCTGTCTAAAGACTCGGCTATCTAGCCCATTATCGCATCTGCTCGAGACGCAAAAACGATGCTGCTCACCTACAGCGTTTTGCAACCGAGATTATTAAAAATGCCTAAAATGGCTCAGACTGCCGACAATGGGGAAACGGGGTGCGCTATGGCGCAGATGAGAATCAAGGACATTGCCGCCGAGGCGGGCGTGAGTCCGGCCACGGTCTCGCGCTATCTCAACAACCGCCCCGGGCAAATGACCGAGGAAACCCGTGCTCGCATTGCCGAGGTCATCGAGCGCACCGGCTATCGCCCGCGTGCCGCCGCGCGCAATCTGCGCAGCTCGCGTACCAACCTCATCGGCGTGATCCTGGCCGACATCGCCAACCCGTTCTCCAGCGCCATGCTCGAAGGACTTTCCGCCAGTGCCGCCGCGCGCGGCTGCTCGCTTATGACGGCCATTAGCGGCAACGATCCCGCAAAGGAAGCAGAGTCGCTCACCAGACTTATCGATGCCGGCGTGGACGGCCTGGTCGTCAACACCTGCGGAGGCAATGACGAGGCGATCGCCGCGGCAGCGGGACGTCTGCCCGTTGTGCTGCTCGACCGCGATGTTGCCGACGGCGGTGTCGATCTGGTGACATCTAACAATCGTGAGCTGGTCGCTGGCTTGGTAGACGAGCTCGCCGCTGCGGGCAGCGAGCGCCTGTGCCTGCTCACCGAGGCAAGCGATGACAGTTCCGTGCGTCGCGAGCGCGCCGAGGCGTTTGCCGACGAGCTCTCGCGCCGCGGCCTTGCGGGCGAGGTCGTCACTCTTGCCGACGGTGGCGCCACGGGCGTCGGTCGCTTGGACGAGACCATCCGTGGCTATGCAGGCAAAAAGCTCGGCCTTATCGCTGTCAACGGCCTGGTCTTCCTGCGTCTGACCGAGGCGCTAGCACAGCTGGGGCCCTCGTTGCCGGCTGGCCTCAAAATCGCGACGTTTGACGATTACCCCTGGAACCATGTGCTCTTTGGCGGCGTCACCACGGCCGCGCAAGACACCCTTACCATTGCCGAGCGCGTAGTCGAGCGCCTGTCCGAGCGCATCGACGTTGCTACCACTACGGTGGGCGAGGCCGCAAAGCTCGCCCCCAAGCGTATCGAGATCCCCGGCCACATCGAACACCGCGCTTCGACTTCGCGCTAGCCGCTCGTTCGCAACGGCCTGTTCGCGCACGTTTTTTGAGCGCTTGATACGCTTTAACCCTGCGGAAACATTTTTCTGCGATAGTATCTGCGATATAGACCAGTCGAAACCCGCCCGAAAGAAAGGGGAGCGACATGAACCAGCAGAACATTGATTACGTACTCCGCTCCGTAGAGCAGCGTGATATCCGCTTTGTGCGTCTGTGGTTTGTCGACATTCTCGGCCGCCTCAAGAACTTTGCCATTAGCCCCGAGGACCTCGAGGTCGCTTTTGAGGAGGGTATCGGCTTTGACGGCTCCGCCATCGAGGGCTTTGCCACGCCCGAGGAAGCCGACATGCTGGCGTTCCCCGATGCTTCGACCTTCCAGATTTTGCCGTGGCGCCCGAGCCACAACGGCGTCGCCCGCGTGTTCTGCGACGTGTGTACTCCCGATCGCAAGCCGTTTGCCGGCGACCCGCGCGATGCCCTGCGCCGCATGTTCCGCAACGCCGAGAAGGCTGGCTATCTGCTCAACGTGGGCGCCGAGCTGGAGTACTATTACTTCCCCGACGAGCACACCCCCGAGCCGCTCGACAACGTGGGCTACTTCGATCTTTCGGTGAGCGATGCCGCTCGCGACCTGCGTCGCAACACGGTTCTCACGCTCGAGAAGATGTCCGTGCCCGTGGAGTACACCTTCCACGCCGCCGGCCGCTCGCAGCACGGCATGAGCCTGCGCCACGCCGAGGCCCTGAGCATGTCCGACGCCATCACCACGGCCAAACTCATCATTAAGCAGCAGGCCTACGAGAGCGGCTGCCACGCATCCTTTATGCCCAAGCCGTTGGCAGGCGAGGACGGCAGCGCTATGTTCCTGTGCCAGTCGCTATTCGACCACGACGGCAACAACGTCTTTTGGGGCGAGGACGACGAGAGGTACCACCTTTCCGATATCGCCAAGCACTACATGGCCGGCATCTTGGCGCACGCGCGCGAGATCAGCGCCATCACCAACCCCACGGTCAACTCGTACAAGCGCATCACCACGGGTGGCGACTCCGTGCCGCAGTACGCCACGTGGGGCTTGCGCAACCGCGCGAGCATGGTCCGTATTCCGGTCTACAAGCCCGGCAAGCAGCTGTCCACGCGCATCGAGCTGCGCAGTCCCGATCCCATGGCCAACCCGTACCTGGTCAACGCCGTCACGCTGGCGGCTGGTCTGGACGGCATCGAGCGCAAGCTGGAGCTCCCGCCCGAGGCAACGGCCGAGACGCTCAAGCTTACCGACCGTCAGATGGTCGAGGCCGGCTACACGCCGCTGCCGCGTTCGCTCAAAGAGGCGCTCGACGTGTTTGAGGACTCGCAGTTTATGAAGGATGCCCTCGGCGAGCACATCCACAGCTTCTTTCTCAAAAAGAAGCGCGACGAGTGGCATAAGTTTGAGTCTACGATCACCGAGTGGGAGATCAAGCACTACCTGGCGAACTCCTAATCGCGCTGGCTTGTTCCAGTACGATTGAGCTCATTTCTTTGGAGGCCGATATGTCCGAAAAGAGTGCCCTGTTCATGGCGCGCACGACGCGCTTCCACGAGTTTGCCCGCAGCTTGACGACCACCCTGGGTGTCGAGGTGAGCCTGGCTACCCCCGATTCGCCGACTGCGGCGCACGACTTTGACCTGCTGATTCTCGATTCCGACGGCATCCGCAGCGACCGCATCGATCAGATTGCCAAGTGGCTTGACGATCGCGGCGGCGTCCCCATGTTGGTGATCGTCGACGACGAGGCGCTCGGCACCCTGCGCCTGCCGAATCACGCGCATGCCGACTTTGTATGCCCCACGGCGACGCCCAGCGAGCTCAAGGCTCGCGCGCAGCGCCTGATGGGCGAGGAGGAGACCGTCGCCGCCGACGATGTGCTCAACATCGATAACCTCGAGATTAACCTGGCTACCTACCAGGTGACACTCGATAACGAGCCCATCGACCTGACGCTGATGGAGTACTCGCTGCTGAGCTTTTTGGCGACGCATCCCAACCGTGCCTACAGCCGCGAGGTGCTGCTGCACCGCGTGTGGGGCTTTGAGTACTGCGGCGGCACGCGCACCGTCGACGTGCACATCCGACGCATCCGCTCCAAGGTGGGCCCGCAGATCGCGGCACACATCACCACCGTCCGCGGCGTGGGCTATCTGTTTAAGGACTAGCTTTTCACCACAAAGGGGCAGGCATCGTTGTGGTGGTTTTGCCGCATGCGTGGATCCCTTTCGAGTTTGCAGCAGAACTTAAGCCTTCCTAAAAGATTGCGTTCTCATACACGTACGCCCGCATATTGGGGTACAACTCAACGTGAACAATGATGGCCCGCCACATGTTTGGCGGGCCTTTGGTTATTAGACGAAAGGATCGCAGCCATGAGCGAGAACGATTCCCAGCGTCCTCAGGATGCGGGCAACGCTGGCGAGACCCAGCAGCAGCCGCGTGTGCAGGTGGAGTCGACGCCTGCCGGCAGTAACATTCCCTACGTGCAGGCTTACGATACACAGACCGGCCAGCCGCTGGGCGGTCAGCAGGTTGTAAACAAGCACACGGTGGTCAAGACCAAGACCAAAAAGCTGCCGATCTTTATTACGGCACTCGCCGGCTGTGCCTGCGGCGCCCTGCTGGTCATCGCGCTCATTATGAGTGGCACGCTCGATATCGGCGGCGGCAG
The DNA here is from genome assembly GCA_902465265.1 of uncultured Collinsella sp. Lineage (GTDB taxonomy): Bacteria > Actinomycetota > Coriobacteriia > Coriobacteriales > Coriobacteriaceae > Collinsella. Next base: position 3,354 of record CABQMF010000032.1, on the reverse strand, counting down.
GAACGCCGTGACGGCGGGCGCATCTGGCTCGTCGACGCAAAAGATCACCATCGACTCCGAGGACACCACGCTGGCCGAGGCCGTTTCTGCCAAGGCCCTGCCTTCCGTCGTTTCCATCACCGCCACTTCGAGCGGTAGCCAGAATGGCTCGCTTTCGCAGTCTGCCGATGAGTCGGATAGCTCGGGCAGCGTCGGTTCGGGCGTGGTGCTCGATACCGAGGGCCACATCCTCACCAACAACCACGTGGTCGACGGCTACGACCAGTACGTGGTGACCATGGACGACGGCACCACCTACGAGGCTGAGTTCGTGGGCAACGATGCCTCGAGCGACCTCGCCGTCATCAAGCTCAAGGATGCTGACGCCTCCAAGCTCACCCCGATCGAGATCGGCGACTCCTCCAAGCTCAACGTGGGCGAGTGGGTCATGGCGATCGGCTCGCCGTTCGGCAACGAGCAGTCCGTCTCCACGGGCATCGTGTCGGCGCTCTATCGCTCCACGGCCATGAGCTCTACCAGCGGCAACACCATCTACGCCAACATGATCCAGACCGATGCTGCCATCAACCCGGGCAACTCCGGCGGCGCGCTCGTCAACGACAACGGCGAGCTCGTGGGTATCAACTCGCTCATCGAGAGCTATTCGGGCTCCAGCTCGGGCGTGGGCTTTGCCATTCCGGTCAACTATGCCAAGAACATTGCCGACCAGATCATCGATGGCAAGACGCCGGTTCATCCGTACCTGGGCGCCACGCTTTCGAGCGTCAATGCGCTCAATGCCCGTACCAACAAGCTCAGCACCGATAGCGGCGCCTACGTGGCAAGCGTCGTCGAGGACGGTCCCGCTGCCAAGGCCGGCATCCAAGAGGGCGATGTCATTACCAAGCTGGGCGACGATGAGATTACGAGCGCCGATGGCCTGATCATCGCTCTGCGCAGCCACGAGGTGGGCGAGAAGGTCGAGATCACGCTCATGCGCGGCAAGGAAGAGAAGAAGGTCACGGTTGAGCTGGGCTCTGACGAGGAGCTGCAGAGCCAGCAGCAGGACGACAGCGCGACCGACACCGGCAACGGCGGCATTACTGACGAGCAGTTGCGCCAGTATCTGGAGGAGCTGCTGGGCCAGCAGGGCCAGGGCTACGGCCAGGGCTACTAACGAGCCGCACATACCGATGCCAGAGGGGGGCTGTCCCACTAATGCGGGACAGCCCCCTCTTTTCGTGATAATCCCCAGGGACGGAGGAAAACGGGTCATTTAGAACTGACAAGGGCATGATTTGATTGTGCAATCAACCCCGGTCTAGCGGCTGCCGATTCGATGCGGTTTGAGACCGCTATTCGGCCCCGTTGCGACCGGTGGTACTCTTGTATCCGTTTGAAATCGAGCGAAGGAGTGCCGCTATGGAGCAATCGAGCCTGTTTGGTGACGGCGTGGACATCGATACCGAAACGCCCGCGAGCACGGAAACCGCTGCACCGGCCGATGCCCGTGCCCAAGCGGCAGCGCGTGCGGCCGAGCTGCGCCACGAGCTCGATTACCACGCCTATCGCTACTACATGCTCGATGCGCCCGAGATCACGGACGCCGCCTTTGACAAAATGCTCGTTGAGCTGCAGGAAATCGAGGCCACCTACCCCGACCTGGTGACGCCCGACAGCTATACCCAGCGCGTGGGCGGCTACGTGAGCGAGCAGTTTACGCCGGTCACGCACATGGCACGCATGTATTCCATGGACGATGCCATGGATCTGGATGAACTTGACGCGTGGCTCCAGCGCGCCGAGGATGCGCTCGGTGCCGGCAGCGTCACCTATACCTGCGAGCTTAAGATCGACGGTCTGGGCGTGGCGCTTACCTACCAAAACGGAACCTTCGTGCGCGCGGCCACGCGCGGCGACGGCACCACAGGCGAGGACGTGTCGCTCAACGTGCGAACCATCAAGGACGTGCCCATGCACCTGTCCGAGCCGGCGCTCGCTCACATGGGCGCCGACCGCGGGCGCACCATCGAGGTGCGCGGCGAGGTCTATATGCCCAAGGGCAGCTTTGTGCGCCTGAACGACGAGGCCGATGCCGAGGGTCGCGACCCCTTCGCCAACCCGCGCAACGCCGCCGCCGGCAGCCTGCGCCAAAAGGACCCCAAGGTCACGGCGCGCCGCGATCTCGCCACCTTTATCTACGCCATCGCCGATACCGACCCGCTGCACGTTCACAGCCAGCGCGAGTTTCTCGATTGGCTGCGCAGCGCCGGCTTTAGCGTCAACCCCAACGTGGCTCGTTGCGCCACGCCGGCCGAAGTCCACGAGTTCTGTGCTCAGGCGCTTGAGCATCGCGGTGACCTGGACTATGACATCGACGGCGTGGTCGTAAAGGTGGACAGTTTTCAGCAGCAGCTCGACCTGGGCTTCACCGCCCGCGCACCGCGCTGGGCCATTGCCTTTAAGTTTCCGCCCGAGGAAAAGCAGACCGTCCTGCGCGAAATTCGCATCCAGGTGGGCCGCACCGGTGTGCTCACACCGGTCGCCGAGTTCGACCCAGTGACGGTCGCTGGCTCCACCATCGCGCGTGCCACGCTGCACAACATCGACGAGATCCGCCGCAAAAACGTGCGCGAGGGCGACACCATCATCGTGCATAAGGCAGGCGACGTAATCCCCGAGGTCGTGGGCCCGGTGCTCGACAAGCGCCCAGCCGATTCGGTCGACTGGCACATGCCCGAGGTCTGCCCCGTGTGTGGCAGCCCCGTGGTCCACGAGGACGGCGAGGTTGCCTACCGCTGCGTGTCCATCGACTGCCCCGCACAGCTCAAGGAGCGCCTGCTCCACTGGGTGAGCCGCGGCTGCATGGACGTCGACGGCCTGGGCGACGAGATCGTCGACAAGATGATCGCTGCTGGCCTGATTCACGACGTCGCGGACTTCTACCAGCTCACGGTCGACGACATCGCCGGCCTGGACACGGGCCGCGTGGTAAAAGGAGGACATCGCAAGGGCGACCCCATGCTCGATAAGCATGGAAAGCCGATGCTCAACGCGGACGGTACTCCAAGGCTTTACAAAGCCGATCGAATCGTTAAAAATGCGGGCGAGCCCATACCGGTGGGTGTTAAGACGGCTGAAAAGATCGTCGATGAGCTCAATAAATCTCGGCAGCTGCCGCTCTCAAGGGTTCTATTTGCTTTGGGAATTCGCTTGGTGGGAAAGAGCGTTGCCGAGCTTATAGCTCGGCGCTACCTTTCAATTGATGCGCTCGTTGTAGCTGACGAGGTAGATATGTCCCAGATCGAAGGAGTTGGACCGGAAATTGCAAAAAGCATAAGGGAGTTCCTCTCTATTCCGGAAAATCTTGATGTT
>CABQMF010000031.1 GCA_902465265.1 uncultured Collinsella sp. | reverse complement strand
GGATGAGGCCGTTGGTGCCAAGCGCGCAGATGACCACGCTTGGATCGTAGTTGGCGATGTCCTGCGCGTAGACATCCTGGAAGGTGTAGAACTGGCGGCTCACCACGCCGTCGATGTACGCGTTGGGAAGCACCGCCTGAATGCCAGGTTGGGCACCTGCGGTGACCGAGTCGCCGATCATGAGTACGCGGGCGTCGCAGGTTCCGGTCGCCTCGTCGTAGGTAAAGCTCTTCCAGTCAAGGTTCTTGGGGACCTTTTCGGCGATAGGTCCCTCTTTGGGTTTTTGCTTGGTGGCGTCACCGGATGCGGTGTCGCTGGGCTGGGATTCTTTACCGGATGCGGGCTCGGCGCCCTTGTCGTTGGCTCCGTTGTCCTGGGACGAGGTCGCGTTCTGGGTAAGCTCGGGACGGAGCTGCTCGGCGCGGGCGGTGGCGATGCCTGCCCAGTCAAGCGGCGCGAAGGCAAGTGCGGCAACGCATGCGGCGCCAAGCGCGGGGAGCACCATGGCGGGCGAAAGGACGCGTGTCTTTGCCGTGCTGTCCTGCTGGGCGGGCTTGCGGGACCAAGGACGTTCGATGAGGCGATAGAAAACCTCGGCTACCGCAAGGATCAGTACAAGCTGTAATACCTGCTCCCACCAGGCGATGCGGGTAGTGCGGGTTGCGGGATTCATAGGAAGCAGTAGAGGATAGTGCACCAGATAGACCGAGAACGAGCGCTGGCCCAGCCAGACGAGCGGCTTGACCGACAACAGACGACGCACGATACATTCCGTGTTTTGCACGCAGGTGATAAGGAGCCCGGTGAGCAGGGCAAACAGCAAAAAGCCGCCGCGGTAGAGCCAGGCGCTCTCTCCGGTCAGCATGAGTGCGCCGGCTATAACAGCAACGAGCCACGCGATAGAAATCGCGTTGACCTTTGAGATGCCCTTGTTGGCTCCGGGGGTATGGATGTCACCGCTCAGCATCTCGCGCAGGCGCGGCGCTGCGATGGCGGCTAAGGCTCCGCATAGAAGCTCGGCGGCACGGGCGTCGGTTCCGTAGTAGACGCGCGATGTGTCGGCGGTGGGATTAAACATGAGGACCATGGCTGCCGTCGATGCAAGCGCGAATGCGATTGTGATGCCGATGGCGGTGTTGCGCGACCTGGTTTTGCTGCACAGTGCCATAAGGATGACCGGCCATACCAGATAGAACTGCATAGTGACAGCGCAGAACCACAGGTGCGTGAGCGGCGAGGGGAGCCCCGCGGCGGCGAAATACGAGACGTTGCGGAAGATGTAGAACCAGTTGCTCAAAAAGAGTGCCGATGGCAGGGCGTCCTGCTGCACCTTAGGGAGTAGGCTCGGGGCCGCGATATAGGTGGCGCCGGCGGTAAGCGCGATGGCCACGACGATCGGCGGCATCATGCGAGCAATGCGGCGGCAGATATAGCGCGGGTACGAGAATCCGTCGCGTGCGGTGGCCCGCATGATGCTTTTGGTGGCGAGATAGCCACTCAGCGTAAAGAAGAGTGTAACGCCCAAAAAACCACCGGTCAGGCGGCTGGGGCGAAGGTGATATAGGACGACGCCGGCGATGGCGAGGGCGCGGAGCCCGTCGAGCGCGACGATGCGTTGGTTGCGTTGAGGCGCGGCATGTGCGGCGCCCGTGGGTGTGTTTTGCATCGATCTTCCTCCAATGTCGACCTAGCAGTCTAGCGCTCTGCGCGGACAAAGGAAGGGGGTTCGTGCGGTTGAACAACATGCCGCGGGGCGATGCCTCGCTACGCAAAAGCCGCACCTGCGTCGATGCTCAGCTGCCTATATAGAAACGTTTCAGAACCTCTACATAGGCAAAAACAACAACACAGATGCGGCAAAGATGCACGGGTGGTTGAGCCTTTATGCGATGATGTTCGGCTACTTGGTCTTGGCAACCAGCAGCGGATCGCCAAGCTTGACGAGCGGATTGCCGCCGATAAGCGTGCCGGACTCGCCGACGTGGTCGATGCTCTTGAGGCGGTCGAGCTCAGAGACGATGACGGTCACGATGTCCTCGTGACCAGCGGCCTTAATGGCGTCGCGGTCGAAGCTGATGAGCGGCTGGCCGGCCTTGACCGTGTCACCCATCTCGACAAAGCGGGCAAAGCCTTTACCGTTCATTTCCACGGTGCCCAGGCCAACATGGATGAACACGCGCAGGCCGTCCTCGGTGATCATGCCGATGGAGTGGTTGGTGACGGTGGTGGCGCCGATACGGCCGTTGGCGGGCGCGTAGATGGTGCCGGTAATGGGCTCGATGCCGTAGCCCTGACCGAGCATGCCCGAGGCGATGGTCTCGTCGGGAACCTCACTCAGATTGACGAGCACGCCGTTGACGGGAGCGTAGATGACGCCTTCGCGGGTGGCGAAGCTTGCTGCGGGCGGAACGGACGCCTCGCCCGACGAAGTGAACGTGGACTTGAGCGAATCGAGCAGACCCATAGATGCCTCCAACGTATCAGGCGCGCATGTTGCACGCGTGTGGTTTGCCGGAAACGTTTCGTACGTGTTTCCCAGCACGGTCAGCGCTCCTATTTTACGCTGCCCAACGATACCTCTGAACAGCGATTTTGTGATATATCAGTTGAAGGCCAACTTATTGCGGGGGTGTTTCTGCGCCGCGGGCTCAAGTGGGGTACGCTAAGGTGCGAAAAACGAGTGCGCACGAATCGCACGGAGGGAGCACCTATGATTATTGAGAACCATGCGCTGTGGGGCGAGGAGCCGACCGAGGATTATCCGGCGACGTTTACGTATCTGGGTGCCGAGCCGCTGCCCGACAAGCCCAATGGCCGCCGCCCCGCGGTGATTATCTGCGGCGGAGGCGGGTTTACGCATATCGCTCCGCACGAGCAGGACCCAGTGGCGTTTGCATTTTTGGACCGCGGCTACCAGGCCTTTGTGCTCAACTATGTGACGAGCGCCACGGGCGACGTGAGCTTTCCGCACCCGCAGGCGGACCTCGCCAAGATGGTCGCTACCGTGCGCGCCAACGCCGACGAGTGGCATGTCGATCCCAAGCGCGTGTGCATCGTGGGTTTCTCGGCGGGCGGCATGATTTGCGCCTCGTTGGCAACGCAGTGGAAGACCGGACCCTTCGCGGGCCTTGCCGGGGCTCGTCCGGAGGATATTCGTCCCGACGCCGTGGTGCTGGGCTATCCGTTGCTCGACCTTGCCTATGTGCGCGATATGCAGACGCGCGACCCGCGCATCGACCTGCGCGTGCCCAAGACGGGTGGCAAGACGGGGCGCGATTTGCTCAACGACTATCTGTCGATGGTGACGGGCGGCGAGGCGACCGATGAGCACCTGACCGACATTTGCCCTACCACGCACGTTTCGCGCCAGATGCCCCCGACCTTTGTGTGGGGCGTTTCGGACGACAAGACGGCGCCGGTCGCGCAGGTCTATCCGTTTGTGCAGCGCATGGCCGAGGAGGGCGTTGCATGCGAGATGCACGTCTTTGACCAGGGTGGCCACGGCCTTTCGCTCGGCAACGCCAATACCGCGGTCGACAACGAGGACAAGCAGGTGGCAGTCCGTCCTTGGATTCGCCTAGCCTTCCGCTTCCTGGAGCGCCATCTGTAAGAGGACGGACATCCCCTCAATAACTTGCGGTGAAATAGTTCCTATTTAAGGCCTCAACCAGCCCAAGCAGGAACTATTCCACCGCAACTTTGTCTTTGATGCCCCGCCCGGAAACTGCGTCCCGGTTTGGGCGCGGATTCCGGGATGCAGTTTCCCGTAGGGCCTCGACTGAGAAAGCGCGTCCCGTTTCGAGCGGGGATTCCGGGATGCATCTTCCGCAAGAGGCTTGCTTGGGAAACCATATCCCGTTTCGAGCCAGAATTCTGGGATGCAGTTTCCCCGAGAGGCCTCATCGGGAAACGGTATCCCGGAATCCGCCCGGATGGTGGGATGCGCTTTCCAGAAGGGCGCCGTTTGGGAAACTGTGACCCGCGATTCACCGGGGACGGAGGAGAGCTGACCATTATTGGGTGGTGGCAGGTTGCTATTTCAGTGTGGTGCAGGATGCGAGGAGGTTGGCGTAGTCGTCGAGGCTCATTCCGAATGGCCTGTCGTCGATTGTCTTTCCGTTCCACTCGCCATATGACCCGCCCCAGACTCGAACTGTATGGCCCTGTGTATTGCCGAGCTCTTTAATAAAAGCGCATCCAACACCGGGCAAGCCATTTGTGTCAGCACAGATGCCGAAGTTTGGACATACGTTTGGGTTGTTTTTTCCGTTTGGATAGAAGCTCTCTTTTGCGGTTACTAGGACCATGGTATATGCGCCCATCCCATCCCCCTGGTCTGCATGGTCGGTTGTTTGAACCGTAAACTGATCGATGGGGAACCAGTCGGGATGGACCATGGTGAAGTAATCGGTTTCGATGGTCCTTGCCCGTTTTGCCTCCTCGGCCTTCCGGGCCTCTTCCTCCGCCTGGCGCCTTGCCTCCTCCTCGGCCTGCTTGGCGGCGACGGCGTCGTCGCGGCGCTTGGTCGCGGCGGTCGCGAGCGCCTCGGCGTCAATATTGAAGCCGGCCTTCTTGGCGCCCTCGTCCTCCTCGGCGTACTTCTTTGCCGCGGCGATCTGGTCGTCGGTCACCTCGGACGCCTCGACCGGGTCCAGCGCCACGTCGCCCGCGTCAATGGTCTTCTTCTCGGCGGCCTTCTCGCCCAGCTTGATGTCGAGCTTGTCGGCGGGGACGGCGTAGACCGTGCCGTCGGCGGCGATGGGGGAGGCGGAGACCTCTACCTCGTAGCTGCCGCGGCGGAGCTCGACGCCCCTGCCGTCGCTGTCAATGTAGCGCACGGCGTCGACCTTCTTGCCGCGCTCCTCCTTGCCCGTAATATGAACCGGCAGCCTGCTCGCGCCTGCCGAGGTGTCCCAGCCCTGGGCCGAGACGCTAAAGCGCACGGCGTGCTTCGCCGCGAGCGCCTCCTGCTCTGCCACCTCCCGTGCCTGCTCAGGGGCGTAGATGCCGAAGTAGTAGCCGGCGCCGCCGCCCGCGGCGAGCAGCGCGGCCACGACGGCGGCGATCAGGAGGGGTCTCTTTGAGCGCTTGGTCTTCGCCGGCGCCGGTGTCGTCGGCTGCGCCTCGGCTGCCGGGGCGGATTGAAAACCGCCCTGCGATTCGGCCGGGGCTTCACATTCGGCGGCGACGGGCTCTCCGCACACGGGGCAGAACCTGGTCCCGTCCTCGACCTTCGACCCGCAATTTCGGCAGAACATGTGCAGACTCCCCTCGATCGGCGCCCGCGCGAATACCGGGCGCATTTCCTTCTGTCCTCATGCTAAGGGCGAACGCTCGCCCGTTGTTGCGCAACATTGCCGGACTCTCGTCCGGGGAAGCCGTATCCCGTTCTGGCGCTCCAGAGTGGGACTCAGTTTCCCCGAGGGGCTCGATCGGGAAATTGCATCCCAGTCTGAGCGCCAATTCCGGGACGCAGTTTCCGCTAGAGGCTTCAACCGGAAAGCCCATCCCGTTTTGGCGTTCCGGAGTGGGATGCGGTTTCCGAAAGGGTGCCGTCTGGGAAACCGTGTCCCGGAATCCCCTCCCGCGCCTGGTTGTTCCGCATCGCATCTATTGGGCAAAGCGATCTGTCCCCATTGCACCAATCTGTCGATTGAACATCGTTGTGTGTTCGCGCTATCATGCATGGTTACAATTGGTTAGCCATGGCAAACGGTTAGCCATGGTAAACAAAATGCAACGCCCTGTGGGCGCCGGGGGAGGAACACGGACGTGAAGCTCGATACGCTCGAGATTGGAAAGGACGCCGTTGTCGCATCGGTGACATCGGACGACCAGGCACTCCGACAACATATTTTGGACATGGGCCTAACACCGGGCACCGAAGTCACCATGATGAAGTACGCCCCCATGGGCGACCCGCTCGAGATTCGCCTGCGTGGCTACGAGTTGACGCTGCGCAAGGACGATGCCGCACGGATTGAGCTCGTGGGTGTTCACGACACAGATACGGGTCCGCGCGCTAACGCCGCAATCGGCACGACGGAGCACCCGGCACTCGGAGAGGGAACGTATTCGCCTCGCGCGGCCAAGACGGCCGTGCCCGAGGGCGCACCGCTACATTTTGCCCTCGCCGGCAACCAAAACTGCGGTAAGACCACGCTGTTCAACCAGCTGACGGGCTCCAACCAGCACGTTGGTAACTTTCCCGGCGTGACGGTCGACCGCAAGGACGGCACTATCCGTAACCACCCCGAGGCGAGCGTTACCGACTTGCCCGGTATTTACTCCCTGTCGCCGTACACGGGCGAAGAGATCGTGAGCCGCCAATTCATCCTTGACGAAAACCCCGATGCCATCATCGATATCATCGACGCCACCAACATCGAACGTAACCTGTACCTGACGCTGCAGCTCATGGAGCTCGACCGCCCCATGGTCATCGCGCTCAACATGATGGACGAGGTGACGACCAACGGCGGTGCCATTGACGTCAACCTGCTCGAGAGTCTGCTGGGCGTGCCCGTTGTCCCCATTAGCGCTGCCCGCAACGAGGGTATTGGCGAGTTGGTGGATCATGCCTTGCACGTGGCGCGGTTCCGCGAACGCCCCGGCCGCCTGGACTTCTGCGCGCCCGATGGCCCAGACGGCGGCGCGCTGCATCGCTGCATTCACGGCATCGCCAACCTTATCGAGGACCATGCCGCGACGGCACACATTCCCGTGCGTTTTGCGGCGACCAAGCTGGTTGAGGGCGACGAGCTGGTGACCGAGGCGCTTCACCTGGATCGCAACGAGCTCGACGCTATCGAGCACATCATTACCCAGATGGAGGGCGAGGCGGGCACCGACCGCCTATCTGCGCTGGCCGATATGCGTTTTAGCTTTATTGGCGACGTGTGCGGGCGTTGCGTCGTCAAGCCGCACGAGAGCCGCGAGCACGTGCGCTCCGTCAAGATCGACCGCATTCTGACGGGTCGCTATACGGCCATTCCGGCGTTCCTGGTGATCATGGGCCTCGTCTTTTGGCTGACGTTTGGCGTGATCGGCGCGGCGTTGCAGGGACTCATGGAGGACGGCATCGCTGCCATCATCGCCTCGGCCGATGCAGGCCTCAAGGCGTTCGGCACCAACGACGTGGTGCGTTCGCTGGCTGTCGACGGTGTGCTTACGGGTGTGGGCAGCGTGCTGACCTTCCTGCCGATTATCGTCGTGCTCTTCTTGTTCCTCTCCATTCTGGAAGACTCGGGCTACATGGCGCGCGTCGCCTTTGTCATGGATAAGGTGCTGCGTCGTTTTGGCCTGTCGGGCCGCAGCTTTGTGCCCATGCTCGTCGGGTTTGGCTGCACCGTGCCGGCTATCATGTCGACCCGTACACTCCCATCCGAGCACGACCGCAAGATGACGGTCATGCTCACGCCGTTCATGAGCTGCTCGGCCAAGTTGCCGGTCTACGGTCTGCTGTGCGGGGCGTTTTTCCCACAGGCGACGGTCCCCGCCATGGTCTCGCTCTATCTGATTGGCATTGCGGTCGGTTGCATTGCGGCTTTGGTGCTCAATCGCACGGCATTTAAGGGCGACCCGGTGCCGTTTATCATGGAGCTCCCCAATTATCGCCTGCCGAGTATTAAGACGACGGTGATGCTAGCGTGGGATAAGGCCAAAGACTTTATTACCAAGGCTTTTACCATTATCTTTGCCGCGACCGTGGTCATCTGGTTCCTTCAGACGTTCGATATCCGCTTTAATGTGGTCGCCGATCAGTCGCAAAGCCTGCTTGCGGGCCTCGGCAGCATCATCGCGCCGGCGCTGGCGCCGCTGGGCTTTGGCGACTGGCGTGCATCCACGGCGCTCGTCACCGGACTTATCGCCAAGGAGAGTGTCATCTCGACCCTCACGGTGCTTTTGGGCGCGACCTCGCCTGCGGTGTTGTCGACCATGTTCTCTCCGTTTACTGCCTACGTGTTCCTGGTCTTTACGCTGCTGTACCCGCCCTGCGTGGCAGCCATCGGTGCCGTCAAGAGCGAGTTGGGCGCGCGCTACGCCGTTGCCGTGTTCGCGTTTCAAGTGACGGTCGCCTGGATCGTGGCGTTTGTCGTGCATTCGGCGGGCATATTGCTGGGGCTGGCTTAGTTATTTATTGACGGCGCAACCTTTGTGTATCGAATTGTTTTCGGCCCTGCATCTGTTGCTGACGGATGCGGGGCCGTTGCTATATAATCGCCTCCGCTCAAAATGATTGGAGACGTTATATATGAGTCAGGCAAGGCAAGACGGCATCACGCTCAGGCAGTGGCTCCCGCTCGTCGGGCTCACCTGCTGTGCGTTCGTGTTCAACACGTCGGAGTTTATGCCCATCGGCCTTTTGACTGATATCGCCGCGTCGTTCTCGCTCACCGAGGCCCAGGCGGGCATCATGATCTCGGTCTATGCCTGGGGCGTCATGCTGCTGTCGTTGCCGCTCATGATGTTCGCTTCGCGCTTTGAGTTCAAGCGGATGCTGTTGGGCGTGCTGGCCGTGTTCTCGCTCGGTCAGTTCCTGTCCGCTGTGGCGCCGACCTATCCCATCCTGGTCTGCGCGCGCCTGGTGGTCGCTTGCGCACATGCCGTGTTCTGGTCAGTCGCCTCGATTATGGCCTCGCGCCTGGTTGACACACGCCACGGCGCGCTCGCCATCAGCATGATCGCTACGGGCTCGTCCATCGCGCAGATCTTTGGCCTGCCTCTCGGTCGCGCCATTGGCTTGGCCGTGGGCTGGCGCATGACGTTTGCCGTGGTCGGGGGCCTCTCAGCCATCGCGGTCGTCTACCAGGCAGCGGTGTTCCCGGCCATGCCGGCGGGTGAGCGCTTTACCGTCAAACAGCTGCCCGAGCTGCTCAAGAACCCGCTCCTCATCGCGCTCTACGCAGTCACGGTCTTCATGGCGACCGGCTATTACGCAAGCTACAGCTATATCGAGCCCTTCCTGGCGCAGGTCGCGCACGTCGATGCGGGCGCCATTACCATGACGCTGACGGCGTTTGGCTGCTCTGGTTTGCTCGGAAGCTGGCTGTTTGGCCGCCTGTTCGATGGGCATCGCTTCCCGTTCTTGGCTATCACGCTCTCCGGCGTGCCGGTGGCCCTGCTGCTCATGGGGCCGGCCGCATCGTCGCTCGTGACAGTGCTTGCCGTCTGCGCACTGTGGGGTTGCTGCGCCACGGCCTTTAACGTGGCGTTTCAGGCCGAGCTCATCAAGCACACGTCGGCAGATTCATCGGCCGTCGCCATGTCGATCTTCTCGGGCCTGTTTAACCTCGGTATTGGCACGGGTACCGCGATCGGCGGCGCCGTGGTTTCGGGTCCCGGTATCGCCTGGATCGGCTGCGCGGGTGGCGCAATCGCCGCCGTGGGCGTCATCCTCGCTATCACAGTGATGTTCCCGGCCATACGCCGCGCAAAGCCTGTCGCCTAATCACGTTTCCTCATCAGTTGCGGTGGAATAGTTCCTGCTTGGGCCTTCAGAGGCCTTAAACAGGAACTATTCCACCGCAACTTATTTTGGGGAAGAGGATACAAGCCGGGCATACAATGGATGTCGTTGTGTTGAGCTTACCGGGAGGTTGCTATGTGGGCATATGAGACGACGTTCTATCAAATCTATCCGCTGGGCTTTTGCGGAGCTCCGCGCGAAAACGCCGCGCCCGTTGCCGAGGATGAGCTCGCCCAGGCTGCCGATGCCACAGCTAGCCCCGATGCCCCCATCATGAAGATTGCCCAATGGGCCGACTACCTGCAGGAACTCGGCGTTGGCGCGGTGCTCATCAACCCACCGCTCGAGTCCGATAGCCACGGCTACGATACGCGCAGCCTGCGCCATATCGACCGCCGCCTGGGCGGGGATGCCGACTTTGCCGCCGTGTGCGAGACGCTGCACGCCCATGGCATCCGCGTGGTGCTCGATGCTGTCTTCAACCACGTCGGTCGCGGCTTTTGGGCCTTCCGCGATGTGCAGGAGCGCAAGTGGGATTCGCCCTACAAGGACTGGTTCCACATCAGCTTTGACGGCGACTCGTGCTACGGCGACGGCTTTTGGTACGAGGGCTGGGAGGGCCATTTTGAGCTTGTGAAGCTCAACCTGCAAAACCCCGCCGTGGTCGATTACCTGCTTGAGTCCGTGCGTCGCTGGGCCGAGGTCTTTGGCGTCGACGGCCTGCGCTTGGACGTCGCCTATATGCTCGACCGCGACTTCATGCGCCGCCTGCACGCCTTTACCCGTGAGCTCAAGCCCGACTTTGTGCTGATTGGTGAGACACTCCACGGCGACTACAACCAGATCGTCAACGACGAGATGCTCGACTCCTGCACCAACTACGAGTGCTACAAGGGCCTGTACTCCAGCTTTAATTCAATCAACATGTTCGAGATTGCCCACTCGCTTCATCGCCAGTTTGGCGGTGACCCGTGGTGCATTTATCGCGGGAAACACCTGCTGTCGTTTGTCGACAACCACGACGTGCCGCGCCTGGCGAGCATTCTGACGGACAAGTCCTGCCTGCGCCCCGCCTACGGCATGCTCTTTGGTATGCCGGGCATTCCGTGCGTCTACTACGGTAGCGAGTGGGGGATTACTGGCGAAAAGGGCGGCCCCGATGGCGACTGGGCGCTGCGACCTGCGCTCGGTGAGCCTGCGCCCAACGAACTGACGGCCTTCATCGAGCAGCTTGCGCACCTACGCTCGGCAAACGACGCGGCAGCCCGTGCCCTCAACTACGGTGCCTATCGCAACGTGGCGATCCAGAACAAGCAGCTGCTGTTTGAGCGCGCCTGCGACGACGCGACGGTGCTCGTGGCGGTCAATGCCGTGAACGAGCCCTATACCTTTGGAGCCGGCGAACTCAATGGCTCCTTCGTCGACCTGCTTGCCGACGGTGTGCCCACGGTCGAGCTGCCGGGCTCCCTTGAGCTTGCGCCCTACGAGGTGCGTTATCTGCTGAGGGCATAGCTCGTGGCCGCGCCGGACGAGGGCTATCAACATATTGAGCATGGGTTTGAGCCCGTGTTTGACGAGCACTCGCGCGTTTTGGTGCTGGGGTCGTTTCCCTCGGTGCTCTCGCGCGCCAATGCCTTCTACTACGGCAATCCCCAGAACCGCTTTTGGCGCGTGATGGCCGCGTGCCTCGGTGTGCCCGTGCCGCCCAACGAGGGAGACTCTTTGGCGAGCGGCGAGCCCGCGACGCTCGATGCCTCGATTGCCGCCAAGCGGGCTATGCTGCTCAACGGCGGTGTGGCCCTGTGGGACGTGATCGAGAGCTGTGACATCAAGGGCTCAAGCGACGCGAGCATCAAAAACGTCGTTCCGGCGCATGCCGAGCGCATTACCGGCACAGCTCCCATTGAGCAGGTGATATGCAACGGTGGTACAGCTGGTCGGCTCTACAAGCGCTATCTACAAGAGCGCACGGGGCTGCCGGCCATCGTTCTGCCGTCGACAAGTCCCGCCAATGCGGCATGGCGCCTGGAACGCCTTATCGAGCGCTGGCGCGATGTCGTTGATTGGGGCGCTCTGTAATTTAGATATCTGGTTGGGCGCGGGTGCCGAGGCGTTTCATGATGGCATGCCAGATCGGTGCAGGCAGCGCGGGCTTGGCGCGCACCATGCCGTCGGCATCGACGCTTTCGGCATTGCCGCCGCCAAGTCGCTGCGCATGCTCAACCGAGCAACCCATGCGCACGGCACCTACGAGCTTGTCCAGGGCCTCCGAAAACGGCCGGCGCAAGAGGCCCATGCGCGGGGAGCGGCGAAGCGCCGCTATGCCGCTGCCGGTGCAGACGATGACGCCTCCACACCACGACAGTCCTCGACGCTCGCACACTTCGTGCAGATGGCCAACGACCGTGTGCGCCTGCTCGGAACTCCTACAGTCGGCTTGAACAACCACATAGACGCGTGTTCCTGCGCCTTCAACACATTCGAGCGCCCGTTCAACGACGGCCATCGCCTCGCCATCGAGCACATCTTCAACAGCGAATACAATGCCGTCCACAACGCTGCCGGCATCATCCGCCTTCAAATCGATCGGGCGGGGGAGCGCGGTGCCAGAAAGTTGAGCATAGGCGGCGATGGCATCCTGCAGGTCCCAGAGCAAAAACTCAAGATCGGCGCTCTTGGGAATACTGACAAACGCGATGTTATGCAGTGTTTTTGGTACATCGCCACGTGCGGTCGTTTCCATGCCGCCTCCTTTCCGATTGGTTTCCGTTTAGGTTACACCGTCCGGCGGCGCCTCGCCGCGCTATCCTAGTGCAACCCTTACGAAAGGAACGCCATGCGTCTGCCCATGAATACCTCGCTTGCCACGCTCAAGCCCTCCGGCATCCGTCGGATCAATGCGCTCGCCGCCCAGCATCCGGGATGCATCGCGCTTGCGCTTGGCGAGCCCGATTTTCCCACGCCCGATGTGATTAGCGCCGAGGTGACCACCGCGCTGGGCCGCGGCGACACGCACTATCCGCCCAACAACGGCCGCCCCGCCCTGCGCGAGGCGCTGTCCGCATATATGGGCGACGCGGGCCTGGCGTTTTCCACCGATGAGGTCATCCTGACCGACGGCGCGACCGAGGCCCTGTCGGCAACATTCATGGCTATGCTCAACCCCGGCGACGAGGTCATCATCCCCACGCCGGCCTTTGGCCTGTACGAGAGCATCGTCGTGGCCAATCACGCCAAAGCGGTCTTTTTGGATACGGAGCCTGCGCAATTCCAGATTGACGAAAACGCACTTCGTGCTTGCGTGACAGCGGCGACCAAGGCCATCGTCATCTGCTCGCCCAACAATCCTACGGGCTGCATTCTTAACGCGGCATCGCTCGACGCCGTGGCGCGCGTAGCGGAGCAGGCGGGCATCTACGTAGTCTGCGACGACGTATATAACCGCCTGGTCTATGTGGACGGCTACGAACGATTTGCCCAGCGCCACCCGGAGCTACGCGAGCAGACGGTGGTCATCGAGAGCTTCTCCAAGCCCTGGGCCATGACCGGCTGGCGCCTGGGCTGGCTCGCAGCGGCAGCCCCCGTCATCGCCGAGATTGCAAAGGCCCACCAATACTTAGTATCGAGTGCCGTCTCCTTCGAAATGGACGCCGCAGCCCGAGCCCTGACCGTCGACCCCACCCCCATGCTCGAAGTCTACCGAGCCCGCCGCAAACGCGTGCTCGCAGCCTTAGACGCCATGGGCCTCGACGTAGTAGAGCCCGCAGGCGCCTTCTACACCTTCCCGAGCATCAAACAATTCGGCCTAACCAGCGAAGACTTCTGCATCAAAGCCATCAAAGAAGCAAACGTAGCCCTAGTCCCAGGCGACTGTTTCGGCACCGAAGGCCACATCCGCCTAAGCTACTGCGTCTCCGACCAAGACCTAGACGAAGGCCTAAATCGCCTGTCCACCTTCATTTCAACCTTATAGCCCAACGGGACGCAACACATCAGCCTACCGACCCAAGCATTATGAGTGGGGACGTCAGCCAACGAAAACCCGGGCTGCCCCATAGTTGACGCAGGCCGCGCCGCCGAAGGCCGGGCGCAAGGTTTTCGTAGATTCCGCACGAGCCGGAAAGCACTTAATGTGCTTTCCGAGCGAGCCCAGGACTTGACCGAGCGAAAACCTTGCGCCCGGCCTTCGGCGACGCGTGCCGGATGGTGGAATTGTGTACAGCCCGGTTTTCCGTTGACCGACGCCGGGGTCCCCGCCATAATACTTTCGGTTCACGCACGAATCCGCTGCCAGAGACAGCCGGTGCAAACGGGCATCGCCCGCGAGCTTAATGGGATATCCCGCCAGCCGAGGTGGTCGAGTAGATATGTCTTCTCGCCCCCGTCGCTCATGCAGCGCGGGGGCTTTCTTTTTGGACATGCCCCCGTCACGTCCTTGTGGCGGACCGTGCCCGGAAAGAATTCGAGGAGGTGTAATTCATGCCCCAGCAGTACAAAATCGACAAGGTTGCAGAGATCGAGTCCCGTATCGCCGAGAACGCCGGTCTGTTCGTCGTCAACTACAACGGTCTGACGGTTAAGCAGGCTCAGGAGCTGCGTCATCAGCTTCGCGAGTGCGGCGCCGAGATGAAGGTCTACAAGAACAACCTGGTCAAGATCGCTCTCAAGAACCAGGAGCAGCCCGAGCTCGACGAGATCCTCGCCGGCCCCGTCGCTTATGTGTTCTACGAGTCCGAGCCGGTCGAGGCCGCTAAGGCCCTTAAGGACTTCTCCGCTCAGTCCAAGGGCGTCCTTGAGATCAAGGGCGGTATCTCCGACGGCAAGGCCGTTTCCGCTGATGATGTTAAGGCTATCGCCGAGCTGCCCACCAAGGATCAGCTTCTCGGCCAGATCGCCGGTCTCATCTCCGGTTTCGCTCGCGACATCGCTGTCTGCGTCAACGGCGTTTCCTCTGGTCTCGCTCGTTCGATCCAGCAGGTCTCCGAGCAGAAGGCAGCCTAGTTGCTGTTTTCACCCGCGGCGGCAACGCCGCACCCTTGGCGCATTCGCGCCGTGTTTTAACTGATCTCCGTGCATCCGCACGGAAACCGAAAGGACTTAGAAATGGCTAAGCTTACCACCGATGAGATCATCGATGCTCTTAAGGAAATGACCCTTCTCGAGGCTTCCGAGCTCGTCAAGGCTATCGAGGACACCTTCGGCGTTTCCGCCGCTGCTCCTGCCGCTGTTGTCGCCGCTCCTGCTGCTGGCGCTGCTGAGGCCGAGGAGAAGACCGAGTTTGACGTCGTGCTCGAGGGCTTCGGCGACAACAAGATCCAGGTCATCAAGGCCGTCCGTGAGCTCACCAACCTTGGCCTGAAGGAGGCCAAGGAGGTCGTCGAGGGCGCTCCCAAGGCTGTTCTCGAGGGTGCCAAGAAGGAGGACGCCGAGGCTGCCAAGGAGAAGCTCGAGGCTGCTGGCGCTGCTGTCACCCTCAAGTAATCAGGCTCTCTCGCCAGATTTTTTTGCAGACGGGGTTCGCATTGCGAGCCCCGTCTTTTTTGTTTTGGCCCCTCATTCCCATTGCTCGGCACGCAGAGCGCCGTTGTCTTCGCCGTGCCAATCCCGTTACCGCTGGGGCGTAAAATTGCACCATTTGAGCAATAATTTGCGTTGACCTGCTGAAGAATTGCGTTTGCCTTACGGCGACGTATGTCTCCGGCGGTAAGATACTTCGGTATCGCAATTTGGTCTGCGGCCGCCGTGCCGCACGCATAGGGCGCATTCTGCGCCTGCGAAAGGATCCTTGAATAACATGAAGGCAATCATCCCCGCCGCCGGCCTTGGCACGCGTTTTCTGCCTGGCACTAAGTGCACGCCCAAAGAGATGCTGCCGGTGCTCGACAAGCCGGTCATTCAGTATGTCGTTGAGGAGGCGCTCGACCCCGAGGAAGTCGACGATGCCATCATCGTTACCTCTCCCGGTAAGCCCGAGCTGCTGAGCTATTTCCAGCCCGATCGTTCGCTCGAGAACCTGCTGCGCGAGCGTGGTAAGGACGCCTACGCCGACGCCGTCGCCCATGCGGGCGGTATGCCGGTCGACTTCCGTTATCAGTACGAGCCCAAGGGCCTCGGTCACGCCATTCGCTCTGCTGCCGACGCCGTGGCAGGGGAGAACTTCCTGGTTCTTCTGGGCGACTACGTTGTGCCTAACCGCGACATCTGCGACAAGATGCTCGCCGTTTCCAAAGAGCACGGTGGCGCATCGGTTATCGCTGTCGCTGCTTGCTCGCCCGAGGAAGTCAGCCGCTACGGCGTTATCGCCGGCGAGCGCGTCGGTTCGCTCGAGGGCGCCGAGGGCGTTGCCGATGCCGAGCCGGGCGCTGTCTGGCGCATCGGCGGTCTGGTCGAGAAGCCCGCTCCCGAGGCGGCTCCGTCCAACCTGTACATCGTCGGTCGTTACCTGCTGAGCCCGCTGGTCATGGACCTGCTCGCCGATCAGCAGGCCGGTAAGGGCGGCGAGATCCAGCTTACCGACGCCATGGCCCGCTCGCTCGACCGCGAGGCCATGTACGCCGTCGTCTTCGACCCGCTGTCGGGCTACGATACCGGCACCCCGTCTGGCTGGATGGCCACCAACGCCCTCATGGCCGCAAGCGATCCTCGCTTTGCCGGCGCCTTCTGGGACGCCATCGACGAGCGCGGCGGTTTGATGCGCAAGTAAGCCTTCGGGCATCGACATTTACGGGTGCGGACTTCGGTCTGCACCCGTTTTTTTGGCCAATGTGACAAAGGGACAATCCCTTTGTCACATCCTACCGCTTCACCTGATTTTCTTCCAAGCAAAAGGGCCGTCCCGTGAGGGGCGGCCCGATTTGGCTGTGGGTTTGCTTGTCAGGTGCTATTCGACCGGATGGCCGCACTTGGGGCAGAACTTGGCTTCTGGTACGAGTGGGGTGCCGCAGTGGCGGCAGAATTTCGGGGCGGAAGATGCGACCGGCTGCTGGGAAATGTCTGTGAGGGGCTTCCCTGATGATTGCCATTGTGCATCAAATGCCGAATCAGCAGAAGACTGTTGAGCGACCTGTTCCTGCTGGGAATACTTCTTGTTGCGGCTGCGTTTGTGCTTCTTTGCTTTGGGTGTGGTGCCAGCGATGCTTGTTTGAGCTGCGGCGCGCTTTTTGCGAAGGGTGCAAACGATGGTGATGCCGCCGATGATTATCAGGACGACCGCAACTCCACCGCCAATAACGATTGGCATGTTGTCCTGGGCAAAGAAGATGATTTCTTCGATCGGACTATAGTGGATATTCGACTTGTAGACGTCGATGTGCAGCTTCGTGGGGTCTTCGGCATCGGAATAGTCCACGAGAATTTTTTGGTCGTTATCGACGAACTCGGGGATGCCAGTGCTATCCGATTTAATTTTACAGTCGACTCTCTGGCCCGTCTTGGTGTCGATGAGACGGATTGCGCTTGAATTATCGTGCGAGTCCCAGGCCGAGACGCTCGCCAGTGCGACCGTCGGCTACTTTATCGATGTTGTTGCCATCGTAATCCGCCATGAAATAAGTTGTATATGGCGAATCGTCATCGTCGCTGGTAGTCCGTATGAGTAGTTTATCGGACCCGTCTGCCGTAGTTACCCCATCACATTGGGCGTTGCCTGGTATCCCTTTAATTGACGTGGAGCCATCGGGAATGTCGATTATCTTGAGCTTTCGATTCGAGCAGACATACAAATGCTTTCCATCCCTTGAGAGGACGGCATTCAAATCGCCTTTTTCGAACTTGTACGTAAATGTTTTCTTATTTGATTGCAGATTGAAAACGCAAACTCCCCCGTATTTGCCATTCGAACAATGGGCGGTCAAGCTGTTTCCGTCTTCATTAAGCTCGATGCTGCCGACCTCTGACTTCTTTACGTGTATAGAGTGGGCGACCCGCTGTTGATCTTCGACGGAATAGACGATGACCTTGCCGTCCTCCAGCCAATAAAGATACTCGCCGTTCGAAGTACTGTAAACATTGGATAGACAGGATTTCGGTATGTCGATAGGAGTGACTTCACCGCTCTTAAGATCAAGCCGTGAATATCCATAATATACATTATTATCGTTATCGTCAAGGTCATAGTCACAATCGTCGATGACGGCGTAATTGCCATCGTCCGTGGACCATGCACTCGAATCTTGGCCTTCGACGTCAACAGTTAACGACTTCTCAAGCTCCGGTGTCGGTAGGCCGTCAGCTAATGCCGCGGGGGGGGCGGCCAGCGGGGTCAGCGCCGCTGCGATGCCGATTACGACTGCGGCGATCTTCCCGTCTTTTCGGATGCTCTTAAACATGGCAATCCTTTCTTTAGGCTATAAGTAACCATCCAGTATCTTCATGCCGGATTCGAAGAATCTGTTGCGCAACATTGCCAAACGAATGCGATTAAACGGCGGTCCCCTTGTCACGTCCTGCCGGAAAGTGCGACCTACAATTTGGTCGAATTCTGCGATGCGCTTTCCGGTTGGAGCCCCTAGCGGAAACTGCGACCCGGAATTTCGGCTCAGAATGGGATGTGCTTTCCCAAACAGGGCTCAATCGGAAGCTGCGTCCCAGTTTGAGGCCTCAAAACGGGACGCAGTTTCCGCTCGATCAACCCTCGCCGCCATTCCGCCATTCAGCGGCGCGCATCAGCAGCGCTGTTCACAGAAAATATATGAACAGATGTTCGATACACACCTATCTACCTGCATATTTTCTGTCGAAAAACTTTGCTACTCCAAAAACTCAATCGCGTCAAGGCTTTTCTTGCCCAACGGTCGGTACCTGATAAACTATTAGGTTGCGATAACTGGCGAAGCTATGCCTCGCCAACCCACCGAGCATTTCCGTGAAGGAGGAAAAACCTGGTGACCTACGCATACACTGCCACTGAGCGCAAGCGCGTCAGCTTCGGGAAAATCCCGGAGGCCATGGAGCTCCCCAACCTTATCTCTGTTCAAAGGGAATCCTTTGAGCGTTTTAAGGACGAGGGCCTTCGTGAGGCGTTCAAGGAATCCAGCCCCATCCAGAGCCAGAACCATGTTCTCGAGGTTACCTTCGGCGAGCATCAGTTCGGCGACCCCGCGCACACCGTCGAGGAGTGCCGCGAGAAGGATATGACCTATCAGGCTCCGCTTCTGACCGACGTCCGTCTCACCAACAAGGAGACCGGCGAGATCAAGGAGCAGCTCGTCTTCATGGGCGACTTCCCCATGATGACCGATCAGGGCACCTTCATCATCAACGGTACCGAGCGTATCGTCGTCTCGCAGCTCGTCCGCTCCCCGGGCGTGTACTACAGCTCCGAGATGGATTCGGGCAAGCAGATCTACAAGGCCCAGATCATTCCGTCCCGCGGTGCCTGGCTTGAGTTTGAGGTCGACAAGCGCGACCAGCTCATGGTCTCCATTGACCGTAAGCGCAAGCAGAGCGCCACGATGTTCCTGCGCGCCCTTGGCATTGCCGTCACCAACGACGACATCATCGGGCTGCTCGGCAACTCCGATGTGATCAAGCGCACCCTGGAGCGCGACACCGCCCTCACTCGCGAGGACGCCCTCATCGAGATCTACCGTCGCCTGCGCCCGGGCGAGCCTCCCACCGTGGACGCTTCCCGTAGCCTGCTCGAGGGCCTGCTCTTCAACCCGCAGCGCTACGATCTGGCCCGCGTCGGTCGTTACAAGGTCAACAAGAAGCTCAACCTCACCACCGAGGAAGAGGTCACGGTGCTCACCGACGAGGATATCGTCGCGACGCTGCGCTACCTCCTGTCCCTCGCTGCCGGCGAGCAGGGCTTCAAGGTCGACGACATCGACCACTTCGGCAACCGCCGTATCCGTACCGTCGGCGAGCTCGTCGCCAACCAGTTCCGTATCGGCATGAGCCGTATGGAGCGCGTCGTCCGTGAGCGCATGAGCTCCCAGGACATCGACGAGATCACTCCGCAGTCGCTCATCAACATCCGCCCGATCGTGGCCTCCATCAAGGAGTTCTTCGGTTCCTCGCAGCTCTCGCAGTTCATGGACCAGGCGAACCCCCTGACCGGTCTGACCCACAAGCGCCGTCTGTCCGCACTCGGCCCTGGTGGTCTTGCCGGCCACAAGTCCGGCTCCAGCCGCCGCACCAACGTGCCGACGGCCGTCCGCGACGTTCACAACTCGCACTACAGCCGCATGTGCCCGATCGAGACCCCCGAAGGCCCCAACATCGGCCTGATTGGCTCGCTCGCCCTCTACGCCCGCGTCAACGAGTACGGCTTCATCGAGGCTCCGTTCCGTCGCGTCGAGAACGGCGTTGCCACCGACCAGATCGACTGGATGACCGCTGACGAGGAAGAGAAGCACGTCATCGCGCCGGCCAACACGCCGCTCGATCCCAAGACCAACGAGTTCATCACGACCGATGCCGAGGGCAAGCTTGTCCGTCCGCACACCGTGATCGCCCGTACCCGCGACTTCGACGGCTCCTTCGGCGCTCCCGCCGACGTGCCCGTCGAGGACGTCGACTACATGGACGTCTCGCCGCGTCAGATGCTCTCCGTCGCAGCCACGCTGATCCCGTTCCTTGAGCACGACGACGCCAAGCGTACGCTGATGGGCGCTAACATGCAGCGCCAGGCCGTGCCGCTGGTTCACCCCGCCGCTCCCTATGTCGGAACCGGCATGGAGCGTCGCGCCGCTCTGGACTCCGGCGAGGTCACCCTGGCCAAGAACGCCGGCGAGGTCATCTTTGCCGACGCCGCCAAGATTATCGTCAAGCATGCCGGCGGCATGGACGAGTATCACCTGGCCAAGTACCAGCGCTCCAACCAGTCCACCTGCATCAACCACCGTCCGCTCGTTCGCGTCGGTGACACCGTTGAGCAGGGCGAGCCTCTGGCCGACGGTCCTTCGACCGATCACGGCGAGCTCGCACTGGGCCAGAACCTCACCGTGGCCTACATGCCGTGGGAAGGCTTTAACTACGAGGACGGTATCGTCGTGTCCGAGCGCCTGGTGGCCGAGGACCTGCTGACGACCATCAACATCACCCGTCACGAAATCGACGCCCGCGACACCAAGCTCGGCCCCGAGGAGATCACCCGCGAGATCCCGAACCTCTCCGAGGACATGCTTGCCAACCTCGACGAGGACGGCATCATCCGCATTGGCGCCGAGGTCGGCCCTGGCGACATCCTGGTCGGCAAGGTCACGCCTAAGGGCGAGAGCGCTCTGACCGCCGAGGAGCGCCTGTTGCGCGCCATCTTCGGTGCCAAGGCTCACGACGTCCGCGACACCTCCCTTAAGATGCCTCACGGCGCTTACGGCCGCGTCATCGACGTCGTCCGCTTTAGCCGCGAGAACGGCGACGACCTGGCCCCCGGTGTCAACGAGCAGGTGCGCGTCTACGTCGCCCAGCGTCGTAAGATCCAGCAGGGCGATAAGATCGCCGGCCGCCACGGCAACAAGGGTGTTATTTGTAACGTTCTGCCGGTCGAGGACATGCCCTACATGGCTGACGGTACCCCGATCGACGTTATCCTCAACCCGCTGGGCGTTCCTTCGCGTATGAACGTCGGCCAGCTGCTCGAGTGCCACCTTGGCTGGGCTGCTGCCTGCGGTTGGGATACCGAGCAGGCCGACTCCGACAAGTACGTCCCCGGTCCGTTCTTCACCGCCACGCCCGTCTTCGACGGCGCCAAGGAGGACGAGATCGCCGAGGTCATCCGCCGTGCCAACAAGAACATGCTCAACAAGGCCACCGCTGCCTTTGGCGATCACATGCGCCCCGAGTTCGTCACCCAGCTTGACGAGCGCGGCAAGACCCGCCTGTTCGACGGCCGCACCGGCGAGGAGTTCCGCGAGCCCATTACCGTGGGTACGTCCTACATCCTCAAGCTCGGCCACATGGTCGACGACAAGATCCACGCCCGTTCGACCGGCCCTTACAGCCTGGTTACCCAGCAGCCTCTGGGCGGCAAGGCTCAGTTCGGCGGCCAGCGCTTCGGCGAGATGGAAGTTTGGGCACTGTACGCTTACGGTGCTTCCAACGTCCTGCAGGAGATCCTGACCGTCAAGTCCGACGATACCGTGGGCCGCGTCAAGACCTACGAGTCCATCGTCAAGGGCGAGAACGTTCCTGTCCCGGGTATCCCCGAGTCCTTCAAGGTTCTCGTCAAGGAGATTCGCTCCCTCGCACTGGACATCGAGCCCATGCACGATGCCGACGAGGACGCCTCCGCCCCTGTGACCGCCGAGGAGACCTCCGCTCTCGACGACCTGGCTGCGCTCGCCGGCGTTGACGCCGACGTCGAGGCCCAGGATGCCGAGACCGCCGAGGCACCCGAGGCTGTCGCCGCCACGACCACTGATAAGGAGTAGTTGACTGTGGCAGATTTCGAAGCTACTGATTTTGACTCGGTAAAGATCTCCCTTGCCTCCGCCGACCAGATCCGTTCCTGGTCGCACGGTGAGGTCAAGAAGCCGGAGACCATCAATTACCGTACCCTCAAGCCCGAGAAGGACGGCCTGTTCTGCGAGAAGATCTTCGGTCCCGCCAAGGACTGGGAGTGCTCCTGCGGCAAGTACAAGGGCATCCGCTTTAAGGGCATCGTCTGCGAGCGCTGCGGCGTCGAGGTTACCTCGGCCAAGGTGCGTCGCGACCGCATGGGTCACATCGAGCTCGCCGCTCCCGTGTCCCACATCTGGTACTTCAAGAGCCCCACGAGCTTCCCGATGAGCCGTATGCTCGACATCAAGTCCAAGGACCTCGAGAAGGTTCTGTACTTTGCCAGCTACATCATCACCGAGGTTGACTATGAGGCTCGCGAGGCCGACGCCGACGACCTGCGCGAGGAGCTCGCCGCCGATCTGGAAGAGATCGATGCCGAGTGCGCCCGCCAGATCGAGTCCCTCAAGGAGCAGGGCGACCCCGAGAACTTTGACGAGTTCTCCGACGAGGAGCCGCTGACCCCCGAGGAGATCGCCTCCGGCATCGTCGACATCGAGGAAGAGTGCAAGGACGAGAAGCAGCTCCGCACGGACGCCTTCAACGCCTTCATGAAACTCACCGAGCGCGACCTCATCTCCGATGAGCCGCTGTTCCGCGAGATGACCCGCTACTACTCCATGTACTTCAAGGGTGGCATGGGTGCCGAGGCCGTCCGCGACCTGCTCGCTGCCATCGACCTTCCTTCCGAGGCCGAGAAGCTCAAGGCCATCATCGCCGACGAGGACTCCCAGAAGCAGAAGCGCGAGAAGGCCGTTAAGCGCCTCGAGGTCGTTGACGCCTTCCTGAAGGGCGGCAACAGCCCCGCGAACATGATCTTGGACGTCATCCCGGTCATTCCGCCCGATCTGCGCCCGATGGTCCAGCTCGACGGCGGCCGCTTCGCCGCGTCCGACCTCAACGACCTGTACCGTCGCGTGATCAACCGTAACAACCGACTCAAGCGCCTGCTCGACCTGGACGCCCCTGCGATCATCGTGAACAACGAGAAGCGCATGCTCCAGGAGTCCGTGGACGCCCTGTTCGACAACGGCCGTCGTGGTCGCCCGGTCTCTGGCCGTGGCGGTCGCCCGCTCAAGTCGCTCGCCGAGGCCCTCAAGGGCAAGCAGGG
>CABQMF010000030.1 GCA_902465265.1 uncultured Collinsella sp. | reverse complement strand
GGCGTCCTAAACCGCTAGACGAACGGGCCACATGACATCTGCACTGCCGTGCTGCGAGGAAATATATTACGGGACAAAAAACGCAAGCGCAAGAAGAAATTCCAAATTGCCGAAAAATTGTCGGCAGGTTATGGAACGCGCAGGTCAGCCGGGTAGCTAATTTGGGACGGGGCTATTTTAGCTACCTCTGCCAAAATCACAATCGGTTCGTCCGATTGACAGCAGGAGCAGCTAAAAAAGCCCCGTCCCAAATTAACTACCCCAGGTTGAGATGAGCCAGGAGGGCTTCACGCTCGTTGGGAATGTTGTCTTCGATCACGGCATCGAGGGCGGCATTGAGCAGCTGCCCCAGTTCCGGCCCGGGCTTGACGCCGGCGCGAATCAAGTCGCCACCATTGATGGCAAGCATCTTGAGCGTATAGGGCTCCCCCGCCGCCAGCAACTCGCGAGTCAGCGAGCGCATCTCCTCAATCGTCTCGACATAATAGAAGCATGACGGCGCCTTGCCGAGCGTGTCGGCACGCTTAAGGTCCATGAGCTCGTCCATCAGACGCGGCGTATCGACGCCCTCGCCCGAAAGCGCGCGCATCATATTGAGCAGGCAGGATCGCTCGGGGCGCAGCGGCTTGTCATGGTATTTGATCAGCAGGCACACATCGCGCACCAAATCGTGCGAGAGCGCCAGGCGATCCATGATGACACGCGCCTTTTTGGCGCCGAGCTCAGGATGGCCGTAGAAGTGACCGCTGCCCGCATGGTCAACCGTAAAGCAATCGGGCTTGGAGACGTCATGCAAAAACGCCGCCCACATAAGGCTCGACGAGGGCGTGACGCCGTCGCACAGCGCCAGCTCCCCTGCCACCGTCAGCACGCGGGCGATGTGCTCGTAGACGTTAAACGCATGATAGACACTGCGCTGGTCAAAGCCCCTACCCGCAGCAAGCTCGGGCACGGCGGCGCAAATAAGCTCGGGGTAGCGCAGCATCGCGTCTCCCCCGTGGCCGGTCGAAAGAATGCCCTCAAGCTCTATACCAACGCGCTCGCGTGCCACGGCATCGATCAGCGGCGCACATTCGGCCAGCGCCTGTTTGGTCGCGGGTTCAATCATAAAGTCCAGACGGCAGGCAAAACGCACCGCGCGCAGCATGCGAAGCGCGTCCTCGTTAAAACGACGCTTGGGATCTCCAACGGCACGGATGAGCTTGCGCTTCAGGTCGCCCTGGCCATCGTAGCGGTCGACAAGACCGCGCTCGGGATGCCAGGCCATGGCATTGACGGTAAAGTCGCGGCGCGCCAGATCGTCCTCAAGCGACGCCGCGCGCTCCACACTCTGGGGATGGCGACCATCGGTGTAAAAGCCGTCCAGGCGGTAGGTGGTGACCTCAATGCGCTCGCCATCGCAAATGGCCGTGATGCCGCCAAATTTAATGCCCGACTCAACCACGGCAATATCAGCCGCCTCGAGCGCCGCTTTGGACTCCTGCCACAGGCCGCTACAACACATGTCAACATCGTGGCTGGGGCGCCCCATCAGGGCATCGCGTACCCAACCACCTACGTACCAAGCCTCAAGACCAGCCGCCTCGAGCGCGCGTAGGACGCGCAGGGAGGCATCGGTCGGCTGCGTACCGTTGAGCGAAACATTGCACATGCCTATGGCCTCCTGCACTTGCGAGCGTTAATCGATGGTTCTCAAGAAGTCTAACAAGAAACGGGAAAGCGCGCACACGCAATCGCGTCGTCGATTCGATAAAACGAGACAGCAGACGCCATATACGTTAAGCGCGCAAAAAAACACCCGCCTCGGAAATCCAAAGCGGGTGTTCGGCAACGATTTTTCGATGCGGCTAGCAGACCTGACGAACTTCGATGTTCTTCTTGTACTCATCCACCTTGGCAAAATCGCCCAGACCAGGGCACTCAACCACGTTGGCACCGGTGGCCATCGAAAGGCGCAGGGCGTCCTCGACGCGCTCGGGGGCATCGTGCCACACGGACAGGAAGGCAGCGAGCGAGGAATCGCCAGCGCAGACAGTCGACAGCACCTTGACCTCAAAGGTACGGTTGGCAAACCAGATGTGCTCGCCGTTGGAGAAGTACGCGCCGTCGCCACCCAGGGTCAACAGCACATTCTTAGCGCCCTTGGCGTGAAGCTCGGCCATCGCGCCCTTGACGGACTCGTCGTCGCCACCGCTCACCTTAATACCAAAGATGTCGAACAGCTCGTCGTCGTTGGGCTTAATGAGCAACGGCTCCATGGCAATGAGATCGGACAGCTGATGACTCGAGATATCGAGCACGAACTCAGCACCCTTGGCCTTCACGCGACGCAGGACCTCGGCCAGGAAGCCCTCAGAGGTGTTGGGGGGCAGCGAGCCGCTGATAACCAGGCAGGTCATGTCGTCGAGTGAATCGATGAGATCAAACATCTCCTGCTCGTTGGCCTCGTTAATGGCGGCACCGGCATTGACCATGTTGTACTCGGTGTCGGGACCGGCGTTGAGGAACACGTTGACGCGCGTGATGCCGTCAGTCCACACGGGCTTAACGGGCACACCCAAGGCCTCGGCGCCCTTAACAATGAACTCGCCCGAGAAGCCGGCGAAGAAGCCCAGAATCGTGGTGTCGACACCGTAGTGGTCGAGCGTAAACGAGACGTTGAGACCCTTGCCGTTGGGGGTATAGACCGCGTTACGGGTGCGCGTAACGGTATTGGCGGACAGACCGTCGCAGGAGATGTTGTAGTCAATAGCGGGATTTGCAGTGAGCGTATAAATCATGAATGTTCCTTTCACGAAGCATCGTGTTAATGAAAGTATATTCCACGCTTCGGCAAAAGGCTACAACAACTCGGTGAACGGTGTGGAACGCGTGAAGTGCGGCGCCAAGGTTCGGGAGGGACAAAAAAACGGCGCCCCGATTAAAACCGGGACGCCGCATGCGCACGAATATGTCGCTTTTCGCTTACTTACGATCGAGCTTACGGACAGCAACGCGCTTGCTGTACTCATCGACGTGACCGAAGTCACCGATGCCCACGGACTCGGCAACGTTGGCGCCGGTGGCCATAGCGAGCTTCATGGCCTCCTCGACGTTGTCGCGATCCCTGTACCACTTGTGCAGGAACGCAGCGAGGGTGCAGTCGCCGGCGCAGACGGAAGAGACCAGCTTGATGTTGAACTCACGCTTGGCGTACCAGATGTCCTCGCCGTTGGAGAAGTAAGCGTCGCCGCGGCTACCACGGGTGAGCAGCACGTTCTGGACGCCGGCGTCGTGGGCGAGCTTCATGGCAACGCGGACCTCGTCGTCGGTGTCGACCGGCACGCCAAAGATAGCCTTCATCTCGTGATGGTTCGGCTTGATGAGCAGCGGCTTCTTGTGAGCGAGCTCCTTGAGCTTGTCGGAGGACAAGTCCAGGACGACGTCGGCGCCACGGGCCTGAGCGTGCTCCATGACCTGAGCCAGGAAGTCGGGCGTAGCTTTGGGAGGCACGGAACCGGAGACGATCAGGCACTCAAGGTCGCCCGCGGTGTCCAGAATGTTGTAGAGCTCCTCCTGGTGCTGCGGCGTAATAGGAGCGCCGGGGTTGAGGATGCCGTACTCGTGCTGGCCATCGTTGACGTAGGTGTTGATACGCGTGATGCCGTCGGTCCAAACCGGGCGGCACAGGCAACCCAGATTCATGACCTCCTCGACGATGAACTTGCCCGTGAAGCCGGCGAAGAAGCCGAGCGCGACGGTGTCGACGCCCATCTTCTTAAAGGCGAAGGACACGTCGAGGCCCTTGCCGTTAGCCGTGTAGCTGGCCGAGCCGGTGCGGACGTTCTCGTCGGGCTCGAGCGGAGAGCTCGAAACCGTCATGTCGACAGCCGGATTAGCGGTTAGCGTGTAGAACATTTACAGTACCCCCTGTATATGTGAGGGCCGCGTGGCCGGCCCATTCCAACCACGCGGTTACCTCTGATACCAAATTAACGAGCTGCGGACTCGAGCAGCGCCTTGACCTCGGCGGCAGTGTTGCAGGCGAGCGCCTTCTCGGCAAGCTCGTCGCACTCGGCCTTGGTCCACTGGCTGATGGTCTTGCGGGCGCGCAGGATGGACGGAGCGCTCATCGAGAACTCCTCCAGGCCCCAGCTGATCAGCAGCGGCTCAAGCAGCGGATCGGCAGCGGCCTCACCGCACATACCGACCATGATGCCGGCCTTCACGCCGCTCTCGATAATGTTCTTGAGCGAGCGGAGCACGGCGGGATAGTACACCTGGTACAGGTTGGAGATGGTGTCGTTGCCACGGTCGGCGCACATGGTGTAGCCGATCAGGTCGTTGGTGCCGATGGAGAAGAAGTCGGCGACCTCGGCCAGACGGTCAGCGAGCAGCGAAGCGGCGGGCGTCTCGACCATGATGCCGACCTCGATGTTCTCGTTGAACTTGCGACCCTCTTCGGTCAGCTCGGCCTTGCACTGCTCGACGAGCTCCTTGACGGCCACGACCTCCTCGACGCAGGTGACGAGCGGGATCATGATCTTGACGTCACCAAAGGCGCTGGCGCGCAGCAGGGCGCGGAGCTGGACCTTGTACTGGTCGGGATTGGCCAGGCAGTAACGCACGGCGCGGAAGCCCATGAAGGGGTTGTCTTCCTTGACCATGTGCAGGTACGGGATCTCCTTGTCGCCACCCACATCGAGCGTGCGGATGATGACCGGAGCGCCCTTGAGCGCGCTGGCGACCTTGCGGTAGGCGTTGAACTGCTCCTCCTCGGAAGGAAGCTCAGCAGAGTCCATGAACAGGAACTCGGAGCGGAACAGACCGATGGCCTCGGCATCGTGATCGAGCGCGTTGGACACGTCATCGGGGTTACCGATGTTGCAGGCGATGATCTTCTTGATGCCATCGGCAGTCACTGACGGCTTGCCACGGAAGGCCTCGAGGGCTGCCTTCTCGGCAGCGAAGGCCTCGGCCTTGGCGGTGTAGGCAGCGAGCGTCTCCTCATCGGGATCGGCCTCAACAACACCCTTGCCACCGTCGACGACGACGGTCATACCGTTGCGAAGCGCGGTGCAGCTGTTAGAGACCGAAAGGACAGCCGGAATCTCGAGGGCGCGCGCGATGATCGCGGAGTGCGACGTGCGGCCACCGGTCTCGGTGACGATACCGGCAACGTGGGCCTTATCGATCGTGGCGGTCATAGACGGCGTAAGGTCGTGCACGACAACGACGGTGTTCTCGGGCAGGACGGAGAGGTCGACGACCTCCTTGCCCAGCAACTCGGCCAGAATACCGGTGCGGATGTCGGCGATGTCGGCCGCGCGCAGACGGAACATCTCGTCGTCCATGGACAGGAACATGTTCTCGAACATGGTCGAGGTGTCCATGAGCGCCTGCTCGGCGCAGGTGCCGCCGTCAATGGCGGCGTTAATGGCGTCGGTCATGCCCGGATCCTGAGCCAGGACAATGTGTCCACTCATGATCTCGGCCTCGGCCTCGCCCACCGTCTCCTTCATGTGGTCGGCCTGAGCCTGGGTCTTCTCGCAGAAGACCGAAAGAGCGGACTGATAACGCTCCTTCTCTGCTGCCGAATCAGCAACCTCGTGAGGTTCAAACGTCAAGTCGGGATCGACGGCCACCATGACGGTGCCGATACCGATGCCCTCGGATGCGTTGACTCCCTGATACATTCCCATTCCTCTCTCCGTGTCATGTGATAAAGCGTTTTGCCATATCCATGACAAAAGAGCGCAGCTACCTTGATACAGGTCACTGCGCCCCCAAGTATGAACTTAATTGTTCAACATGCGACCCGTTTGAGTTCTACTCGCCAAGACCGCTCTTGATGAGCTCGATGGCAGCAGCCAGAGCCTCGGCCTCGTCGGCGCCGTCGCACTTGACCTCGACCTCGGTACCGCAAGGGATACCAGCAGCCATGAGGGCCATCGGGGACTTGCCGTTGACCTCCTTCTCGGGGGTGACAACCGTCACGTCGCAGGCGTACTTGCCCATGGTGGAGGCGAAGAGGCCGGCCGGACGCATGTGAAGACCCTGCGGATTGACGAGGGTAGCCTTCTCAGAAACCATAATTGACTCCTTTTTTGTGTTTAACCCCTGTCATGCATGCGGCAGGAGTCAGATAAACGACGTTGTTTATATTAACTCACATCAAACTGTTTTTCATTATGTTTCGGACGAATTGTTGGACAGATGTGTTTGTCGTCCGCTTGCTCGCCCACGGGGGGCCGGGCGCGGCCTGTGAGATTTCCTGCTCTACAGTCCTGCTCGCACGAAGAGCACATTAAGTGCTCTTCGGCTCGTGCGGAACTCGCGATAAATCTCACTGGCCGCGCCCGGCCCCCCTGTGGGCGAGCAAGCTGCGGAAACTCGGTCGGTCCAGAGCAATATCGTGCGAACGAAATTCTGGCTGAGTTTTTGTTCGCCTGGTTGATCTGGTTGATGGGGTCTATCTATGCCCTTTTGTAAGTTGCGGTGAAATAGGGATTGAATTTGGGGCTGAATCGTTTAAACAGTCCCTATTTCACCGCAACTTATTTGGGGATGAAAAAGGCGGAGGCCCTGGTGAGGGTCTCCGCCTTTGTTGCAAGGGGCGATATTATTCGCTAACTGCTGGATTAGACCAGGCGGGCGTTGATCGTCTTGGCGATCTCGGCGGCGTCGGTGGAACCCTTGACGGTGGCACGGAAGTCCTCGTCCATGAGCGCCTCGGCGACCTTGGACAGGATCTTGAGGTGCGTGGTGCCAGCCTGTGCACCCGGGATGAGCAGCGCGATGGCCACGTTGACGGGAGCGCCGTCCATGGTGTCCCAACCGGTCACGCCAGAGTCGTCCTTGACGACGATGACGGCAGCCTCGGTAATGGCATCGGACTTGGCATGCGGAATGGCGAAGCCCTCCATCATGCCCGTGGTGCCCTCGGCCTCGCGGGCCAGGAAGGCGTTCATCACGGCGTCGGCGTCGCCGGCGATACCGGCCTTGACGGCCTGGTTGGAGACAAAGCTCAGAGCCTCGTCACGAGAAGCGAAGTCCTCGGCGACAAAGACGTTCTCGACCTTCACGAAGTCGGAAGCCTCGGCCTTGGGCGCCTCGACGGCAGCGGCCTTGGGAGCCTCGACCGGCTTGGCTGCAGGAGCGGCCTTCTGGTTCTTCTCGAAGTCGTACTTCTTGAAGGCCACGAACAGGATGCCACCAACCACAGCGCCGATGAGGATCGCGAGGACCCACAGCGGACCGTTCTCGACAACGGGCAGGACCAGGAAGCCACCGTGGGGCGCCGGATCGTGAACGTTGAACATAATGGTCAGGATCGAAGCGATGGAGGAACCGAGCATCATGATGGGCATAACGGGCCAGATGTTCTTGGTCATGAACGGAATGGCGCCCTCGGTGATGTGGGTGCAACCAAGAATGAGGTTGACGACACCGGCGTCGTGGTCCTCCTGGCTGAAGTACTTCTTGCCGACAACGACGGCGAAGGTGGTGATCAGCGGCGGTACGATGCAAGCGGCGGAGACGGCAGCCATGAAGTTGGTGCCGAAGTTGTAGGTGTCGGTACCGACACCGGCGGCCAGAGCCTCGGTGAGCATAGCGGTACCGGTGACGTAAGCAGCCTTGTTGACCGGGCCGCCCATGTCAAAGGCGCACATGCAGCCGATGGCAAGACCCAGGACAACGGCGCCAGAGGCGGACAGGCCCTTGAGGAAGTCCATCATGGCGGTGTTGATGGCAGCCATGGGGCCGGAGATGCCGAGCATGACCAGACCGACGATAGCCGTCGAGAACAGCGGGTACAGGAAGATGGCCTTGAGGCCGTCCAGGTTCTTGGGCAGACCGGCAAAAACCTTCTCGAGCAGCAGGATGACATAGCCAGCGAGGAAGCCACCGACGATGCCGCCCAGGAAGCCAAAGCCCACACCTGCACCACCGGCGTCGATCATGCCGGTATCGGCGTTAACGGGCAGACCCTGGATGGCGATCATACCGGCGACGAAACCGGGAACGAGCGCCGGGCGCTTGCCGATAGACTCGGCGATGTAAGCGGAGAGCACCGGAACCATGAGGTTCATGGCGATGCCGCCGATAATCTTGAGCATCGCGGCAAAGCTGTTGTAGTCGGCAGCCGTCGAATCGAAGGACGTAATGCCCCACAGGAACGATACGGCGGTCAGAACACCACCGGCGACGACGAAGACCAGCATGTGGCTGACGCCATTCATGAGGTGCTTATAGATGACGTGGCCGATGGACTCCTTCTCCTCGACCTCGTCCTCGACATCAGCGGCAGCGGCAACCGTGTCGTCGCCCTTGGCGGCGAGCGCGCGGTCGATCAGCTTTCCGGCGGCCTCGACGGACAGGGCCTTGGAAACGCCGACGGAAACCATGGGCTTACCGGCGAAACGCTCAGCCTGGACATCCTTATCGGCTGCGACGACGACGGCCTTGGCACCGGCGATCTCGCTCTTGGTGAGCTCGTTCTCGACACCGACCTGGCCATGAGTCTCGACCTTAATGGTCAGACCTCGCTCGGCAGCTGCCTTCTCCAGCGCCTCCTTCGCCATGAAGGTGTGCGCAATGCCGGTCGGGCAACCGGTCGCGGCGATGATGTCAAACTTAGCCATGTGTCCCTCCTTTTTAAGTTTTGCGCCCGCAGGCGCTCCCCTACACGCGCTTCAATGCGCGTTTTTCCACACTTGAAAGATACCAACCTACCGTCCGCGTGAGAAGAGACAGGGCGCAATTCTCCGGTGAAAGGTTCTTTCATAACCGTAAACGGTAAGTGAAAGTTTACCATCAACACTTGAAACGGCAAGGTGTATCTTGTAATTGAAAATGCCCGTATACTATGGCATTGAAAAACGAGTCCAATTTTCAATGCCAACCAGGAGCCATCCATGACCGATAGCAGCAAGAGCGCGCTCTCCCTTATTAGCACGCACAAAGGGTACAGCGATTCCGAGCAGCGCATTGTCGACTATATATTGGAGCACCAGTCCGAGGCGCCGCGCCTGACGGCCGCCCAGCTCTCACGAGCCGCTGCCACGTCCGAGGCGACAGTTTCGCGCTTCTGCCGCAAGCTGGGCTTTGGCAGCTTCCGCAGCTTTCAGTTTTCGTTGGCGCGCGACTTAGAGAGTCAGCGCAACGAGGGCCTGACCGACGAGGTCTCGCTCGACAACATGGAGCAGAGCCTAAAAAATATCCTCGCCGCCAAGGTGAGTGAGCTTAATGCGACCATCGACGGCATTGATCACGACACGTTGGCCGCAGTTGTACACGCGCTTAAGAATGCCGGCGTTATTGAGTTCGCCGCCGTGGGCAATACGAACGCGGTCGCGCTCGACGCGACATTTAAGTTTTCGCAGCTGGGCCTTCGCTGCATGGCAAGCACTATCAGCGAGACCTCGATTGGATTCGCGCTCACGTTGCGCCCTGGTGATGTCATCGTGCTGATCTCGAACTCAGGCAAGTCGCGTCGACTGAACCGCATGGCAAAAGCAGCTCGCGATTGCGGCGCCACTGTAGTCGTCATCAGCAGCGACAGCAAGTCTCCACTTGCACGCCTAGCCGACTACACCTTTAATACCGTCAATCACGAGGCGCTGCTGACAACGGGCGACTTCGCGTTCTCCAAGATGAGCGCCACGATGATCATCGAGGTTATCTACAACTTCCTGCTGCCCGAAATCGAGGACGCCCGAGAGCACATCAGCTACTACGAGGAGCTCATCCAGCCGGATAAGGTCGTGGAGTAGACATTTTGGGGAGCCGACAAACGCCGGTCGCCACGAAACTGGCCCATCTACTACGTTTTATCCGTATGGCCCAACCACATACCGAAAATAGAGAAAACCGCAGGCGTTCTACCTGCGGTTTTCTTTTTGCAATTTTTGGCGTGGTTGCCGATAGCCTATTAAACGTAGTAGATGGACCGATATCGTGGCGGCCGGGTCGGACATGTATGTAGCGGCTCGGTCTAAGCACACGCTTCTTCCAGCATCTGCCTGGCATGCGCTAGGCTTGCCTCCGATTGATCGCCGCTCAGCATACGGGCGATCTCTGCGGTACGGGCGTCCCCAGCTACCTCATCCAAATGCGTTTGGGGAACGTCGCCGGGCTCTTTACTGACCACGTAATGTTTGTCGGCCATGACGGCGACCTGTGCCAGGTGGGTTACGACAATCACCTGATGCGTGGCGGCGAGATCTGCCAGCACACCAGCAAGAGCACGTGCAGTAGAGCCTCCGACACCGGCATCAACCTCGTCAAACACCAACGTGTCGACGCCGTCCGCATTACCGAGGACAACCTTGCTTGCCAGCATAACGCGGCTCAGCTCGCCGCCCGACGCAATGCGGCGCAGGGGGCGCGGCGTCAATCCGGCACCGCTGCGATATAGCAGCTCATAGCTCGAAGGACCCGCCAGAGTCCATTCGGCACGCGGAAGATCGCGAGACTCCCAGACCAGCTCGGCGCCGCCCATCTCCAGGCGACCCATCTGACGGCCAACCTCGTGACAAAAGCGCGGAGCAGCGGTGTTCCGCGCGCGCTTAAGTACCTTGGCGGCAGCAAAGAGCTCGCGTTCAGCGCTCCCGAGTGCCTCGCGAGCCTTCTTGATCTGTTCATCACCATCATCGACTAGAGACAGCAGCTCTTGCGAGCGATCACGCATGGCAAAGACATCATCCATAGTGGGCCCCCACTGACGCAGCAGGCCCTTTAGGTCGGAATACCGCTCGCGCATGCGAGCGAGCTCACGAGGGTCAAACGCAACGCCATCGCGATAGGCACGCAGCTCGTTGGCGCAATCCTCAAGCGAGATGCAGGCATCCGAAAGCGCATCGGCGATGTCACCGAGCTTGCGGTCAACGGTCGCCATGCGTGAAAGCTCGGCCACGGCGCCGTTCACGGCATCGAGCGCTCCCCCTTCGGCGGCAAGCGATTCATGGGCCTCGTTTGCCGTCGCCACCAAGACCTCGGCGTGCTCCGAGCGAGGCAGCAGCTCCTCGAGTTCCTCGTACTCGCCTGGCTTGGGGTCGACCTCGGAGATACGCTCAAGGGCAAAACGTGCTTCCTCGACGCGACTCCCCTGCGCACGCGAGGCTTCCTCCACACGGCGAAGCTCCTTGGCGGCGGCACGCGAAGCCTTAAAGCAGGTGCGATACTTCTCGAGCGCCTCAAGCGCCGCGCGCCCAGCCCAAGCATCGACCATGGCGACATGGTGCGCCGGGTCGAGCAGGCGCTGATGTTCATGCTGACCGCACAGATCCATCATCACGCCGACGCGCTCCGAAAGCTCGCGCACGCTGGCGATGCGGCCGTCAATTTTTACGCGGCTGCGGCCCTCGGCAGAAAGGCTGCGCTGCACGGTGAAGCCCTCCGTGTCGTGCGGGCCGTCAAACAGGCGCGCCTCGACGCTGGCAAGCGCCTCGCCCTCGCGAACCGTCGACGAATCGGCGCGCTCGCCCAAAATAAGCTTGAGCGCCGAAAGAAGCGCGGTCTTGCCAGCACCGGTCTCACCGGTCAGGACGGTCAAGCCGGCACTCGGCACCAACGTCGCCTCGCGAATGAGCGCAATGTTGGAAACCTGCAGCTCATCGATCATGACGCACTCCGTAGAACACGCGGCTCACCGAGTTATAGAAGCTCTCGGGGCCATAATCCAGCAGCAGCACATCGCCGGGACCGCGACGCACAGCCACGCTCTCGACCGTGCCATCGCAGGTAATAAACTGCCCATCGATGGCAATCGCCGGCACGCTCGGACGATCATCTGACATAAAGATTTCGACGACATCGCTCGGCGAGGTCAGGAAGGCGCGAGCCTGAATGGTGTGCGGCGCGATGGGCACGCAGACCATGCCCGTGTAATCAGGGCTGACGATAGGGCCACCGGCGCTCAGCGCATAGCCGGTGGAGCCGGTCGCCGTCGACACGACGACACCGTCACCGCGCAGGCGATCGATATGATGGCCGGACACCGTGATGTCAAACTCGACCATATCGGACAGGGGCCCACGCGTGAGCGCCATGTCGTTGAGGGCGAACGAACGCACGACATCCTTCGTGCCGTCATCGCGCACCGAGACGATATCCGCGGCGATAGTGGCGCGGCGGCTCACGTGGAGCTCACCGGACAGGGCATCGCTCACAACCTGCAAAATATCGCGTTCCTCGGGACTGGCCGCCGTCAAAAAGCCCAGGTGGCCATAGGAAAGACCCAAAATGGGAATCTCGCGGTAGTTGAGAATACGGGCGGCGCGCAGAAGTGTGCCGTCGCCGCCGAGCGTGATGACCAAGTCGGCATCGTCAACATCGGGCGTGCTCTGAATCTTCGAGCGCTGATCGGCCGCCCATACGACCTCGTAGCCCTGGCGCGTCAGCCAGAGCTCGAGCATCAGGCCGCTCTCGACCGCCTCTTGCTTGTAGTAATTGGGAACCAGAAAGACCTTCATAGCGTTGCCGCTTTCTCGCTCAAAGCCGATACCTGGGATTGCAACTCGTCATCGGAGCGCTCGCCGGGGGCAAACCTCGTGCCGTACAGGAAAAACTCGATGTTGCCCTTGGCGCCATGGATGGGCGACACGCACACGTCAAGCGGGAACAGGCCCCTGGCAGCGAACAGCTCAATCGCCCCCACGAGTGTATCGCGGCGGACGGCGGGGTCGGTCACGATACCGCCCTCGCCCACCAGCGCAGCCGGCGCCTCAAACTGCGGCTTTACGAGCGTGCAAAACGAACCCGAAGGCTTCAGGCATGCCAGCACCGCGTCGATGATATTCGCGATACTCGTAAACGACACGTCGCACACGGCCAGGTCGATAGCGCCGCCGTAGCCGAGCTCGGGCAACTGCGTCACATTCGTGCGCTCGTGGAGCGTCACGCGATCGTCCTGACGCAGCGACCAGTCGAACTGGGCACGGCCCACGTCGACCGAGACAACGGTCGCGGCGCCGCGCTTGAGCAGGCAATCGGTAAAGCCGCCCGTGGAGCATCCCACATCGAGGCAAGCAAGGTCCGTCGGATCGATCCCAAACGCATCGAGCGCACCCTCGAGCTTAAGGCCGCCGCGCCCAACGTACGGAATGCGCCCCTTAACGTGCAGTGGCAGGCCCGGCGTCACCTTGAGCCCCGGGGAGGTCAAACGCTCACCGCCACTCGAAACCAAGCCGGCCATAAGAGTGCGAAGGGCATCCGCGCGATCGGCGCAGATGCCCTGTGAAATCAGTTCGTCATCGAGACGCACGCGTTTCATGAATGCCATCAACCATTCGTATCCGGAGATGCAGCCTGTCTATCTTGGGACTCGTTTGCCGCATCCTCATCGTATTCCTGCTCGAGCTTGTCGGCCTCACGCGGCGTCAGCTCAAACTTGTCGACCATATCGACCGCACGGGAGCCCAGCTCAATCGCCTCGTCAAACAAATCGAGCGAACGCTCCAAGGACGTATCCTTGGAGCGAACGGTGGCGATGA
This sequence comes from uncultured Collinsella sp., assembly GCA_902465265.1. Lineage (GTDB taxonomy): Bacteria > Actinomycetota > Coriobacteriia > Coriobacteriales > Coriobacteriaceae > Collinsella. The sequence goes on along the minus strand of CABQMF010000030.1, from coordinate 9,793 downwards.
TCTGGTCCAGGCGATCCGAGATCTCATCGAAGTTGCGGACGGAACCCTCTGGCATGGCTACTCCTCGACGGAGTCGGCCTCGACGGCCCCAGCGGCGTCCGCATCCTCGTCAAGTACACCGGCGGCAGCCTGAGCGGCAGCGACCTTGGCGGCCGCCTCGGCAGCCTGTGCCTCCTCGCGAGCGCGATCCTCGGCCAGCAGCTCTTGGTACAGGTCCTCGCCCGGCAGCTCCTCGCTGCGAGCGATCTTGCCCAGCACGCCGTTGACAAACGATGCGGACTGGTCGGTACCATAAGCCTTGGCGATCTCGACGGCCTCGTTGATGACGATGGCGTCCGAGACCTCCTCGTCGGTGAGGAAGCGCATCTCGTAGACGGCAATACGCAGCAGGTTGCGGTCGGCGCCGGGCATGCGCATAAGATCCCAGTTCTTGGCGACGGCGCGCAGGGCACAGTCGATGCGATCGATATGCTCGTAGGCACCGCGGCAAAGCTCCAGCGCATAGGGGTCGAGGGGACCCTTCGAGATCAGGAAATCGCCCTCGAGGACGCGCTCGAGCGGACTGTCCGTGGCCTCAGCCTGGAACAGCAGCTGCAGCGCCTGACTGCGGGCAAGCGTGCGCCCGCGATAAACCTTAAGGCTCAAAGGTTACTCCTTGGGGAAAACGAGGCCGTCGATGCAAACGTCAACGCGCTCGACCTCGACGCCCACCTGAGCGTCGATAGCGGCGACCACGGCGGCGCGAACGGCCTCGGCGAGCTTCTTGAACGGATAGCCAAAGAACACCACGACACGCACGGTGAGTGCGAGCTTGTCGCCGACGACCTCGGCCTCGACCGCCGGCTCGGAAGCCGGGGCCTTGGACGAGAGCATCATGGAGACAAGGTTGGTGGCAAGGTCCTTGACGCCAACGGAGGCGATGCCCTCGACATCCGACACGGCGCGCGAGACGATGGCGGTCAGAACATCGGGCGAAATGCCGATGCCGTCAATCTTGATTTCCTGGGGCATGAGTCCTCCTAGAAGAGTTGGTTGCTAGACGCGGGAGACGAACTTGCCGTCGCGGGTGTCAACCTTGATGACCTCGCCTTCGTTGAGGTACATGGGGACCTGGATGACAGCGCCGGTGTCGATCGTGGCCGGCTTGGTGGAACCCTGGACGGTGTCGCCCTTAAAGCCCGGGTCGGTCTGGACGATGGTGGTCTCGATGAACATCGGCGGGGTCACGCCCATGAGCTCATCGTCGGCGAAGAGCAGCTGGCAGATGTCGTTCTCGCGCAGCCACTTGGAGTTCTCGCCCACCATGTCCTCGGGAACGGGAACCTGCTCATAGGTCTCATTGTCCATGAAGATGTAGTCGGCGCCATCGTTGTAGAGGTACTGGAACTCACGGGTGGTGAGCATAACGCTCTCGAACTTGGTGCCGGCGTTGCAGGTGTTCTCGACGACGCGGCCGCTCTTGATGTCGCGGGTCTTGTAGCGCACAAACGCGCCGCCCTTGCCCGGCTTGACATGCTGGAACTCGACGATGGTGTAGACCTTGTCCTTAATGCGGAGACCGAGGCCGTTCTTGAAGTCGGCGGTAGAAATGGTAGGCATAGCGACCTTTCTTGTTATGGGCAGAACGCACAAGCGTCCAAATTACATACGACCGAAATTATACACTTGCAGACGGCGCCTGCAGCGAGCGCATAAAAAGAGAACGCGGGGCGTCCGAATTGCTCCGGACGCCCCGCCCCAAAAATCTATCGAAATGAGCTAGCAATCGATAATGTGCAGGTCATGCGGCGTCTTGGTGAAGGGCTCGTAGCCGTTCTCGGTGACCACGCCGTAGTCCTCCAGACGCACGCCGCCCACACCGGGCAGATACACGCCGGGCTCCATGGTGATAACCGAGCCAACTTCGATGATGTTCTTGCTGCGGTTGAAGTTGGGCAGCTCGTGGATGTCGATGCCGACGCCGTGGCCCAGGCCATGGTTGTAGTAATCGCCATAGCCGGCATCGCCGATGATCTTCTTGGAAAGCTTGAAAATGTCGTTGCCCTCGACGCCCGGATGGATGGCGGCGACGCACTCCTCGTGGGTGCGGCGCACGAGCGTGTACAGGTCGAGCTGCTCCTGCGTGGGCTCGCCCATCACGACGGTGCGCGTCATGTCGGAACGATAATCGCAGTAGCCCGCGCCGTAATCCATGAGGACGAAGTCGCCCTTCTCGATCACGCGGTCACTCGGCACGGCGTGCGGGTTGGCGGTGTTGGGACCGCTCGCCACGATAGAGCCAAAGGCCAGGCTGTCGGCGCCATTGGCGAACATAAAGTTCTCGAGCTCGTTGCGAACCTGCTTCTCGGTCATGCCGGGTTTAATAAAACCGAGCATATGCTGGAAGGCGGCATCGGTGATCGACTGCGCATGGCGCATGAGCTCGATCTCCTCGGCGTCCTTGATGGCGCGCATCATGCGAATGTCGTCATGCATCAGCGGCAGCATGCAGGCGACGGAACGATCCTCCAGACCACGCTGAATACCCTGGTAGAAGTTGATTTGCATGTCGTCCTCGACAGCGCAGACGTGGCACTTGTTGGCTGCGATCTTGCCGGCGACCCAACCGGGGATGGTGCCCTCGTCCATGTCGTAGACCCAAGGGCTGCCGGCAGGCGTGTTCTCCTCAAAGCTGTTGAGGTAGCGCGAGTCGGTATGGAACAGGCACTGGTCAGCCGTAATAAACGCCGCGTGCGGGAACTCGAAGGTGTAGTCGAAGACGCCCTTCACGCCCGTGAGCCAACGAAGATTGGCCTCGTCGCGTACCACGATAGCGTCGTAGCCGCGCTCGACCATCAGGGCACGGACACGTTCGATACGACCGGCAGGACCGGCAGCAAACTCAGACATGCAGATTCCTTTCTTATTGTCTCAAAAAGTGCGGGACGGGTCTCAACCGAACGTCGGAATCGCATGCGAACCGCAACCGATTGGAAACCCGTCCCTCAACATGATACGAAAGACGATGGATGTCAATAAATCTTAGAGAAGTTCTTTGCGAGAAGCCAAGTAGGCGTGAGCATGGCGCTCAAGAACCTCGTCCTCAACGCTCGTTAGACGAATGGCGCCGAGCGCCGCGGGCAGCGGCAACATGCTGCGGTTCGAGCGGGCGAACTGCTGCCTGCGGAACTCCTCGATAAACGCGGTGGGCTCCAGATCGAAGGCAAGTTCCTCGATGCCAAAGTCCTCCAGGCAGTCATCGACCTCAAAAACGTAATCGATATCGAAGTCGCAAGCATCGTGAGCAACGCGCGCCTCAAAACGCATGCCCTCGGACAACAGCTGGTAGGCAGGGACCTGCGAAGCGGCATCGCCCAAGCAGGCGCGCAGGGTACGCTCCCCCGTCTTACCAAAATCGAGCGCATGGCGGGCGCTCGGGTTCGTAGCCATCAGTACGTCCTTGCGGGCAGTCTGAGACCACTGAACGGCATTGACGAGCGCGACCTCCTCGCCCGCGAGAATCTCGGGGACGGTCTCGGTAAACTGATTCCAGCGGGACTTGCTGCTCGAAAGCATGGTGCCAACAAGTTCCACATAGCCGAGCTTGAGGTCCTCGGAGTCCGCCTCGCGAACAAGGTCGAGGTCACACACGACCAAGCCCGGCTCGGGACGGAACGCAATAGCGGGAAGCGCATTCACCGACGAGGCGACGAGCGGCTTCATGGTCGTCGCGACCGTGAGCATGGCGTCGAACGTCGTCGGCAGCAAGGCGCACTCGGTGCGACCGCACCACTGATTGGAACACCAGCAAACGACCGAGCAGGTCGCCGTGTCGCCGACAGCGACAACGAGATCATCGCAGGTAATGCCGTTAGCTGACAGGGCGCCAAAGACGGTATCGGCATCGGCCAGCGTAGCACCGGCAGGCGAAACCTCGAGAACGAGCAGCGACACGGCAAACCCGGCGTCGACCAGCGCATGCTCGACGACCTCGCCAAAACGCTCGGATGTGGCGTCGTTCCAAACCACCATCGCGCGCTTAGGCTTGCCCACAGCCGAGGCAAACATGCGCGACAGCTCCTCAAACGCGCCAAGACCGACACGAACATCGACACTGCGGTTTTGGAAATTGATAAGTTGACGGCGAATCATAGCAGTCCACGCTCCAAAAGCATCTCGGCACAAAGGTAGGAAACGTCCTCGAAGGACTTGTTGCGAATATCAAGGGTAATATCGGCGGCCTGGCGATACAGCGGACGGCGATGCTCAAACAGGCGCGCAGCATGCTCGGGCGAGCGGAAATCGGGCCGGGTATCGGAGCGGCGAATCTGGCGCAACGAATCCTCAAAGTCGCCTTCGAGGTACACGCAGGTACCCATCTCGTGCATCAGCTCAATGTTTACCGGCGTCTCGACGATGCCACCCCCGCACGATACCAGCAGGCTGCGCTCGCTTTGAAGCGAACGGAGTGCCGAGGTCTCGAGCTCGCGAAAACGATCCTCGCCCTCGGTCTTAAATATCTCGGTCACCGACTTGCCGCATCGACGCACAACCAAACGATCGGTATCGATGAATCGACGCTTGAACATAGTGCCCACGTTGCGCGCAAGCGTCGACTTGCCCGCGCCCAAAAAGCCGATAAAGAAGATATGGTCGCAGCCGTGTTTGATGTGCTGAGACATGGCGAAACCTATTCCTCGCAGGGAAGGTCGCGCAGGGCCCGGCGCTCAAAGATACGGAAGATCTGCGTGTACCACAGGTCCTGGGTTGCCTGCGGCTTGACCAGAATAGTGTCAACGCCGGCAAAGTTTCCGCTCCACACGTCCGTGTACAGCTGATCGCCGATCAGCACGGCCTCGTCGGCCGTGGCGCCCAGACGCTTAAGGCCCGCTTTGAGGGCAAATGGCGCCGGCTTCATGGCGTGGCTAATGGCCTCGAGCCCCAGCTCGCGCGCCGACGCCATAACCTGGTCGCGATGCCAGTTGTTGGACACCATGCACAGCTTAAAGCCCTTAGCATGGGCGGCCTCGAGCCAGGCGGAGACCGCAGCGGGTACCTGCTCGGTATCACGTGGCACCAGGGTGTTGTCGCGGTCGAGCAGAATGGCGCGCTTACCGTCGGCCCAGAGGGTATCGAGGTCGATGCGATCGACCGAGGCAACATATCGTTTGGGGCTAAAAATCCTCATGATCAATTCCAAGACTGTTGATGCTCTTCGTAGGTCTTCGAGAAATACTCCTCGTCCTGCGTAATGTAGAAATACAGGTCATCGGAGTCGGTCGGCTCAAGGGTGGCCTTGAGCGCCTCGAGCGACGGAGAGCAAATGGGCGTGGGCGGGAGGCCCTCGTGCTTATAGGTGTTATAGGGGCTATCACTCTGTAGGTCGTCGGCGGTAACCTCGCCACCGGTGACGTACATCATGGTCGCGTCGCTGTTGAGGTAGCGCAGGCCATCGAGCTTGCCCGCCAGACGGTTGTAGAAGACTGAGGCCACATGAGCGCGCTGGTCGGCGTTGAGGCCCTCGCGCTCGACGATCGAGGCAAGGTTAACGATGTCGTAATCGGACATCTCCACGCCATAGCGCTCCTTGATCTTGGCCTCGCAGCCGGCAAAGTCAAGCGACTTATACTCGGCGTTGAACTGGTCAAGCATGGCGCGAATCACATCATCGGCGCTTGGGTCCTTACCAAGCGAATAGGTCTTGGGGAACAGGAAACCCTCGAGCGAATTGTTCGCGGCGTCTTTAAGGAAAGCGTAATCATTCACATAATTGCTAGCCTTGGCCTGGTTAAGGAAGTCCTCCTTAGAAATGCTGTCATACGCCTTGGCCACGCGGTCGGCGACCTGGTCAACCGTCAGACCCTCAGGGATAGTCAGCGCATCGGAGCCCGCATTGGGGCCTTCCATGAGCTGTTGAACGACCTTGGTCGCGTCCATGAGCGTGGTGAACGAATACTTTCCCGGCTTAAGCGACATATCGGCGTTGAGCTTTTTGACCGCCGCGTAATAATCCTTGGGATCTTCGACGATATGGTTCTCAGAGAGAATCGAAGCGATGCTGTCACCCGAGGCACCATCGGGAATCGTGATAGTAACTTGCTGGCCAGCAGCGACTTTCGCATCCTTACCGCCAAAGAAGCCCTTGACGGCCGGCACGACAAAGAAAACGATCGCGACAAGCGCAAGCACGGCGACGACGCCACCGATAATCATAGGCACCGGGGAGCTTTTCTTTTGGGCACCACGGCGGGCGTGCGTGTTATAGCTCGAGCGCGTGGCCGGAGCAACGCCGTGCGAGCCATGAGCATGATGTGCGTGGGAGCGTGATTGCGGGGCCTGTCCCTGCGTGCGCTGGGCAGGAGCCTGTTGCTTAAAACGAGCGCCGCCAGCGGGCTGCGCGGGATGAGCGGCGGGCTGTTGAGCAGCACGCTGAGTAGGCTGAGCCGAACGCTGCGTCGGCTGCGCCGGGCGCTGACCAGCCTGAGCATGACGCGGCGCGGACTGCCGTGTACGATTCTGCTGGCGCGGATCGGAAGCGCTAGACATGCTGAACCTCCTCGTTTTTACGATCGAGCCATGTCTGCAAGAACAGGCTGGCGGCGATCATGTCAATCTTGCCCCTCATCTGCTTTTCGTTAAGCCCCTGCTCTCGCAGGATTCGCTTGGCCTCCTGCGAGGACAGACGCTCGTCCTCAAACTCCAGCGGAAGTTCGAGCTCGTCGGCAATCTTTTGGGCCACGGCGGCGACGCGCTCGGCCTGGGGGCCGGGCTCACCGGCCATGGTCAAGGGACGTCCGCTTACCAGTATATCGGGCTCATAGTCCTCGACCAGGTAGCGAAACGTCTTTGCCATGCCAGTGACCTCGGCAGCAGGAAGCACCTTGACAGGCATCGCCATCTTGCCATCACGGCTCGAGACGGCAATGCCAATCCTGGTCTCCCCTATGTCCAGCGCGAGCGCGACCACAGCGACAACCTAGGTTCTTAGGCGCCGAGCGCGGTCTTGGCGGCCGCGAGGGCATCGGCGATACCGGCGGCGTTCTTGCCACCGGCCTGGGCCATGTTGGGACGGCCGCCACCGCGACCATCGACCAGGCCCGCGATCTGCTTGATCACGTTGCCGGCGTGGAAACCGGCCTTCACGGCGTCATCGGAGCCGGCGGCGAGCAGGGCCGGGGTGCCCTTCTCGGTCACGCTGGCGACAACGCAGGCGACGGGGCCGGCGACCTTCTGGTGCACGGTATCCCAAACGTTGCGCAGGTCTGCGGCCTCGAGACCCTGAAGCTCAGCGACAACGAGCTTGTAGCCATTCAGCTCGACAGCGCCGTCGATGGCGCTGGAGATCGCATCGGAGGAGCCACCGGTGAGAGCCTTCTTGAGCTTGCTGGAAGTCTCGCGCAGATCGGCCTGCAGGTTCTCCACGCGGGCGGGAACCTCGTCGACGCGGCACTTGAGCGCAGCGGCGGCGGCGTCAACGAGCGCCAGGCGGTCGGCCATGTAATCGAGAGCGCCCTTGGAGGTCACGGCCTCGATACGGCGGACATTCGAGCCCGTGGAGGACTCGGAAATGATCTTGAACAGGCCGATCTCGGCGGTATTGGCGGCATGGGTGCCACCGCAGAGCTCGCGGGAGAACGGCTGGTCCTCGGCGCCCACGGAGACGACGCGGACGACGTCGCCGTACTTCTCGCCAAAGAGAGCGACAGCGCCGGCGGCCTTGGCCTCGTCGATGCCCATGACACGGGTCACGACCGGTTTGGAAGCGAAGATCTGCTGGTTGACCAGGTCCTCGACAGCCTTGAGCTGGTCGGAGGACAGAGCCTCGAAGTGCGTGAAGTCAAAGCGCAGGTGCTCGGGCGTCACCAGCGAGCCGGCCTGGGAGACATGCTCGCCCAGGACCTGCTTAAGCGCAGCGTCGAGCAGGTGGGTGGCGGTATGGTTGCGGCGCAGGAAACCACGGCGCTCGGCGTCGAGCGCGGCGGTCACAGTAGCACCGACGGTCAGCGTGCCCTCGGCAACGTGCGCGACGTGAGCAAACAGGCCATTGTGGTTCTTGGTATCGGAAACGGTCAGCGCAACGCCCTCGGCACAAAGCTCGCCGGCGTCGCCCTGCTGGCCGCCCATCTCGGCATAGAACGGGGTGCGGTCGAGCACAACCTCGACATCCTCGCCCGCGGCAGCGGACTCGACGGACTCGCCGTTGCGAACGATGGCGACAACCTTGGCGCCCTCAATGACGTCGTTGTCATAGCCGTCGAATTCGGTCGCGGCGACCTTGTCGGAAAGCTCGACCCACACGTCGTTGAAGCTGCCCCAGGCATCGCCCTTGGCGTTGGCGCGGGCGCGGGCCTTCTGGTCCTCCATGCAGGCGGTGAAGCCGTCCATGTCGACGTCGTGGCCAGCAGCACCGGCGATCTCGACGGTCAGGTCGATGGGGAAACCAAAGGTGTCGTGCAGCTTAAAGGCAACGTCGCCCGGAAGGACGGCGCCGTCGGCGAGCGCGGCCAAGGCCTCGTCCAGGTAAACGCGGCCGTTGTCGAGCGTCGTGGAGAAGCGCTCTTCCTCGGAGGCGACGATGCCCTTGACGAGTGCGACGTTCTTGAGCAGCTCGGGATAGGCCTCGCCCATCTGAGCGTTGACCTCGTCGATAAACTTGGTCAGGAAGGCACCCTCGATGCCCAGCAGGCGGCCGTGGAACACGGCACGACGGAGCAGGCGGCGAAGGACGTACTCACGGCCCTCGTTACCGGGCAGGATGCCGTCCGAGATCATAAAGTCGACGGCACGGGAGTGGTCGGCGATGATACGCAGGGAGCGGCTGGCGCCGGAGTAATCGTCGGCGTCATAGGTCTTGCCGCTGATCTCCTCACCGAGTTTGATGAGGTGCTGCATTAAATCGCCGTCGTAGTTAGCGGTCTTGTGCTGCATGATGGCGGCCATGCGCTCCAGACCCATGCCCGTATCGAGGTTGCGGTGCGGCAGCTCCGGCATGGAGCCGTCCTCCTGGCGGTCGTACTGGGTAAACACAAGGTTCCAGAACTCAAGGAAGCGGTCGCAGTCGCAGCCGGGCTTGCAGTCGGGGCTACCGCAACCGACCTCCTCGCCCATGTCAAAGTAGATCTCGGAGCACGGACCGCAGGGGCCGGTGGGGCCAGCGGCCCAGAAGTTGTCGTCCTCGCCCAGACGCGAGATGTGATCCTCGGCAACGCCCAGGGAGCGCCACACGTCATGGGTCTCGTCGTCCTCGGTAAAGACGGTGAAGTACAGGCGGTCGAGCGGCAGCTTGAACTCCTTGGTGATGAGCTCAAAGGCCCAAGCGCAGGCCTGCTGCTTGGAGACGCCGCCAAAGGAGAAGTCGCCAAGCATCTCAAAGAAGGACAGGTGACGGCCGTCCTCGCCGATGCAGTCGATGTCATTGGTGCGGACGCACTTCTGGCAGGAGATCGCGCCAATCTCCTTCATGGTCTTCTTGCCCTGGTAGTACTCCTTAAACTGGTTCATGCCGGCGTTGGCAAGCAGCAGCGAAGGATCGTCGGGGACGAGGGACGAAGAAGGATAGAGCTTAAGACCGCGCTCCTCAAAGAAGTTGAGGAACTTAGAGCGAATCTCGGCCGTAGTCATTGACGGGTAGTCAGCACTCATAGAGGGAATCTCCTCGGTTTCACATCGAAACAGTTCAAACGTATCGATATTACCATCCCACCGCGCCTGTGCAAAAAAGAGGACCGCCAAACAGCGACCCTCCAGCGAAAGTGCATGTTATTTAGGACTACGCAATCCTTTGAAAAAAAATGGGTTTGGTAAAATGCTATAT
>CABQMF010000029.1 GCA_902465265.1 uncultured Collinsella sp. | reverse complement strand
GCCCGTGGGTTATACCCTAAGAGCAAACCACCCTTTTTAAGGGTGGTTCTGATTTCTCGTTTGTAAACGAAAGCCTCCAATCTCCTTACGTTCCCTTTACGTTTGGTCCCTACTGCTGCGGGTATCCTTTTAAAGAAGTATGACAGCCGTATAAAAGCAGGCTGCGCGGCGATGCCGCGATACTTGTGTTATTAGGAGGCTTTAGTATGGCAGCACGTGCGGACAACGTTTCGCGTGTCGACCATGATGGAGTTACGTTGGTGGAGGGCGCGACGCTCGATGTTCGCTTTGCCTTTACCGAGCGCACCGGTGGCGTTTCCGAAGATGCGTACTCCTCGCTCAACCTGGGCTCGCATGTAGGCGATGACCCCTTTGCTGTTCAAGAAAATCGTCGTCGCGCGCTCGAGGCCATGGGGGCCGCCGAGTGCGAGCATAATCTGCTTGTTCCCAATCAGGTGCACGGCGACCATGTCGTGACGGTGACCTCGAACGGCGCCGACGATCTCGAGAACATTCGCGAGCAGATTGCCGAGGGCTGCGATGCCATCGTCTGTACGGCCCATGAGGTGCCCGTGCTGCTCTGCTTTGCCGACTGCGTTCCCGTGGTGCTGGTCGCCCCCGGCGGATTTGCCGTGGTGCATTCCGGATGGAAGGGTACGATCGCGCGCATTTCCGCCAAGGCGTGCCAGGCGCTTTGTGAGGTAGCCGGTTGCAATGCGAGCGATGTTTCTGCCTATATCGGCCCCCATATCCTGGGTGACGAGTACGAGGTTTCCCAAGAACTTATGGATCGCTTTTCCGCCGAGTTCGCATGCATCGATGCTACCGCTTCTCGTATGCTTGATCTTTCCGCCGCCATTCGCGAGGCGCTGGTGGATGCCGGTGTCGATGCGGATGGGATTGTGGATACCCAACTTTCGACCGTTCGTCAGAACGATCGCTTTTATTCCTACCGCAACGAGGGTGGCACCTGCGGGCGCCATGCAGCAATCGGCGTGATGCTATGAGAAAGATCGCATCGGTCCTGAGTGCAGCAGTGCTCGCGCTCACGCTGTGCGCCTGCTCCTCGGGATCTTCTACGTCTTCTATTACCGTGGCCGGCTCGACCACCTGCCTTCCCATTGCCGAGATTGCCGCCGAGGGCTTTAAAGAGGAGACCGGCACCGATGTGCTGGTTTCTGGTCTGGGCTCATCTGCTGGCATTGAAGCTGTTAGCGCCGGCACCGCCGATATTGCCAGCTCCTCTCGTGGCCTCAACGCCGATGAGCAAGACCTGGGCCTGACGCCTATCGTTATCGCACACGACGGCATCGCAGTCATCGTGAACGACGACAACCCGGTCGACAATCTCTCGACCGAGCAGCTCCGCGATATTTACGCCGGCAAGATTACCAACTGGAAAGAGGTTGGTGGCGAGGACCTGAAGATTCAGGCTATCAACCGCGACGAGGCGTCCGGTACGCGCGAGGCCTTCCGCACTATCGTGATGGACGGCACGCCATTCGATCGCCGCTCGGCTGTTCTTTCGGGCACGGGCCAGGTACGCGATGTCGTGTCCCGCTCGCGTGGCGCCATTGGCTACATCTCGCTGGGTTTTGTCGAGAGCCTCAACGCCAAGACCTCGGTTAAGGCCGTTTCGGTCAACCATGTCGAGGCATCCGAGAAGACAGTCGCAAGTGGCGGCTACCCTATCTCGCGTGACCTTTACTTCTTTGTGAAGGGTACGCCTTCGCAGCAGGCGCAGGACTACATCGACTACGTGACGTCCGAAAAGATGGACAAGCAGATTCGCGAGGCGGGCTTTATTCCCGTCACCAACGACGGAAAGGGGGGTGAGTAGCGTGGAAGCACAGGAAACCCCCCAGATTGAGCAGGAGCCCCAGGCGCCCAAAAAGCGTGAGTTGGCGTTGGTGTCGCGCAGCACCTATCTCAAGGAGAAAGCGCTGCAGTGGATCTTCTTTGCCTGCGCGTTCTTGGCGGTCGTCACCGTCATCCTAATTTTTGTCTTTACCACGTACTCGGCCCTGCCCGTCTTTACCGACATTGGCCTGGCGGACTTCTTTAGCTTTACGTGGGCGCCCTCTGAGGGTCACTACGGCATTATGTCGCTGCTGGCGGGCTCTGGCCTGGTGACGGTCGGTGCGCTCGCCATGGGCGTGCCCCTGGGTGTGGGTACGGCCGTGTATCTGGTCGAGATCGCCAGCAAGCGCGTGCGCAAGCTCATCAGCCCTGCCGTCGACCTGCTGGCGGGTATTCCCTCCATCATCTACGGTTTCTTTGGCATGATCATCATCCGCCCGTTTATCGCGCAGCTGACCGGCGGTCTTGGCTTTGGCGCGCTGACGGCGTGGTTCGTGCTTGCCATCATGATCGTCCCCACCATCACGACGCTCACCATCGATGCCCTCAACTCCATCCCCATGGGCATTCGCGAGGCATCCTATGCCATGGGTGCCACCAAGTGGCAGACCATCTATAAGGTCGTGCTGCCCGCAGCCAAGCTGGGTATCGTGGACGCCATCGTGCTGGGCATGGGTCGCGCTATCGGCGAGACCATGGCCGTGCTGATGGTCGTGGGCAACGCCCCGGTCATTCCGGATAGCATCTCGAGCCCCATCTCGACGCTCACGAGTCAGATCGCGCTCGACATGAGTTATTCCTCGGGCCTGCACCGCTCGGCTCTGTTTGGCATGGGCGTTGTCCTGTTTATCATCTCCGCTGCACTGGTGGGTATCGTCCGCCTGATTTCCAAGAAGAGGGGGTAGGCTATGTCCGATTCCGTTGACACGATGGTCGATACGACCTCCTCGCGCGAGCGCATCAAGCGTGCCCTTTCCCATGGCAAGAAGGGCCGTATCAATAAGGACCTGTCCAACAAAATTATGCTCGGCGTGTTTCGCGCCGCGGCCTATATAACCACGCTGGTGCTGATCGCCATCATCGCCTACGTGGTCATCAACGGCCTGCCGCATATCTCGCTCGACTTTATCTTCGGCTGGCCGCAGGGCGTCAACGCCGAAGGCGGCATTTGGCCCACGATCGTCTCGACCGTCTACGTGACGGCGCTCGCCATGCTCATCTGCACGCCGGTTGCCGTCCTGGCTGCGGTCTATCTGGCCGAATACGCCAAGCAGGGCAAGATTGTCGACATCATTCGCTATGCTGCCGATGCCCTGGCCTCGGTACCCTCCATCGTTATGGGCCTCTTTGGCTACGCCTTGTTTGTCGAGGCTATGGGTCTGGGCCTTTCGATGGTCTCGGCCGCCCTGGCGCTGGCACTTCTGATGCTGCCCATCGTCATGCGCACCACCGAGGAGGCAATCCGCGCCGTTCCGCGCTATATCCGTTGGGGCGCATATGGCCTGGGCGCCACCAAGTGGCAGGTCGTCTCCAAGATCGTGCTTCCTTCGGCTTTTGGTCGCATCGCCACCGGCATCGTCCTTGCCATCGGCCGCGCCATCGGCGAGACTGCCGTGGTGCTCTACACCATGGGTCAGGCCATCAATCTGCCTATTTCGCCGCTCGATTCCGGCCGCCCCATGACGGTCCACCTGTACCTGCTTGCCAACGACGGCATCAACATGAACGCAGCCTATGGCACCGCGCTTTTGCTGATGGCGATTATTCTGGCCTTCAACCTGTTTGCGCGTTATCTGTCGCGCAAACGCCGCTAGTTAAGGAGTCCCATGTCCGTCTATCAGTCCGCTCCCACGCTGGAGCAAGCGGCCATCACGGCCAAGGATTTCAACTTTTGGTACGGTGACTTTCATGCGCTGACGGGGCTCGACCTCAACATCGCCAAAAACGCCATCACCTCGTTTATCGGTCCTTCGGGCTGCGGCAAATCGACGTTTTTGCGCTGCATCAACCGTATGAACGACCTGATCGAGGGCACCCGCGTCGAGGGCACCATGACGCTCGACGGCAACGATATCTATGCCGAGGGCGTCGACCCGGTCGACCTTCGCCGCCGCGTGGGCATGATTTTTCAGCAGCCCAACCCGTTCCCCAAATCCATCTACGAGAATGTCGCTTTTGGCCCTCGTCTGCAGGGCGTGACTAGCAAAAGCGACCTCGATGACATCGTGGAAGAATCGCTCAAGCGCGCCAACCTCTGGAAAGAGGTATCCAATCAGCTCAACAAGGATGGTTTGGCGCTCTCGGGCGGTCAGCAGCAGCGTCTGTGCATCGCGCGTGTGCTTGCGGTGCAGCCCGATGTCCTGCTGATGGACGAGCCCTGCTCCGCCATCGACCCCACATCCGTCTCTAAGGTCGAGGATCTGATGGCCGAGCTGGCGCCCGAGATGACGATCATCATCGTCACGCATTCTATGCAGCAGGCCGCTCGCATTAGCGACTACACCGCATTTTTCTTGCAGGAAGTTGCCGGCGAGCCCGCCACGCTCATCGAGTATGGTCAAACCGACGCGATCTTCACCAGCCCGGTGGATTCGCGGACGGAAGACTATATCACCGGCCGCTTTGGCTGATCGGTGCGACTAGTCCCAAACCGATCGGACCTGGTCCGGTGCGTATTCACTGTGCGGGCGGCATGACCGCACCCAACTGATTGGAGTGAACCATGCGCAAACTGTTTTCCCGTCAGCTCATCGAGGCCCGTCACGAGATGCTGAGCATCTACGAGGCTGTTGACCTGGCGCTTCACGACGCCGTGAAGGCCTACGCGACCGATGACCGCAAACTCGCCACCAAGACCAAGAAGCGCACGCTTTCGATTGACGCCCGTTGCGCCAACTTGGAGGCCGTGTGCTACAACCTGATCGCTACGCAGTCGCCGGTCGCCTCCGACTTCCGCTTGCTGCAGACAATCATCTACGTCGACTTTAACCTGCAGCGCATGACCGATAAGGTTCGCCAGATCTGCCGCGCCACGCGTCACATGGTTAAGGCCGACATCTCGCTGCCTCAGGAGCTTGTGACCTTGGTTGAAGCCGAGGCCGAGGCCGTCTATCAGGTGCTGGGTTCGTCACTTTCTGCGCTCGTCACCAACGACATTTCCATCATCTGCAACCTGGCCGTCGAGGACGAGCCGGTGCATGCGGCGTACGAGAAGTTCTTCCGCACCTTTAACCGCATGGACACGGGCGATTTTATGGACGACGACAGCAACTATGACGATCTGCGCCGCGCCATTATGGTTTCGCGCTACCTCGATCGTATCGCCTCGATTTCCATCGATGCCGCCTGCCGTCTGACCTTCCTTTTGACCGGACAGCGCATGAACGCCGGCGATATCGCCCGCACAGATGAGGACGAGCTCGAGAGCATGCGCGTGCCTTCGGGCGAGGGTGTCATCATGAGGCCTGCCGTCGATGCACGCTATGTTGCCAAAGTGCCCGCTAACGAGGTGAGCGAGGGTCTTCGCTACCTGCTCGAGCACCTCGAGGACGAGGACGACACCGAGGATGATGAGGAGTAGGGTGGCCCCGTTCGTCGAAAGATTGTAAATACCTAAGTGAGCGCGGCCTTGCACATGCGAGGCCGCGCTCTTGCGTTAGCATGGGACTACTTGTTTGGCTGTCAGCGGAGGCGATTGGCAATGGATAACTATTTGGACTTGATGCGCGCTCGCCGCGAGCAGATTCTGGAGCGTTTTTTTGCGGCACTCGATCGCGCGGGCCGTCCCCACGATGCCGCGCGCCTGATTGCCGTCTCCAAGACTGTTGGCGTCGATGAGACCGTTGCCGCTATTCAGGCGGGGTATCGCCATTTTGCCGAGAACCGCCCGCAGGAGCTCGTTCGCAAGCTTGCGGGCCTCGCGGAGCATCCGGAGCTACCCGAGGTACGCTTCGATATGATCGGCAACCTGCAGACCAACAAGATCAATGCGGTTCTGGGCTCGGCCGAGCTGATTCATTCGGTAAGCTCGCTGCATTTGGCTCAGGCTATCTCGAGCCGTGCGGTTCGCAAGATTGAGGCGGGCGAGCTCTCCGGCCCCCAGCGCGTGCTGCTCGAGGTCAATGTGAGCGGCGAGGAGTCCAAGGGCGGCTTTTCGCCCGACGAGGTCCGAGACGCCGCAAGTGAGCTTGCGGAGCTTGAGGGAATTTGTGTGCAGGGCCTTATGACTATGGCACCCCGGGGGAATAAGGATGTGGCGCGCCGCACTTTTGCCGGACTCCGCGAGCTAAGGGATGAGCTTGAGGCGACGCACTCCGATCTGAGCCTGCCCGAACTTTCCTGCGGCATGAGCGAGGACTTTGAGCCTGCCCTTGAGGAAGGCTCTACGCTCGTTCGCCTGGGCAGGGTAGTATTTAGCCCGGAGTTTGCAGTAAAATAAGGCTCTGAAGTGCGCACTGATTATCAGAGCGCCTGCACTAAACCGCGAGAGGACACAACCATGGGCTTCCTTGACGAGATTAAAAATAAGATGCACCTGGGCGGCCAGCAGGGTTACGACCAGGGTTATGGTCAGGACGACGACTACGGCTACGATGATGGCTATGACGACGGCTACCAGAACAACGGTTACAGCGGTGCCTCGGGCGAGGGCTTCTACACCCAGGATGAGCCGAGCAACGGCCTGTTGGGTCAGACACGCCGCGGCGAGGCCGAGTCGGTGGCCGTGTACACACGCTCCGGTCAGCTGGTCGGCGACGATTCTCGCCATGCTACGACCTACAACCCGCCATCGCGCTCGCAGGAGACGGTTGCGGGCGGTTATCGTCCCGGTGCCTACGACACGCCGTCGAGCTACGCCGAGAGCACGCGTGCCCGCGCTGCTGCCCCCGCACCCGCTCCCTCACCGAGCGATGCCTCGGCGTATGCGAGTAACATCATCAATGCTACGCCGCAGCTGCCGGCTTATGTCCTGCGCCCCGAGAGCTATGACGACGTGGAGACCGTCGTGCGCCGCGTGCGCACCAAGCAGCCTGTCGCGCTGATTTTTGTGGGCGTTCGTACCGAGGTCGCCAAGCGCGTCCTGGACTTCTCTTACGGCTTTGCCTGCGGCCTGGGTGCCACCGTCAAAGAGGTTGGCGATCGCGTGTTTATGGTGCTGCCCGCCGGTTGCGAGGTCAAGGATTCGGACCTCAAGAAGCTCCGTGCCGACGGCTACCTTAAGTAAAAACAAGACGAGGAGATTCTCATCAACATCTACACCATTGTCCAGCTGGTCAATACGCTGTTCAACTTCTACTCCACGCTCATCGTTGTCTACTGCCTTATGACGTGGATCCCTATGAAACAGGGTGGATTGCTACAGGATATCGCCGCTGTTCTCGATAGCGTGTGCGGCCCGTGGCTCAATTTGTTCCGCCGGTTTATCCCGCCCATGGGCGGCGTCGATTTTTCACCGGTCGTTGCGATTATTGCGTTGCAGTTGGTGCAGAAGCTGGTTCTGCAACTTCTTATAGGTATACTCATATAAAACTGGCTTAGTAACTCACGTCGGGCGCACGGCGCCAAGGCGAAGATAAAGGAGAACTTGTTATGGCTATTACCCCTGCTGACATTCAGGCTCAGACCTTCTCTGAGGCCAAGCGCGGCTACGATCCCGCCGAGGTCGACGTCTTCCTGGAGACCCTGTCCTCTGAGGTCGATGCCATGCTCGCCAAGATCGTCGATCTTAAGGGTCGTCTGACCGCCACCGAGCAGCAGCTTGCCGATACGCAGGCCCAGCTTGCTCAGGCTCAGGACGCTGCCGCGCAGGCCGTTCCCGCCGCCCCTGTGGCCGCTCCTGCACCCGACTTCTCCGCTCAGGAGCGTCAGATTTCCGCTGCCCTGATTGCTGCCCAGCAGACCGCCGAGGGTATCGTCAACGACGCCAACGAGAACGCTGACCGTATCCGCAACGAGGCCGACGCCAAGGCCCGCGAGGTCATCCGTCAGGCCCTGACCGAGAAGCAGGCCGAGCTTGAGGAGATCGACCGTCTTAAGGCTTCCCGTGAGGAGTTCAAGGCCGAGTACCTCAAGCTCATCCAGCACTTCATGGACGATGCTCAGAACTCCTTCCCGTCCGATCTCATGGCTTCCACGCCGGTCGGTTCCGCCGCTTCTCCGGCTGTGACCGTTCCTGCTGCCGAGCCGCTGCCCGTCGCCGAGCCGGTTATCCCCGTTGCCGATCCCTTCGCACCGATCGACAACTTCGCCGCCGACGACCTGGACTAATATCCAGCTATCATGTAGCGCCTAGAAAGGGCCCGCAGCTTGCGGGTCCTTTTTGTGGCTGTATGCAGCCTGCAAAACAAAACGCCGAGTCCTGCGTTTGAGGGCACAGAACTCGGCGAACCGGTGAGAGGTCAAAGGTAGATTTAAGGCATGTTCCAAAAATCTACTTGAGGAGGAAGTCGGGGAGGGGAATGGTGCGGGCCTCGCGCTGCTCGGGATCGGCGATATGGTCGGCAGGATAGCCACAGACGAGCATATGATAGGGATAGATGCCCTCGGGCAGGCTGAACTGCTCACAGGCCACCTCGGGCTTAAAATGGCACACCCAGCACGTACCCAGGCCCTGCTCCTCGGCCTCCATCATCATCTGATCGCAAACAATCGAGGTGTTGATGGCACTGGAGTTCATCTGGTCATACGGGCGCACCCAAGCATCGTCAGTAACGCTGCAGATAAGGAAGATAAGCGGAGCCCCAAAGATAGACCCATCACGAGCAAACCGAGGCTGACAAGCAGCAGCCTTTTCCAACAACTCCGGAGTATCAAGCATCATCACGCGGGTTGGATGATTATTACAAGCAGAAGGAGCAATCCGCCCAGCTTCAACAATGGCATCCACCACAGCCTGCTCCACAGGACGGTCCTCAAACAAACGACAAGAATACCGAGACCGAGCCAGATCCATATACGACATACAAGCCCTCCAACAATTTAATAACGAAATAAAAGATAACCAAAGGTTACCCAGAGCAACATCCAGCCAAACGCTCAGCGCTGCCCAAAGTTATGACTGATGCCAAAGGCGCTTTCAACCAAAGCCACCGTGCATTCCGCCTATTAGCCAAAGTTCCCAATGGTGGTACGTAAGGCGAAGGGCCGGCACCTGTTTACTTTCGAACGACTCTGCCACGCAGCCGGAGTGAGAAAGCAAACAGGTGCCGGCCCTTCGCCGCCGGGACACGTACCCCCAATTAACTGTTCTTCATGACAATCGAATCCACAACATCAGCCACATTCTCACAGCAGTCAGCGCAGTACTCCAGGAAGGCGTAGACGTCACGCCAAGCGATGACCTCGAGCGGATCCTTGCCGTTGACATGCAGGTTGCGCATAGCGTTGATGTAGAGCTCGTCGGCCTCGGACTCGATCGTGTTGATCTGGATGACGAGTTCGCGCAGGGTCTTGGACTTGCGGTAATTGGGCAGCTCGACCATCAGGTCCTTCATGGCGCGGCAGGCGTCGGTCACCTTGTGGGCGATCACGATGGCATCAGGATGGATGCTCTGGATGTTGGTGAAGTAGACGCGCTGCACGACGCCCTCGATACGGTCGAGCACGGTGTCGAGCGAGCAGCTCATCAGGTCCAGGTCCTCGCGCTCAAGCGGGGTGATAAAGGCCGTGAGCAGGGCGTCTTCAAGCTCATGGTGCTTCTTGTCTGCCGCATGCTCGATTGCGTGCATCTTGTCGAGCATATCGTGAATCTTCGCGGGATCGAAGTTCTCAAAAATCTTGGTGAGCAGCTCGGCAGCCTGTACGGCAAGATCGGCGCAGGCGACGTAGTTGTCAAAGTAGAACGAATCGGGTTTCTTTGCCATGGGTGGGTCCTTTCGAGGCGAAGACGGGTGGGCGAAGTATTACGGTCCGGATGGACGTTCGGTTTGACTAGATGAACATCATGAACAGCTTGGCCATGACAAAGCTGATGAGTCCGCAGGCGGGGAAGGTGAAGAACCAGGTGAACATCATGTCCTTGACCACGCCGAAGTTGATGGCCGAAAGGCGCTTGACGGCGCCGACGCCCATGATGGCGCAGGTCTTGATGTGGGTGGAGGACACAGGGATACCGGTAAGGGTGGCAAGCAGCAGATTCGCGGCGCCTGCGAGGTCGGCGGAGAAGCCCTGATACTTCTCGAGCTTGACCATGCTCTGGCCGACGGACTTGATGATGCGCTCGCCGCCCACGCTGGTGCCGACACCCATGGTGGCCGAGCACAGCAGCATGATCCAGATGGGGATGCCGGCATCGCCGACGCTCGTCTGGCCGTTGGCGAAGGCGACACCTAAAAAGAGCACGCCGATGAACTTCTGTCCATCCTGCGCGCCGTGCATAAAGCTCATGGCCGCAGCGCTCGCGATCTGAGCGTATTTAAAGAAGACGTTGGCACGTCGCCTATTGGCAGCGGCAAACAGAATCGAGACGAGCTTGCACAGGACCCAGCCCATGACAAAGCCCAGGCCGATGGAGAGCGCCAGGCCGTAGATGACCTTCATCCACTCGTGGACGTTGACGCTGTTCGCGCCGCCGAGGGCGATAGCGGCACCGGTCAGGCCGGCGATAAGGCTGTGGCTTTGCGAAGTGGGGATGCCAAAACGCGACGCTGTGGCGCCGTAGACGACGATGGAAAACAGCGCCGCGCACAGACAGGCGAGCGCCATGGTGCTGTTTCCGCCAAAGTCGACGATATGTGAAATGGTATTGGCGACGCTCGCGTTAAAGTGCGTCATGATGAGCACGCCCAAGAAGTTGAATGCGGCGCTCATGAGGATGGCGGCGCGGGCGGGCATGCAGCGCGTAGTGACGCAGGTCGCGATGGCGTTGGGTGCGTCGGTCCATCCGTTGACGAAGATGGCGCCGAGCGCGAGAATCACGGTGACGGCAAGGACTGGGTTCGACACAATTTGGCCGAGGAAGGTTGAGAACGTTACGTCCATATATGGGCTTTCTCGAAGTTTGCAGACACGTTACAAAAACATGATAAATCGTATCACCTCCTGCGGGTTTCTTTACCGAGTTCTGATGGGAGAAGTGAATTTTTTGGCACTAAAATTGAATATAAGCCCTGTTGACCGCGGGTATTCTTTTTGCTAACACGCCATGAGGACACGCGTGCGCGCCCCAACACCCCAAAACCACAGTCTGTTCGCTTTACAACATGCAAACACGCGTTCGATAATAGGGGGCATGGAATATCGACAGACAGACGGCAAAACTCGGCGCGTGCACAAGCAGTATGTGGACGTCGTGGCTCGCATCCTCGCGGGCGGACAGGTCGTGCCGGTCACCGTCTGCTGGGTCGACGGCCGTTGTTTTACGATCGACGAAATTATCTCGACCACTGGGTTTGGCCTGATGGTCCACGGCATCCGTACGGCAACATATAAGGTGCGTTTTGGCGGGCACGCGACCGAGTTGTATCTGGAGGACCAGACGCGCGAGCGGGCGGACGGCTCGCAGGCGCACGTGATGCGTTGGTGGGTCTGGGCCTTTGATCGTACGCTTGAGGGCGAGCGCCGTAGGTAAGGACGTGCGGCATTCGGGTACAATGGCAGGAATCTTGTCACCTACGGCGCTGTCGTGCGCTTTTTGAAAGGACGAAGTATGAACGATATCCAGGGCTATCAGAACGGCCCCATCGAGACCGGCGCAAGTCGCGCCAAGGAGATGTCGCCGCGCGCGTACAATCTTGCCATGTCTGCCCTCATCTTCTTGGGCTTTTGCGCCATGGGCGCCGGTGCTTACTTTACGAGCACCATGGCGTTTGCCCGCATGATGATGAGCGGGGCCGCCCTGCCACTGGTCTTTGGCTCGTTTATCCTGACTATTGTCGGCATCGTCATGATGTCTGCTGCCGCCAGCAAACAGTCCGTGGGCCTGTCTCTCGTGGGTTACGTGATCTTTGCGAGCACCTTTGGCCTGACCGCGTCGTTTGGCCTTGCCAACTACGACCTGCCCACCATCAACACCGCCTTTATCGCCACCGCTGCCATCACCTTTGTCTTCGGTGCGCTGGGCGTGACCTTCCCCAAGTTCTTCCAGCGTGTGTACGGCATCGGCTTTGGCATTCTGCTCGCCACGATTCTGGTCGAGATCGTGCTGATGTTCATGGGCGTCTCGCAGTCCATCACCGATCTGATCGTGATCGTGGTGTTCGCCGGGTTTATTGGCTACGACACCTATGTTGCCACGACGGTGCCGCCCACGCTGCCCAATGCGGTGCTCATGGCGTCCAACCTGTTCGTGGACATTATCAACGTGTTCCTGCGCATCCTGAACATTCTCGGTCGTCGCGACTAGCGCGGCATTGCGACGCTTCCTACCGGACACGGTAAAACGATACGAAAGGCGGTCCTTCGGGGCCGTCTTTTTTGTGCGTGGCGGGGTATCATGGATGGGAAAAAGCCGATAGCGGCAGCGACAGGAAAGGTGGCCACGTATGGCAGATGTCGACAACAGGAACCGTAACCGCAGGTCTAACCGAGCGGGTCAGCCCAATCCTAAGCGCGAGGCGCGTGCCAAGGCCGCCGAGCGCCATGTGGCGGCTGTGTCCGAGGCCTGCGCCAAGGACATCGAGCGTTCGCTTGCCGGCGTGCGCGAATTCGACGGTATGCCTGCCGGCTTTGTCGCGGCGATGAAGGCCAAGGCCCAGAAGGCGGCGACTGCTGAGGAGCAGGCTGCCGAGGTTGTGGAGGCTGACGCTGCCGAGGTAGAGGCTGCCGAGGTGGAGACCGCGGTCGAGCCCGAGGTGGCGCTCGAGTCCACCGAGTTGGCCGACGAGGCTGAGTCCGCGCTCGCGGAGGAGGCTGCTCCGGCCCTGCCCGAGGTCACTGTGCTTGATGCCTCCGCCACGCAGGCAATCCTCGATAACGGCCGCGGCTATGCGCAGTTCTGCGATATGGCCGTGCTTGCCTTTGCCTCGTTTACCAATCCGGGCGGCGGCTATATCCAGGGCTATCTGGGCCAGGAGGCGACGCTCTGCGCCGATTCGTATCTGTACAACGTCCTCGATAAGCAGCGTAAGTGGTACGGTGAGAACCGTCGCCGCAACATCAACTGCGAGCTGTACCGCAATCGTGCGCTGGTGGTGCCCGCGGTGCGCTTCGACCGCAACCATGTGCACGCCTATGCCGACGTAATCGTGGCCGCCGCGCCCAACGCCAAGCGTGCCCGCCAGGAGTACCGCGTGAGCGACGACGCCCTGTTGGATGCCCTGCGCGACCGCATCCGCTTTGTGCTTGCCATCTGCGACGAGCTGGGTCGCGAGAAGCTCGTACTGGGTGCTTGGGGTTGCGACAACAACGGCTTCGACGCCGAGGCCGCGGCCGAGCTCTTCCGCAAGGAGCTCGCATCGGGCGACTTTAAGGTCAAGCAGGTGTTCTTTGCCGTGCCTTCTACGCGATGGGATGAGGATTTTGCCAAGTTCGAGCACGTGCTGGCAAACTTCCCCGAGCGCAACGAGGAGTCCTATGCCCAGGTTGCCGCACGCGCTGCGGCTGCTCGCGCCGCCGAGCAGGCCCAGGCTGCCGCCGAGGACGATGAGGACGATGACGATTGGCGCAAGTACCTGTAATCGGTACGTGCCGACAGATGGGCCGAGCCGGCGGGAGGGCTGCTCTCGTCGGCTTTTTATTGAGTGGGGAGCTTACGATGAAAAACGTTCTGTGCTTTGGTGACAGCAATACCTATGGCTATGATCCGGCTGGTATGCGCGATGGCACCGCGGTGCGCTATGCGCAGGATGTGCGCTGGTGCGGCGTGGCGCAGCGTGACCTGGGCGAGGGCTGGCATGTGATTGAGGAGGGGCTCAACGGCCGCACGACGGTGCGCGACGATATGTGCCATCTGGACACTAACCTTAACGGTGTTCGCGCGCTTCCGATGCTGCTCGAGGCCCATAAGCCACTGGACGCCATTGTGATCATGCTGGGCACCAACGACTGTAAGACGGTCTTTAACGTGACGGCTTCCGATATCGCTCGTGGCGCCATGGCGCTGATTCGCGCCGTCCGCGCGTTTCCGTGGACCGACGCTGCGCCTTGTCCGCGCATTCTGCTGATGGCTCCTATCAAGATCAAGCCGCAGATCGCCGATGTGTATATGACCGACTTTGACGAGCATTCCGTCGAGGCCTCGGAGCATTTTGGCGAGTACTATGCGCACGTGGCCGAGCAGTTTGGCTGCGACTTTTTGAATGCCGCCGATTTTGCCGAGCCGGGCGATATCGACTATCTGCATATGATGCCCGAAAGTCACGAGAGCCTGGGGCACGCCGTGGCAGCCAAGCTCAAAGAGATGCTCGGTGAGTAGCGCGACCCAAAGCACCACAAAAGTTCCCCTTGCGGTGGCTTGTTTCGTTTGTTTGTCTTGATCTGTAACAGTTCTAAGGCTGAAAACGGGCTAGATGTTACAGATTGAGATTATTTAGGTCGATATCGGTCGTTTGTCTCGATCTGTAACATCTAGGGTCGATTTTGCCGAGTTACTGTTACAGATCGAGATGTTTGTGGGGACCACCGCAAAGGTGCCTGTCCCCTTTGCGGTGGTTCTAGGCTGCGGGCTTTAATACTGCCACATGTGGTTGACGGGGCCGGAGCCTTTACCCATATCAAAGCCGGCGGCGAGAGCTCCGGTTAGGTAGGCCTTGCCGGCGTTGACGGCGTCGGCAAGTTCCATGCCCTGGGCCAGCGCGCAGGCGATGGCGGACGAAAGCGTGCAGCCAGTGCCATGTGTGTTGCCGGTCTCGATGCGCTTGTGGCGGAACCACGTGGTGAGTGGATCGCCCAGGTGGTTGCCCTCGTCATCGAGCGGCGCGGGCTCCGCTAGCACATCGTTGGCCTCGTTGACAAAATGTCCGCCCTTAACGAGGGACGCGCAGCCAAAGCGGCGGGTGAGGAGCATGGCAGCGTTTTGCTGTGTGCGCTCGGAATCGACCTCGTAGTCGAGCAGCGCCATGGCCTCGGGAATGTTGGGCGTGATGACGGTCGCCAGCGGGAACAGGCGACGCGTGAGCGCCTCGGCGGCATTCTCGGTAATGAGGCGAGCGCCCGAAGTGGCGACCATAACGGGGTCGACGACCACGTTGGTTGCGTTCCATGCACTCAGGCGGTCGGCGATAACTTCGATAATCTCGGTGGACGAAACCATGCCGATCTTGACGGCGCTCGGGCGGATATCGTCAAAAACGGCGTCAATTTGCGCAGCGACGATATCTGGCGAGATATCCTGCACGGCGGTAACGCCCAGGGTGTTTTGCGCTGTGATGGCGGTGATGGCCGTCTCGGCATACAGGCGGTGCGCCGTGATGGTCTTAATGTCGGCCTGAATGCCGGCGCCGCCGCTGGAATCGGATCCAGCGATAGACAGGACGGCAGGTACCTTACTACGATCCATGTTCGCTCCCTTGTTCGGTCGGATTCAAATGGGTCTTCTACCTGCATTATAAAGTTGCCCGGGCCGGCTGCATGCCGATCCCGGGCGGGTGGTGCAATCTTTACGCAAATGTTAGCAAATGTTCACACGTCAACAATTGACGGGCGTTGCAGCAGACATACTGGATTGCCTCGTAAAAGCTAATCCTCCATACCGAGGTCGATTGTCGTGCCTTCGAACACCTTGTTGACGGTGCGGACGGCGCACATCTTGCCGCACATGGTGCAGGTGCCCTCAGTGGCGGCAGGGGACTCCTCGTAGCGCTTCTTACCGGTGACCGGGTCGAGAGCGCACTTCCACATGGCATCCCAGTCGAGCTTGCGGCGCGCCTGGCCCATCTTGTCGTCCATGTCTCGGGCGTGCGGCACCTTCTTGGCGATATCGGCGGCGTGCGCGGCAATCTTAGTGGCCATAAGGCCGTCGAGCACATCCTGGGCGTTGGGCAGGCACAGGTGCTCGGCGGGCGTCACGTAGCACAGGAAGTCGGCGCCCGAGCTCGCGGAGATGGCGCCGCCGATGGCTGCGGTGATGTGGTCGTAGCCCACACCGATATCGGTCACCAGCGGCCCCAGCACATAGAACGGGGCGTTGTGGCACAGGCGCTTCTGCAGCTTCATGTTGGCGGCGATTTCGTCGAGCGCCATGTGACCCGGGCCCTCGACCATGACCTGGACGCCGGCGGCCCAGGCGCGCTTGCACAACTTGCCGAGCTCGATCATCTCGGCGGTCTCGGTGGCGTCGTTGGAATCATAGAGGCAGCCCGGGCGGCAGGAATCGCCGAGCGAAATCGTCACGTCGTACTCGTGGCAAATCTCGAGCAACTCGTCAAAGTACTCGTAGAAGGGGTTTTCGTTGCCGGTAACCTCCATCCAGCCAAACAGCAGCGAGCCACCGCGGCTGACGATGTTCATGAGGCGGCCGGTCTCCTTAAAGGTCTTGGTGACCGACTTGTTGATGCCGCAGTGGATGGTCATAAAGTCCACGCCGTCCTCGGCGTGCGCGCGCACGACCTCGAACAGGTCGTCCTTGGTAAGCTTGACCAGCGGCTTTTCCATGTAGCCGATGGCGTCGTACATGGGGACGGTGCCCACCATGAGCGGGGTCTCGTCGATGAGCTGCTGGCGGAACTGGCGCGTCTTGCCCGAGTTGGAGAGGTCCATGATGGCGTCGGCGCCAAAGTCCTCGGCAATCTTGACCTTCTTCCATTCCTCGGCGGCATCGGCCTTGTCGCCCGAGATGCCCAGGTTTACGTTGACCTTGGTGGACAGGCCCTCACCGACACCAAAGGCGCGCATGCCCTTTTTGATGTGCACGATGTTGGCGGGAATGGCGATGCGGCCGTCGGCCACGCGCTCGCGGATGTACTCGGGGTCGCGATGCTCGCGCTCGGCGACTTCCTTCATCTGCGGCGTAATCTGCCCGGCGCGGGCGAAGTCGATTTGCGTGACGAGCTTGGGCTCGGTCTGTGTGCTCATTGGCACGGCTCCCTTCGTTGGCATTACCCATATCAGGTTTGCGGGTCAGGGCGGGCGCGCCCAATCTCAGCCTGCCGTCCTGTCCTGCAAGCTCCCCGTTTATGTAATGGGCTCAAGTATAGCCTGAATGGGTACGATTGGGCCAACGAGCGTGCCTGTGGGGAGGCGAACATGGAAGACAAGCATCTATATCGAGAGACGCAGTGGGATGTATCGGCCGAGGAGAGCCGCGCGCACCATGGTCTTGTCGCGATTGGTTTTGCGGTGCTTGCCGTGCTGGTGATTGCCTTTTGTATCTGGACGTTTGGCGGTCGCGGCGGCGCTGCCTGGGAGTTCGAGGCTGATGATAGCCTACCGATCATGACGGTGAAGGTCGCTGGCGGTAACACGGTGGCAGCTCCCGGCGACTATTGGTATCCGTGCGATGGATTTGTCCAGCTGCAGCTAAGCGGTGGTTCCATTCCTGGTGAAGAGATCGAGCGCGTGACCTTCGATGCGTCGCTTAAGACGCTGTCAGTCGAGCTCAAAGATAAAGGGGATGTGCCCACGACGATGGATATCGTGCTGACGGAATGGCGCCTGGAGCCCCCGTCGGGCGTCAAGGTGTCCGAGGTGGAGCATGTTAAGGTTACTTATCAAGATGGCTCGACGAGCGAGATTGCAAAGGCCGATGGCTTGGCGGAGTAACGGGGTGTTTGGAAACGGCGGGCCTATTGTGCCTGCGCGTTCATGAATACCAGGGTGTTTTTGTCTGAAAGCTCGGGGATGTGCCGATAGCCGATGTTGAACGCGGTAAGTTCGCTTGCATCCTCGAGCTTGTTTTCTGCCATCCAGCGCACCATGGAGCCGCGTGCCTTTTTGCTGGCGGTCGAGCGCTGGATGGGCTTGCCGTTGCGGACGCCTTCGCCAAAGAGACATGTGACGACCGTGGCATCGGTGGAGAGGCGGGACAGAACGGCTTTGGCGTATTCCGTGCTGGCGAGGTTGACGATCGTAGCGTTGGAGCCTGCCGGAGCGATGGCCCGTGCGAGCTTGTCGCTCCAGAACGCGTAGAGGTCTCGGGCACCGTCGACGGCAAGCTTCGCGCCCATCTCCAGCCGATACGGTTCAACGGCATGAAAGGGGCGTACGCATCCGTAGAGTCCCGAGAGGATCCAGAGATGGTCTTGCAGCCATGCGAGCTGCGCGGCATCCATGACCTCGGGCGCCATGCTTTGGTATTGAATGCCGTGATAGGACATGACGGCAGGGGAGATTCGACGCGCGATATCGGGATCGGCGAGGCTGGCATCGCTCAGGACGGGCATAAATTCGTGAAGCGTATCCAGGCACGTTGTAAGCAGCCTGTCGCTCACGTTCCATAGCGCCTGCAGGCCGCCGCTGCCTTCATTCCGCTCGATATCTAGCAGTGCGCGGTGGAGGCGAGCTGTCTCGCGCGCAAAGGGTGTAATGCCCAGGACTTCAAAAGCATCTTGGGCCGCGCGCATTTGCTTGGCGGGCGAAATGATGACCTGCAGCATAGACTCTCCTCTGCCAAAAAAGAAGTTGCGGTGGAATACGGTCTGTTTTGGCCGTGTATGGGCCAGTTTAGTCCGTATTTCACCGCAACTGATGAAGGGTGGATTAGGCGCGCTCGATGAAGGCCTTGTAGCCGCGGTAGGCTTCGTAGATGTCGGCCTTGTTGGCGACCTCCCACAGGGCATGCATGGACAGGACGGCAACGCCGGAGTCGATGACGTTCATGCCGTACTTGGCCATGATGTAGGCGATGGTGCCACCGCCGCCCGCGTTGACGCGGCCGAGCTCGCAGGTCTGGAAGTCCACGCCGGCCTCGTCCATGATGTCGCGGACGAGGGCCACGTACTCGGCGTCGGCGTCGTTTGAACCGCCCTTGCCGCGGCTGCCCGTGTACTTGTTAAAGCACAGGCCGCGACCCATGAAGGCTGCGTTCTTGGTCTCGAACTTGCCGGCGTAGCCTGGGTCGAAGCCGGCGGACACGTCGGAGGAGAGCATGCGGCTGTGGGCGAGTGCACGGCGCAGGGCCAGCGGGCTATCCTCGCCGGCGAGCGTCATGATCTCGGCGACGGTGTTCTCGAAGAAGCGGCTCGTCATGCCGGTGGCACCCACGGAGCCAATCTCCTCCTTGTCGACGATGAGTGTGATGCTCGTGCGCTCCACGTTGGCGACGTTTATCTGGGCGAGCATGGACGGATAGGCGCAGACACGGTCGTCATGGCCATAGCCCAGAATCATGGAGCGGTCGAGGCCCATGTCGCGGGCCGGGCCGGCGGGCACGACCTCGATCTCGGCGGAGAGGAAGTCCTCCTCCTCGACGTCGTACTGCTCCTTGAGGATATCCAGGAACATCTGCTTGACGGGCTCCTTGGGAGCGTCCTTGTCGTCCTCGTCAAACTTGACGGGGCGGCCGCCCACGATCACGTCGAGGATCTCGGCATCGACGGCATCCTTGGCGGGCTTGGCCATCTGCTCGCTCGAGAGGTGGATCAGCAGGTCGGAGATGGTAAAGACCGGGTCGTCCGCCTTGTCGCCGATGTTGATGTCGACGGTGGTGCCGTCCTTTTTGCAGATGACGCCTACGAGTGCGAGCGGGGAAGCGACCCAGTGGTAGCTCTTGACGCCGCCATAGTAGTGCGTGTCGAGATAAGCCATGTCGCCGGCCTCGAAGGCGGGGTTCTGCTTAAGGTCCAGGCGTGGCGAGTCCACGTGGGCGCCCAGGATGTTAAAGCCCTGCTCGAGCGGGGCGGTGCCCAGGTTGACGAGCATGAGGTCCTTGCCGTGATTGGCGGCGTACACCTTGTCGCCGGCCTTGAGCGCGCGGCCCTCGGCGATCACGGTCTCTAGATTGACGTAGCCCGCCTCCTCGGCCATCTTGATACCGGTCTTGACGCACAGGCGCTCGGTCTTGTTCTCACTCAAAAACTGCTTATAGCCGCGGCAAAGTTCCTCGAGTTCCTCGATCTGCTGTGGCGTGTACTTTTTCCATGCGCAGGGACGCTCCATGACGCAGGCTCCTTTCGGATCGATCGTGCTGGTTGATGTACCGTGAGCCATCGTATCACGCGCGGGCTCACGGCGGCAGGGAAGCCTGATGCGCGGTGGCCGCGGGGCGGGGAGCGTGTAAACTGGTGTGAGCAAACCGTGCCCAGCCCAAAGCGAGGTATTCAATATGTCTGACAAGCGCCGTACCTTTGCCGTCATCGACGGCAACTCGCTCATGCACCGCGCCTTCCACGCCGTGCCGCCGACCATGAACGCGCCGGACGGTCGTCCCACCAACGCGATTTTTGGCTTTTTGAATATGTTCCTCAAGATGATTGACGCCTTTAATCCCGACGGCGTTGTTGTGGCGTTTGACAAGGGCAAGCCGCGCGTGCGCATGGAGATGCTGCCGCAGTACAAGGCCCAGCGCCCGCCCATGGACCCCGATCTGCACGCGCAGTTTCCCATGATTAAGGAGCTGCTCGCCGCGCTCAACGTGCCGATTTTGCAGTCCGAGGGCTGGGAAGGCGATGACATCCTGGGCACTATGGCGCGCCTGGGCGAGCAGGCCGGCTGTGACATGCTGCTAGTGACCGGTGACCGCGACATGTATCAGCTCGTGACCGAGCACGTCAACGTGGTTTCGACCCGCAAGGGCCTGTCCGACGTGGCGATCATGACGCCCGAGAGCGTGGACGATCTGTATCACGGCATCACGCCGGCGCTCGTGCCCGACTTTTATGGTCTGAAGGGCGACACGTCCGATAACATCCCCGGCGTGCCGGGCATCGGCCCCAAAAAGGCGAGCGCGCTCATTGCGCAGTACGGTAGCCTGGACGAGGTCATCGCGCATGCCGACGAGGTCAAGGGCAAGATGGGCGAAAATCTGCGTGCGCACATCGACGATGCCCTGCTGAGCCGCAAGGTCGCGACCATCCGCACCGATGCGCCCGTTGAGCTCGATTTTGAGGCGACGTCCTTCCCGGCGTATTCTGCCGATGAGGTTTCCGCGGCGCTGGGTACGCTTGGTATCACCGCCATGCAGAACCGTTTCTTGGCGCTGATCGGCGGCGAGGGCGGGGCTGCTGCTGCCTCCAGTGTGTTTGAGATGCCTGCGATGGTTCGCGCAGCCGCCGGCGATGCCGACGCGCTTGGTGCCGTTGCGGCTGAGGTCTCCCGCGCGATTGATGCCGGCGAG
Source organism: uncultured Collinsella sp. (assembly GCA_902465265.1). Taxonomy (GTDB): domain Bacteria; phylum Actinomycetota; class Coriobacteriia; order Coriobacteriales; family Coriobacteriaceae; genus Collinsella. The sequence continues at coordinate 3,342 of CABQMF010000029.1, read as the reverse complement.
TGGGTCGCCGCCGTGGTGGACGACGACAAGGAAGAGGGCGCGCTCTTTGGACTGACGCGCACGCTGTGGTTGGCGACGTCCAAGGGCCTGTTCGCGCTCGAGGAAGGCGACAGCGGCGCGGCGGCTGAGGTTGAGGGCTTCAACTTCGCCCACGGCGTGATTGCCGGCGTGCTCGCGCGCCTGTTTATGGAGGGCCGCGTGGCGAGTCCGGACATGAAGGCGCTGCTGCACGAGCTTTCTCCTATCGATTCCTCTGAGCCCGAGCTCATGGACCCGCTGTCTGCCGATTCCACGCGCATCTTCGATACCGTGGTTGCCGCCTACCTGCTGGATTCCGACCGCTCCGAGTTCGATGAGGCGTATCTGGCCGATACCTATCTGCAGATGTCGCTGCCTGCGGCGCGCGGTGCAGAGGGTGCCGGCGAGGACGCTCCTGCACCCGCCGCCCGTACGGCGGCCTTGACGCTGGCGCTGGTCGCACCGCTGCGCGACCGCATGACCCGCGAGAACGCCGTCAACGTGTTTGATGGCATCGAGATGCCGCTTGTGCCGGTGCTTGCCAAGATGGAGCGCGCGGGCATGCTCGTGGATCCCGATCGCCTGCACAGCCTGTCCGAGGGCCTGGCGACCCAGATCACCGAGGTCGAGCGAAGCATTCGCGACCTTGCCGGTGACGAGACCTTTAATATTGGCAGCCCCATGCAGCTGTCGCACGTACTCTTTGATGTGATGGGGCTTCCGACCAAGGGCCTCAAGAAGACCAAGCGCGGCTATTATTCGACCAACGCCAAGGTGTTGAGTGATCTTGCCCGTGACCACGAAATCGTGCGTCTGATCTTGGACTGGCGTGAGAAGTCCAAGATTAAGTCGACCTATCTGGACACGCTAGGTCCGCTGCGTCGTGGCGATGGTCGTGTGCACACCACGTACAACCAGACCATCACCGCGACGGGGCGTCTGTCCTCGAGCGACCCGAACTTGCAGAACATCCCGACGCGCTCTGAGCTGGGCCGCACCGTCAAGACGGCGTTTTCGGCAGGCGAGGGAAGCGTCTTTTTGGCGGTGGACTACTCGCAGATCGAGCTGCGCCTGCTGGCGCACCTCTCGGGTGACGAGCATCTGGTACGTGCCTTTAACGAGGGCGAAGACTTCCACGCCGAGACGGCCGCGCGCGTATTTGGCGTGCCGGTGTCCGAGGTAACGCCCGACTTGCGCAGCCGCGCCAAGGCCGTGAACTTTGGCATTGTGTACGGTCAGCAGGCCTACGGCCTGTCGCAGTCGCTTCATATCTCGATGGCCGAGGCGCGCGATATGATCGATCGCTACTACGAGGCCTACCCGGGCGTGCGAACGTTCCTCGACAATGTGGTGGCGCGCGCCAAGCAGACGGGCTACGCCGAGACCATGTATGGCCGCAGGCGCCATATTCCGGAGCTCAAGGCTAAAAATCCGCAACTCCGCGGCTTTGGCGAGCGCACGGCCATGAACCACCCCATGCAGGGCACCGCGGCCGACATCATCAAGATCGCCATGGCCCGCGTAAGCCGCCGCCTGGAAGAAGAGGGCTTTGCCGCCCACATGATTCTGCAGGTACACGACGAACTGGACTTTGAGTGCCCCGTCGACGAAGTCGAGCGCCTAACCGCCATGGTCCGCGACGTCATGGAGCACGTAGTAGACCTCCGCGTACCGTTGATCGCCGAAGCCAGCACCGGCATAACCTGGGCCGACGCCAAATAAAGACATACCAACAACCCCAAAGTAACCCAAAGCAGAAGGGGGCTCCTTGCGAACAAGGAGCCCCCTTCATTCCAAAAAATCAGCCAAAGTATCTAGACGCCAAGACGCCATCTAGGCGGCAAGCAAGTCACTGCAGGACCTGGCCGGGTGGCATGGGTTAACTTTTCGTAGATTCCGCACGCAAAGAAAGCCACTTAATGTGGCTTTCGTCTTGCGCAGGACCTGACCGAGCGAAAAGTTAACCCATGCCACCCGGCCAGGTCCGACGAGCAACGTTAACGAGCCGCCAAGATGGCGTCGATGAGCGTCAGTACGCCCCCGTCGTTGTTGCTCGGAATGCGCCACTTGGCGTGCGCGTTCATGTGCTCCTCGGCATTGTCCACGATAAAGCTGTGACCGACGCGCTCGAGCATGGGGATATCGTTGTACGTATCGCCCACGGCGGCGGCGTCGGCAATATCGATGCCCAGATGCTCGCACAGATGCGCGACGCCGGCGCCCTTGTCGACACCCAGGTTCATAAAGTCGATCCACTCGCGCCCGGCGTTGGTGACGTAGAGCTTGTCCGAGAACTCGGGGCTATAGGTCTCGCGGAATGCGGGCTCGGCATCATAGGCAGGGAAGAAGATCGAGATCTTGTTGGACTCGATATCAAGGCCCTCAAAGCTGTCGACGTAGTTGATTGTGTTGTAGTAGACGCTGATCTCGTCGTGGTACTGATGGTCGCGGGCAAGCACGTAAAACTCGTCGAAGCAGCACAGGACGGGGACAGCGCGCGGATCCTCCGAGGCGCGGCTCAGGACCTGCTGATACAGCTCCACGTCAATATTGCTCTTATAGATATAGCTGCCGCGATAGATCACGCACGCTCCGTTGTCGGGACAAAAGGCGAGGCGGTTCTTGATGCCCTCGAACATCTCCTCGAGCTTGGGGGCGGGACGTCCGCTGGCGGGGCAGAATACGATGCCGGCGTCGGCGAGCTTGTCCAGGCGCTCATCAAGACCCTGGGGCAGCACACGCTCGTCGGTCAGCAGCGTCTTGTCCATATCGACGGCGAGAATCTTAATGTTGCCGATGTTGGCGTCCGATTCGTAAGTTTGCATAAAAAAGCGCCTTTCGTTTCGAGATTGTTTCAGACGTTATAACCATCAACTCGTAGTCGGTCGTATTTTCGCAGGATTGGTGCGTATTTGCACCACGCTTCACAAAGTAATGAAAAAACTTTTCAGAAATTTGAATTTGTCGCTTGTACTGCAGACACTTTAGCGTAATATAGCGAACATCGAAAACGGAGACGGCAAAAGAGCCGCTTACCGAAGAAAAGGTACCGTTTGCGATATTTGAATTGCGCCCGGCGATAGGTGAAAGGAGAGGCAGATGCAGTTCGTACAGATCATCACTACTGCAGACAATGCCATCCGACGCCAGCGCGCAATTTCCCGACGACGATAACAATCGTCTCTGTTCGTATGGGGTGAAATGCCCCAACAGAGTCATTTTGAGGTCGTTGGGTTTTAGCACGACATAGACGCATGTTTCTAGGGCATGTTGTGCTGCTTTTTGCTATTTAACCTGATATTGCACGGTTTTTGACCTCGAAAT
>CABQMF010000028.1 GCA_902465265.1 uncultured Collinsella sp. | reverse complement strand
AGAGACCACCAGCGTCGTGGCAACACGGCGGCTTGGCAAGCCCCATCCGGAGCAAGCGCGAATAGGAACGCTATGGGCCGGCCCGGTCCGCGTTCGGGTAGCGTGCGTGGAGCTGCACGGTAACGTGCAGACAAGATAAATGACCGTTCACGACAGAACCCGGCTTACAGGCCCACTTGGCATTTTTGTTACCCTGACAATTCATATGGTGTTTGCCGTATTATTGAGGCTGTTTGTTGCTTTGCTTGTGTTTGAGGGGCTTTGTTGGACAGCTATTTTACTCTTCAATCGAATATTGAGGCTTCGGGCGAGTTTGTGGACCGCAAGAGCCGGTTTATTGCCCAGCTGGTCCATATTGAGTCCGAGGATGAGGCGAATGCCTTTATCGAGATGGTTCGCAAGCGTCATTACGACGCTCGACACAATGTTCCCGCGTGGATTTTGCTCGATGGACGCGAGCGCCAGAGCGATGATGGTGAGCCGAGCCGCACGAGCGGTATGCCGACGCTCGAGGTGCTGCGCGGCGCGGAGCTCAAAAATGTTTGCTGCGTAGTGACGCGCTATTTTGGTGGCACGCTGTTGGGGCCTGGTGGCTTGGTGCGCGCCTATACTGCGGCAACGCAGGCGGCGGTGGCCGCGGCTCAGGAGGCCGGGCAGATCGTCGAGATGACGAGTGTCGTGCCGGTTGACGTGCATGTGGCCTATCCGCAGTATGAGCAGGTGCTTCGTTTGGCGCAGGATTCGGGCGCCAAGGTTTCGGATACCGATTACGCGGATGCCGTGACACTTCATTTGGTGTTTAAAGCGGGGGAGCAGGAGCTGTTTTGCGCTAAGATGCGTGAGCTTATGGCGGGGCGCGAGGAGATCGAGGTCGGCGCTCCCGAATTTGCCGAGTTCTAACGGCGACGGCCGGCGTGCTTTTGGATGAATCCCAAGCGCGCCGGCCGTCGTTTTCTGTTGCTGCCGTTTACTCGGCGAGCTGCTTTAGCACATCACAGGCGATCTCGATGGCATCGTCGATGCAACCGGGGCAGCTGCGGAGCGGACCCTTATCCGATCCGATGCCCTTGAGCGTGCCGCAGACGGTCGTCGTGTTCTTCTCGCCAAAACGCTTGGCGATTTCGCGCGACAGTTTGTAGGTCTGGCCCTTGGTCTTGGGGTTTTCCATGCCGTCGCTCATCACGAAGCCCATGATGGCCACGGCGCCCGAGATGGCGCCGCAGGTTTCGGTCATGCCGCCCATGCCGGCACCAAAGCCCTCGGTGAGGGTAAAGGCGATCTGGGGGTCGAGTCCGACGGCAGGCGCGAGCGTACAGGCGACGGCCTGGGCGCAGTTAAAGCCACGGGCGTGGTATTCGGCAGCCTGAGCCTGACAGGCGGTGATGTCGAGCTGGGTCGTATCGATTTGCTTCATCGTTGTCTCCTTGGTCACGGTGTACCCGCCTATGGTACCCGTGACGGTGCGTGTAATCATCGAGAGCTTCATGGATGCCTCATTTTTATCTATCGAGCAAATGCCCAAGGCTTGAGATAAATGCCACGGATCAATTTGTCCCATAACCTACCTTGGGGATGGGTTGAGAGGGGTGCAGGGTAGCGGTATCGTGAACCGAATAAAAACAAAACCCAAGTAAGGGAGTTGGATATGAGCGAGCAGACCATCGGTACGACGTGTGTTCAGGGCGGGTATCACCCGGGAGATGCGGAGCCGCGCCAGGTGCCCATCTACCAGTCCACCACGTGGAAGTACGACACGTCCGAGCACATGGGCAAGCTGTTTGACCTGGAGGAGTCGGGCTATTTCTACAGCCGTCTGCAGAACCCCACGTGCGATTTGGTTGCCGCCAAGATCTGCGAGATGGAGGGCGGCACCGCAGCGATGCTCACGAGCTCGGGCATGGCTGCGAACTTCCTTGCGATCTTTAACGTTGCCGGCGCCGGCGATCACGTGGTCGCAAGCTCTGCCATCTACGGCGGTACCTACAACCTGCTTGCCCATACCATGGGCCGCATGGGGCTGACCTGCACCTTCGTTGCCCCCGACTGCACCGATGAGGAGCTCGAGGCAGCCTTCCAGCCCAACACCAAGCTCGTCTTTGGCGAGACCATCGCCAATCCCGCCCTCGCCGTGCTCGATATTGAGCGCTTTGCCAAGGCCGCGCATGACCACGGCGTACCGCTGATGGTCGACAACACCTTCCCGACGCCCGTGATGTGCCGTCCCTTTGAGTGGGGCGCTGACATCGTTACGCACTCCACCACTAAGTACATGGATGGCCATGCGGCTTACCTGGGTGGCGTGATCGTCGATCACGGCCAGTTTGACTGGATGGCCCATGCGGACAAGTTCCCGGGTCTCACCACGCCCGACGAGAGCTACCACGGCGTGACGTATGCCGAGAAGTTCGGTCGTGAGGGCGCCTTTATTACTAAGGCCACCGCGCAGCTCATGCGCGACCTCGGCCCCATGCAGAACCCGCAGGCGGCATTCTTCCTGAACAGCTCACTCGAGAGCCTGCACGTGCGCATGCCGCGTCATTGCGAGAACGGCCTGGCGGTCGCCAAGTTCCTGCAGAGCCACCCCAAGGTGCGCTTCGTGAGCTATCCGGGCCTGGAGGGCGACAAGTACTTTGACCTGGCTCAGAAGTACATGCCTAACGGTACCTGCGGCGTCGTGAGCTTTGGCTTTAACGGTGGTCGCGCGGCGGCCGAGACCTTTATGAAGAGCCTTAAGCTCGCCCAGATCGCTACGCACGTGGCCGATGCGCGTACTTGCTGCTTGCATCCGGCAAACGCTACCCATCGCCAGATGAACGATGAGGAGCTCATCGCCTGTGGCATCTCCGCCGACATGGTGCGTCTGTCGTGCGGTCTCGAGGACACGGCCGATCTGATTGCCGACCTTGAGCAGGCGCTCGAGCAGTGCTAGGCTAGCTCCGTACAAGGCGCCGATGCTGGCAGTAAGCTTCGGTGACCTTTCGTTCCGATTCCGTAGGCGGGACCCCAATCGCGGCTGTTTGCAGGCGATTGGGGCCCCGTTTTTTTGCGTTGGGCCACTCGAAAGGATGGATATGGAGAAAACTGCAGAGCAGCTGCGCCGCGAGCACATTGCCCTAGAGGGCGACACCCATGGCAAGAACAAATGGGCGATTCTGTTTACCGTGCTCATCATGACGTTTATGGTGTGTCTGGATTCGACCGTCGTGACCGTGGCGCTGCCCGTGATGCAAAAGGAGCTGGGCGTGGGCCTCGATCGCATTCAGCTGGTGAGTTCGGTGTATTTGCTTGCGACATGCGTAGCTATGTTGCCGTTTGGCCGTCTGGGTGACGTGCGTGGCAAGGTGAATGTGTTCCAGCTGGGCGTCATCGTCTTTTCGGTCGGTTCGCTGCTGTGCGGCCTTTCGGCTTCGCTCGAGGTTCTTATCCTGGCGCGCATTGTTCAGGGCGTCGGTTGCGCGGCGGCCATGGCTAACAACATGGGTATCATCACCGAGTCTTTTCCGGCGCGCGAACGAGGCCGTGCCATGGGCATTCTCGCGACCTTCGTGGCCCTCGGCATGATGTGTGGCCCCGTGCTCGGCGGCATGCTGGTGGCAAGCTTTCCCTGGGAGAGCATCTTTCTCATCAACCTGCCCATTGGCGTAATCTCGTTTATCGTGGGGCTCTATACGCTGCCGCATGTTAGGCCAGAGGCCGGCGAACGCCCCATGCCCCTTGCCGAGGCCGCTCGTCGCTGCTTTGCAAATTCGGCCTTCACCATCAACCTTGCCTGCATGCTCATCGTGTTCGTTGGTATTGGCGCATCCGAGTTTATTCTGCCGTTCTATTTTCAGGACGCCCACGGCTTTGGTTCTGATATCTCTGGATTACTCTTTTTGGCGCTGCCGATGGTGAATGCCTTTATCGGCCCGCTTTCGGGTACGGTTTCGGACCGTGTTGGCTGCGAGGGCCCCACGGCGGTTGGCCTGGGCGTGTACGTGTGCGGTCTCTTTGCGGTAAGCACGCTCGACGAGCACTCTTCTATCCCTGTGATCGTGTGCTGCGTCGCATTTATGTCGTGCGGTACGTCGATTTTCCAGAGCCCCAACAACTCGCTGTACATGGGCTCGGCTCCGCGCGAGGCGCTCGGTTTTGCGGGCAGCTTGGGCAGTTTGGCGCGCTACGCCGGCATGGCACTCGGCATTACGGTGGCGTCGAATATCCTATATGGGCAGATGAGCGTGGCGATAGGCGAGGCCGTGACCAGTTTTGTTGCAGGCCGTCCGGATGTGTTCCTGTTTGGTTTCCGTTCGGTGTTCTACGTGCTCATGGCTGTGGCGGCAGTGGGCTTTGCGCTCGCCATGGTGCGTTTGGTGAGGATACGCGCCCGCCATTAGCTTGTGGGGGCAGGCTTGCCATGAGTCGGGCCTATCTACTGGTCTTGCGGCTTTGTGGTGCGATGTGGCTTGTGGGGCGGGCGGGGGTCGGTCCGTGGTAGACTATCGAACAACGTTTATTAATCGCGCGGTATCTTGCCGCGAGAAGGGGTTGCGCCATGCAGGAGCTTGAGGATCGTATTCGCCATGACGGCATCGTAAAGGCCGGTAACGTCCTTAAGGTTGATGCCTTCCTCAACCACCAATGCGACGTTGAGCTGTTCGACCACATGGGCGCCGAGTGGGCCCGTCTGTTCGAGGGCGTCGAGATCAACAAGATCCTGACGATCGAAGCTTCGGGCATTGGCATGGCTTGCATCGCAGCCCAGCATTTTGGCGGCGTGCCGGTGGTCTTTGCCAAGAAGGCGCAGTCCATCAACCTCGACGGCGAGCAGTATGCCACGACCATCTACTCCTTTACCAAGCAGAAGGAGTACCCGGTCATCGTTGGCAAGCGCTTCCTGTCCGAGGGCGACAAGGTCCTGATTATCGACGACTTCTTGGCCAACGGCTGCGCGCTCGAGGGTCTTATCAAGATCTGCGAGGCTGCGGGTGCCGAGGTGTCCGGTATTGGTATTGCGGTGGAGAAGGGTTTCCAGGGCGGCGGCGATAAGCTCCGCGAGCGCGGCTTCCGCGTTGAGAGCCTGGCTCGTATCGCCGATATGGACTGCGAGACCGGCGAGATCACCTTCGCCTAAGCGCTCAACACAAGCGATTGGTATGCGATGTGACAAAGGGGCTTTCCCTTTGTCACATTTTTTGTATGAGGGGAGGTGTCGATATGGATGAGAACAAGATGGGATGGCGCGAGTATGCGCGCTATGCCGAGATGTCGGTCGAGAAGTTGGCGCGCGATTGCGAGGTGCAGGTGTTTCGCGCGACGGGTCCGGGCGGACAGGGCGTGAACACGACGGACTCGGCGGTGCGAATGAAACATATCCCTTCGGGGATTACCGTGACGGCGCGTGAGAGTCGCAGCCAGTTCCAAAACCGTAGTAGCTGCCTGCGTAAGCTGCGTGCTGAGCTTGAGCGTCGCGGGCGTCCACCGCGCCGACGCGTAAAGACCAAGGTGCCTCAGCGCTCGCGCCAGCACAGGCTCAATGACAAGCACTTCAACGCCATTAAAAAGGCTAACCGTCGTAAGCCGGGCAGCGACGAATAGCCTCCTCATAAGTTGCGGTGAAATAGGGGTGGCTAGCGGGTGGGACGCCAGACATGGAGGGCGCCGGCGAGGATGTTGACCTCGATGCGCGAGGCGACAACGGGCTCGCCGTCGGCCTGGATGGGGTAGTCGGGCTCCTCAAAGGTCAGCTCGGCATGGCGACAACGTCGTATGCGAACCGGTGGCAGCTTGGTGTGGTGGCCGTCTTTGGCCGAAAGGAACATGGGAAGCGCGACCGCGCGCGGAACGGGGCCGCAGGCGTAGCAGACGTCGAATATACCGTCACAGGGGTCGGCGTCTGGACAGATGCGATAGCCCGAGCCATAGGTGGGGCCCAGCTGAATTGCCATGATGATCGCCCTCACGCGCTCGGCGGGTGCGCCGTCAAAGCTGACTGTCATGGGGTAGTTGCGATAGCGCAGACCAAACTGCTCAAGTCCCGAGAGGGTGTAGAGCGGCGCGCCTGTCAAGCCGGTCTTTTTGCGCAGCTCGGTGGTGCCAAGGCCGATGGCGGCATCGATGCCGACCGAAAGCGTCTGGTCGTAGTACTCAACGGTAGCCTCGCCGCTGCCGTTCGCAGGGTTCCATGAGCGAATGCGTCCGATATCCTGGTGCTGCAGCTCGCAGGTGAGCAGCGCACCAAAATCCTTGCCGGAGAAATCGTCGATGCCGAGCGTTTGGGCAAAATCGTTGCCGGAACCCACGGGTAGGATGGCAAGAGCGGGGCGGGCGTCCTCCTTTTGCGTCATGAGTCCATTGACGACCTCGTGGATCACGCCGTCGCCGCCAAGGGCGATAACGGTGCGATAGCCCGTTGCCTGGGCGGCCAGCTCCTTGGCGTGTCCCATACGCTCGGTCAACACCAGGTCAAACTGGGATGTGCGTGCAGTCATGTCCAAAAAGCGTTGCAGGCGCTTGGCAACTTCGCGCGCTGCACCCGACTGGGCGGCTGGGTTGGCGATGATGAGCGTGCGACCAAAATCAGTTGCGTGCATGGGGCGACTCCCGGCGTGTGACATGACAGTGCGGTCGCGATCAGGTCGAATTGCCCCCGATTGTGGCTGCACGGCGATTATTACATCTACTCTATCAGGTCGTTGTGGCGCTCGATAGCATCCGCTACCGTACCGCCCTCATCCACAATAAGCGAACGGCGCTTGGGTGAGATGATGCGCTGGGCGGGGTACACGCCGCGGTGTCCGCCGGTTAGGTAGCTGATAAAGGCCACGATGACAAAGAACCCGGCGGCCGTGCCGTGGAACAGGTCGATGGCCATCATGCAGGTGGTGATGGGTACGTTGAGGCCGGCGCAGAACACGCCGAGCATGCCCAGCGCCGCCAGAAAGCTGGGGTCGATCCCGACGAGGCAACCGATCCAGCCGCCGAGCGCCGCACCGATACCAAACAGGGGCGTGACCTCGCCGCCTTGGAAGCCGGCACCCAGGGTAAGCGCCGTCACCACGAGCTTGATGGCTGCGTCGGCAAGGGTTGTGTTGCCAGCGAACCCGGCACCTGAGAGCCAGGTGGCAAGGCCGGCATACTTCCAGGCGTCGAGCATCGCGTAGGCCGCGAGCACCACGAGTGCGCCTATGAGTGCGCGAACGAGGTAATTGGTGATAAAGCGACCGTACAGGCTCTTGACGGTTCGAACCGACCAGGCAAAGAGGCGTGCCGTCAGACCGAAGATGATGGCGCTGATAACAACGATGACAACCGTTTTGGGCGTCATGTTGGGAACGCTGGCGATAACATTCGCCTCGTACTCGGTACCCAGGGCGATTGATGTAAAGTAGCCGGTAAACGAGGCGACCAGGCAGTAAATGCCCGCGGTGTAGTCGATCTTGCCGATAAAGCACATCTCCATGCCAAAGAAAGCTCCGGCAAGGGGCGAGCCGAATACGGCACCAAAGGCCGACGAGATGCCGGCGAGCATGAGGTCGTGATGGTCATGCTTTTTGAGGTGGGCGAGGCTCGAGATGTTGCTGGCGATGGTGCCGCCAATCTGCACCGCGGCTCCCTCGCGACCGGCCGATCCGCCCGTTAGGTGCGTGAGCGTGGAGCACACAAACGTGAGGACGGCCATGCGCATATGGATAAGGCGCGTGCCCAGAGCGGAGTCGATGACCAGGTTGTTACCGCGCTTGGCGGCGAGACCGTGGTTCTTGTAGACCCACGCGGTTGCCATGCCCACAACGGGAAGCAGTGCGTAAATCCATGCATGGTGCTCGCGATAGTCGGTCGCGATATTCAGCGAGGCCAAAAACGCCCAAGCGGCAACGCCCATGGCGAGCGAGACGATGACGACGAGCACGAGCAACTTGGAGCTCGCGAGTAGGTTGCGGGCGTTGCGGCGCGTGTCGGCAGCCAAGAGATGCTCGGAGCGGGTGAGCTGTTGCCTGCCTGCCATGATGACGTCGTTAAGGGAGAAAAAGCCGCCGTCGTCGAGCGGCTGGGAATGATCCTGCGCCTCGTTTGCGCTTTCGGGTTTGTCGGTAAAAGCCATACGTTCCTCTTTTGGGTTGCAACACGAGCATTATAGAACGTGGCAAACGAGACAAACCGGCAGGTTGGTTTCGGTTCTGTTTCGCCGTCCGTTACCGACAGGTGTATTCGTGGGCATGGGCCGTGCCGCCGTCGTGCGGCGGGGGATTATACTGAGATAAACATAAAGAATCGGCGCCCGTGATGTGCGCCGTGGCATTAAGAGGTGCATATGGCAGAGAAACTCATTCCGCTGGAGGACGCGCAGGCGATTGTTCTGTCGCACGTTGCTCCGACCGATCTCATCGAGATTCCCGTGTGGCAGGCGGCTGGTTTTCCCTTGGCCGAGGACGCGGTGGCCGATATCGACATCTCGCCGTTTGCCAACAGCGCTATGGACGGATATGCCGTGCGTTCGGCGGACTTGGCGCAGGCATCTGGCGAGGCGCCGGTGACGCTCGACGTTATCGGACATGAGGCCGCGGGCCATGTGTTTGAGGGCACAATCGGCGCGGGCGAGACGGTCCGCATCATGACGGGCGCGCCGGTGCCCGAGGGTGCCGATGCCGTGGTGAAATACGAGATCGTCGAGGTGCTCGACGGTGACGGCAACGAGGGCTCGCGCGTGAGCTTCTCGGTGCCTGCCAAGGTAGGGGAGAACGTTCGCTCTGCCGCCGAGGAGGCCCATGCCGGCGATGTCGTGATGCACGCCGGCGAAGTCGTGGCTCCGGCTGGCGCGGGTCTGCTGGCAAGCGCCGGATACGCGAGCGTGAAGGTGCACGCTGCCCCTCGTGTGGGCATCATCTCGCTGGGCACGGAACTGGTCGCACCGAGCAACGTGCCGGCGCGCGGGCAGATTCGCGATTCCAACTCCTCGGCGCTGATGGCCGAGGCACTCGATGCCGGCGCCGAGCCCGTGTTCTACGGCATTGCGCCCGATGATGAGCAGGCGATTGCCGAGCTGGTGCATCGTGCCGTGCAGGAGTGCGATTTTGTCATTACGAGCGGTGGCGCCTCGGCGGGCGATTACGACTACGTGACGGCGTTGGTTAAGCGCGAGGGCGAGGTACTGTTTGACCGCATCTCGATGCGTCCGGGTAAGGCCATCACGTTTGGCTTGCTCGGAGGTAAGCCCTACCTTGGGCTTTCAGGCAATCCGGCCGCGGCGTATGTGGGCTTTGAGATGCTCGCCCGTCCGGCGATCCGCAAGATGCGCGGCTTTGCCGAGGGTGCGCGTCCCGTGCAGCAGGCGACGCTCGCGCACGGCGTGAAAAAGCGACAGCCCCGCCGCTTCTTCGATCGCGCCACGGTTTTGCGCGACCCCGAGACCGGTGAGCTGTTGGTGACCGAGGCCAAGACGCAGAATTCGGCGCTGCTCGGCACGATGCAGCGGGCCAACTGCCTGCTGCGTATTGACGAAGGACCGTGCGAGCTCAAGGCAGGCGACGTCGTGGATGTCGTGCGTGTCGACCTGCCCGAGGGAACGGTGCTATAGGAGGACTGCTATGGAGTTGAAGATTTCGATCGTGACGTGCTCGGATACACGCGATCTTGCCCAGGACGAGGCTGGAGCCGCACTCGAGGAACTTATCGAGGCGCAGGGCTGGACGGTCGCCTCACACGTGGTCGTGCGCGACGACGCCAGCGAGATCGGTGATGCCATTGTGGAAGCCGCCGATGAGTGCCACGCCAATGTCGTGCTCACCTGCGGCGGCACGGGGCTTTCGATGCGCGATGTGACGCCCGAGGCGACGCGTGCCGTCTGCGACCGCGATGTGCCGGGTATTGCCGAGGCAATCCGTGCGTACTCCATGACCAAGACGCGACGCGCTATGCTCTCGCGCGCCGTGTGCATGCAGCGTAGGTATACGCTTGTCATCAACTTTCCGGGATCTACGAAAGCGGCTCGCGAAAGCTGGGAGGCCGTGAGCGACCAGCTGGAGCATGCGGCCCAAATGACGGCGGGCGGCGGGCACGCCAAATAAGCGCGCTACCTGCGGCGGAGCGACCTTGCGGGCTGCTCCGCCTTTTTATGCAGCGACAGTGCAGCCATCTCGGGGTTATCGGTAAAAGAAACTTATTAGACGAGAACTAATTATTACAAACATTATTCGCGCAGAAGTATAATCTAGTAACAGAATAAAGCCTGCGGCGGGGTGCCCGGGTATAGCGTTCGAAAGGGTTGAACATGTTCGATATGGTTTCTCGCCGCGGATTCGTCTCGCTTTCTGCTGCCGTCGCTGCTGGCCTTGGCCTTGCCGGCTGCTCGGGCAGCAAGACGTCAGAGCCGACCGGATCCGATGCCGGTTCTGCTAAGGCATCTTCCAAGAAAGCTGTCGAGCTGCAGGTCTTTGCCGCCAACTCGCTCGAGAAGGCTCTGCCCGAGGTTCAGGAGCTCTACACCGACCAGACCGGCACCACGTTTGCCGACACGCAGTTTAAGGCGTCTGGCGACCTTGTCGAGCAGATGCGCGCCGGTGCAGCTGTCGACGTGCTCATCACGGCCTCCAAGGGCACCATGGATGACGCTGAGACCGCCGAGCTCGTCGACACCGACACGCGTGAGGACATGTTCGTCAACGACCTTGTGATCATTCGCGCCGAGGGCTCCGACACCAAGGTCGAGGCCATCGCCAACGTCGCGAACCTGGACGGCAAGATCGCCATTGGCGACGCCAAGACCGTCCCCGCCGGCAAGTACGCCAACCAGGCGCTGGCTTCCGTGGGCCTCTACACCGGCACCGAGGGTGATGACGGCGAGTACGCGCCTGAGATCGCCGACAAGGTGGCCCTGGCCGACAAGGTCGGCACTGCTGCGTCTTACGTCTCTACGGGCGACTGTGTGGCTGGTTTTGTCTACAGCTCCGATATCTTTCGCTACGACGGCATCGAGGAGGCCTTCGTGTGCCCCGAGGATTCGCACAAGTCCATCGTGTATCCCGGTGCTGTCGCTGATAGCTCTGAGCATGCCGACGAGGCCAAGGCGTTCATCGACTTCTGCCTGACCAACAAGAAAGCCCAGAAGATTTGGGCCAAGTACGGCTTTGAGCTTTCCGCGTAGTGCGGCTTGGCGCGATAATTCCATCGTTTTGTGTTTAACTCCGTCCTTGTATTCGCTTGGAGCTTTTCGTGCTTAATAGATTCCGCATGCTTGTCGCCTGTGCTTTGACCTTCGTGCTTTGCTGGGTGCCTGGATTTGCGTTTGCTGGGGACGCTGAGGACGAGGCCCAGGTTGCTGCGACCGCTCATGGGCTTTCCTATGGGATCGAGGGTTTTGAGCGGTTGGCCAGGGGGACCGCTCGTGCCATGGAGGGCCAGCCTGAGGGCTACCGGTTTCCCGTTGACGAGGACGTGGACCTTGTGGTGGCGCCTGCTGCCGATCGCGTTGTGGTGTGGATATCGCCCAAGGCGGTCGAGAAGTATGGATTGGATCCGCAGGACAACGAGTGCGTATCGGGTCTCAAGGCCCTCGTCAGTGAGCTCGACAGCGCAAACTGCATGGGAGGTGCGCAGCTAGGGGACGTGGATCTTCCTTGGTATGTCACGACGGAAACAACGTTTGACGCCGGCGGGTATACCTATGGCTTTGACAAACGCGGTGCGGATGGGGACCGCTATGTGGTGATTGCATCAGCCTCGGGTGATGCCAAGGGCGGCGCGCGTTGGCTTGATAGCGCTCAAATGGTAGAGGCATCGTCTGTCGTTTTGCGGGATGAGCAGGGGCCCTTGACCTCTCTGGCCTCCTTTTTGAGCGACATCGACTATCGTCCGTTTTGGGTGTCCATTAAAACGAGCGGCCTTGCCCTGCTAATCTCCTTTGCGCTGGGCCTGTTCGCCGCGTGGAAGACTATGGGTACTTCGAGTCGCATCAAGGGCCTGCTCGATTCGGTCTTTACGATTCCTATGGTGCTGCCGCCCACGGTCTGCGGCTTCCTGCTCCTCATGCTGTTTGGCCGCTCGACCGGGGTGGGCCAGTGGCTCATCGCGCACGGCGTCTCGATTGTCTTTACGTGGCCCGCGGCGGTCATTTCGGCCGTCGTTGTGTCGTTTCCGCTGGTCTACCGCACGGCGCTCGGAGCCTTCGAGAGCCTCGACACGCAGATGCTCGATGCCGCGCGAACCCTGGGATGGTCCGAACGTCGCATTTTTGCCAAGCTCATGATGCCGCTTGGCTGGCCCTCGATTGCCGCCGGCACGGTGCTCGCCTTCGCGCGTGCCATGGGTGAGTTTGGCTGCACCCTGTTTTTTGCGGGCAACTACGCCGGCATTACCCAGACCATCCCCATCGCCATCTACTTTGAGTGGATGGGCGGCAACACGTCGGTGGCCCTCTTTTGGGTCGTCGTCGTAATAGCGTTCAGCTTCCTGGTCATCCTGTTCATCAACATGTACACGGCGCATTCGCAAAAGTATCGCGAGCGTGGCCTGTCCCGCGCGGAGCGCAAGCAGGCCAAAGATCTCGTTGGACAGGGCGATTCGCTCGACCCGCCGGGCGGCGATGCCTTGCGTATCGATCGCGAGGCGTTGGCCGAGCTCATGCGCGATGATGCCGCTTTGCAGGGAGGTCGATAGGCCATGTCGCTCGTTCTGGATATCAAAAAGCGCTATCCCGGCTTTACCCTCGACATGCAGCTCGAGGCCGGCGAGGAGCGTGTGGCGCTGCTGGGCGCCTCGGGTTGTGGCAAGAGCTGTACGCTGCGCTGCATTGCCGGTGTGGAGACGCCCGACGAGGGCAAGATTGTCGTTAACGGCGTGACCTTTTTTGACTCGGCGGCGGGCATCAACCTGTCGCCCCAGGAGCGAAAATGCGCTCTGCTGTTCCAAAACTATCAGCTGTTTCCCAACATGACGGTGGCCGATAATGTATGCGCCGGTGTAAAGGATGCGGGAGACGCCGTGGCGCGCAAAAGGCTGGCCGAGCGCTATCTGGGCATTTTCGGTCTGGCCGATTTTGCCGACCGCTACCCCGTGCGCCTTTCGGGCGGGCAGCAGCAACGCGTGGCACTTGCCCGTATGGTGGCGGCGCATCCGGGCATCTTTATGTTCGACGAGCCCATGAGCGCGCTCGATTCCTATCTTAAGAGCGCCCTCGAGCAGAACATGCTCGACCTGTTCGATGTCTGCAACCGCACCGTGCTCTACGTGAGCCACGACATCGACGAGGCATGCCGCCTGTGTCAGCGTATCTGCGTGATGCACGACGGGCATGTTGAGGAGATCGGCTCCGTCGAGGACGTGGTCCGCCGTCCGCAGACGCTGGCGGCACTGCGCCTGACGGGCTGCAAGAACACAAGCCGCGCACGAAAGATCGGGCCCGAGGAAGTTGAGGCGCTCGATTGGGGCATGACCTTTAACGTGGGTCGCGAGGTTCCCGACGATGTTGCCTACCTGGGTATTCGTGCGAGCTACTTCCATGTGGACAACCGTGCCGAGCGGGGTCGCAACAGCTATGACCTGCATGTGGCCCGCGTGAGCGATTCGCGTTTTGAGCGCCTGGTGCTGCTGGACGTGCCGCGCGTCGATGCGCCCACACGTCTGCAGTGGAAGGTCAACAAGGTGGGCGTGCCTGTCGACGAGCTGCCGCAAGCAGGCGAGACGCTACGCATGCACTTCGATGCGAGTAAGATCCATTTGGTTTGTCGATAGCGCCGGGTAATGCCGTCGGGGATATAAGCCTCGGCGGTTTTGTCTTGCCGTTCGCCGAATGGGGAATGACAAACTCTTATCAACACAGATAATTATTTATTAAACGACGGCACACGACGCTGTCGTACGAATGTCAACGGTGTTCGCATGGCCGACGACCGTTGATATAGTTGACCTTAACTTGTAAAGGAGGGTGCGCCGGTGCTGCAGATGACATATTTGCGTCGCGTTGCCGCGCGCTCCCTGTATATGGCTCGGAGCCGCATATGAGCAGGTATGTTCACGGCTCCGGGAGAGACGACGCGCAACTAAATAATCGACTTCAAAGCAGGTTCCCCAAAATCCCGGGTTTGAGCACGGCTGGGTTTTCGCCACCCACCGTGCAGCAATACCGTAGCTATTCATTTTTGGTTCGAGAGGGGAACCGTCATGGCTGAAGAATTTGATTTCCATCCGATGTGGGAGAGCCTCGGCATGAATCTTGCCGACCACGACATGCTGCTGGGCGCCGTGGGCCAGATGTACGGCGATATGTTCCTGACGCAGAACAATCGCCCCAAGTCCACGTCCTACCTGGATTTTGTCGCCACCAACATCCACAGCGGCCGTATTAAGGAGATGCTCGACAAGAAGGAGGCCGGCGAGGCCACCAAGATCGTCGGTTCGTTCTGTGTGTACGTGCCCGAGGAGATCGTGCTTGCCTGCGATGGCATTCCCGTTGGTCTGTGCTCGGGTGCCGACTGGGCAACGGACAAGGTCGAGGAGCATCTGCCGCGCAACACCTGCCCGCTCATCAAGAGCTTTGCCGGCTTTAAGCTGGGCGAGGTCTGCCCCTACATCGAGTCGAGTGACCTGGTGGTGGGCGAGAACACCTGCGATGGCAAGAAGAAGGCTTATGAGTTTTTTGCCACGCAAAAGAACATGTACGTCATGGATATTCCCAACGTACACGACGAGTCGACGCTCGTGACCTGGAAGGCCGAGGTCAAGAAGCTCGCGGCCAAGATCGAGGACGAGTGCGGCGTCAAGATTACGCCCGAGCGCCTGAAGGCTGCCATCCACGCCGTCAACGAGAAGCGTCGCGCCCTGCAGCGTCTGGCTGCGACCCGCGCTGCCGATCCGGCGCCCATCAGTGGTCTCGACAGCCTGCTGACCGTTCAGGCCGCCTTTATGGATGACATGCCGCGTCTGACCGGAGCCATTAACGATATGGCGGCTGAGTGCGAGCAGCGCGTTGAGGCTGGCGAGGGCGTGGCGCCCAAGGGCACCAAGCGCATCCTGTACACCGGTACGCCCATGGCCGTGCCCAACTGGAAACTGTTCAACCTCATCGAGAAGGCCGGCGGCGTTGTGGTAGGCGAGGAGTCCTGCACGGGCTCGCGCTACTACAAGGACCTGGTCGACGAGTCCGGCGAGACGGTCGACGAGATGCTCGATGCCATTGCCGAGCGCTACTTTAAGATCAACTGCGCCGTCTTTACGCCCAACGACCAGCGTATGAAGGACATCGTTCAGATGGCCAAGGACCTGCATGCCGACGGCATCGTCGACGTGGCCCTGCAGTTCTGCACGCTCTACGAGATGGAGTCGTTTGCCGTGGAGAAGGTCGCCGAGGAGGCGGGCATTCCGTTTATGCACATCACGACCGACTACGCCGGCGAGGATGCAGGGCAATTGCAGACGCGCATCGAAGCTTTCTTGGAAACCATTTAGGGCTATCCGTCTCGGCGGCCTCCCCAAGCACCCGATTTAGCCGTTCAAACCGTCGCTTGCTACCAAAGTACGCGGCGCTCCTCTTTCACGGCAACCTCGGGCACCTGGGAAAGCCGTTTCCTTGGTTGGTTAAAAGGCTTGTTAAGGAGTTATATGTCGGAAAATATTGAGCAGCCGTTGCCGCGCACGTTTGAGGAGTTCAACGAGCAGCGCAAGGCGGCGTTTATTCGCGTCAAGGATTATAAGCAGGCGGGTAATCGCCTGGTCGGCTTTTTGTGCAGCTATACGCCGCTCGAGATTATCGATGCCGCGGGGGCTGCGAGCGTGGCGCTGTGCGGCACGTCCGACGAGGTGATTCCCGAGGCCGAGAAGGTGCTGCCGGCAAACTTGTGCCCGCTCATCAAGTCGACCTACGGTTTTGCCTACTCGCAAAAGTGCCCGTTTACGTACTTTAGCGACATGATCATCGGTGAGACCACCTGCGACGGCAAGAAGAAGATGTACGAGCTACTCAACGAGCTCAAGCGCACGCACATTCTGCACCTGCCGCAGGGCCGCGACCGCGCCTACGAGCGCGAGGGCTGGTACGAGGAGTGCCGTCTGCTCAAGGAGGAACTCGAGGGCTTCTACGGCATCACGATTACCGACGATGACCTGTGCGCTGCCGTCCGTCGTCGCAACCGCTTGCGTGCGGCCCAGCTCGACATGTTTGCGCTGCAGGCCAACCAGCCGGCGGCCATGAGCGGCGTCGACCTGATGAGCACTATGTTTGCCGGTACGTTTAGCTTTGATATCGAGGCCTATACGCAGCAGCTGGAGCAAAAGGTCGCCAAGCTGCGCGAGGCTTACGACACGGGCGAGCGCCCGGTTGCGGCGGATGCCAAGCGCATTCTGATCACCGGCTGCCCGGTGGGCGGCGTGATCAACAAGATCGGTCGCACCATCGAGTCCAACGGCGGCGTGGTCGTGTGCATGGACGACTGCTCGGGCGAGCGCACGGCGGCCATGATGATCGACCCGGAGGCTCCCGACATCCTGCGCGCCATCGCCGACCGCTACCTGGACATCAACTGCTCGGTCATGACGCCTAACGAAGGCCGCATGGAGAACACGCTGGCCATGTGCGAGAAGTACCATGTCGATGGCGTGGTAGAGAGCGTGCTACAGGCCTGCCATACCTTCAACGTTGAGAGCGCGCGCATGCAGGAGGCCGTCGAGGGTGCGGGTATTCCGTATATGAAGATCGAGACCGACTACAGCAACGGTGACATGGGTCAGATCGAGACCCGCATCGCCGCCTTTATCGAGACGCTCTAGCTTCCTCAGGCACCGGATCTTGCCCCTCAAACCGTCGCTTGCGTACCCAAAGTACGCTGCGCTCCTCTTTCGGGGCAATCTCCGGCACCTGAGAAACCTAGAGCTAAGGCGCCTGAACGCGCCGCTGTCATTGATGTTTGGATTGGGAGAGAGCCATGATAGGGATCGGGATCGATATCGGGTCTACGGCGGCTAAGGCCGCTGTGGTCGATGGGGAGGGTTCGGTGGCGTGGACGTGCGTGCAGCCAACCGGGTTCTCCTCGGTCGATGCTTCCGAGCGGTTGCGCGAGGCACTGGCGGCGGCGGGTTATGACGTGACGGCCGACGATGTTCGCGTGATCGCGACCGGTTACGGCCGTGTCGCCGTGCCCTATGCGCACAAGGTCGTGACCGAGATTACCTGCCACGGCACCGGTGCCGTGCGTCTGTTTGGCGATCACGGCACGGTGATTGACGTGGGTGGTCAGGACACCAAGGTCATTCAGCTTAAAGGCGGCCGCGTGGCCAAATTTGCCATGAACGACAAGTGCGCTGCCGGCACGGGGCGCTTTCTGGAGATCATGGCCGACCGCCTAGGCATTTCCCAGCAGCAGATGGCCGACCTGGCGCGTTCCGGCGAGCCCACCAAGATTAGCAGCATGTGCACGGTGTTTGCCGAAAGCAAGGTTATCAGCCTGATCGGTCGCGGTGAGCCGCGCGAGAACATTGCGCGTGGCGTGATCGAGAGCGTCGTGTCGCGCGTGGCGACTATGGCCGGGCAGGCGGCGGGCGCCCCGTACTACCTGACCGGTGGCCTGTGCGAGAACGCCTTCGTGGTGGAGCGGCTGGGCGAGCTATTGGGGTCGCCGGTGACCACCTCGCCCCAGGCGCGCTTTGCCGGCGCCATCGGTGCTGCCGTTCGCGCGCGGGCACTGGTTTAAGGGGCCCTGTCGATGCGCATCCTCAACATCTCGGCCCAAAAGCCCGATAGCACGGGCAGCGGCACGTATCTTTCGGCGCTCGTGCGCTCCCAGCTGGCAGCCGGGTGCGAGCCCGCCGTCCTCTGCGGCGCCGCCCCGGGCGACACGCAGGGCGACATCCCGGCGGGCGTACCCGTCTATACCGTCGACTTCGACACCCCTGAGCTGCCTTTTCATATCTGCGGTATGTCCGATGCCATGCCCTATCCGTCCACCCGCTATCGTGACCTGACGCCTTCGATGCTCAAGGCATTTGAGCGGGCATTTGCTGCTGCAATCGATCGGGTGGTGGCTGAATTTCGGCCCAATCTGGTGCTCTGCCATCACCTGTATCTGGTGACCGCATTGGCGCGCGAGTGCGTTCGAGGCGTGCCGGTTGTTGCCGTGTGCCATTCGACCGACCTGCGCCAGCTGCGTTCACATGCGCTCGAGCGCGATCGCATCGTACGTGCGGTTCGTCGGCTCGACGCCGTCTTTGCGCTCCATGTTGAGCAGGCTGAGCAGATTGGCCTGGTGTACGGCGTCGATGCCGATCGCATCCACGTGATTGGGACGGGCTACGACCATCGCGTCTTCTGCCGCGACGCAAGCGTGGCGAGGCAGCCGGGATCGCTTGTGTACGTGGGCAAGATTTGCTTTAAAAAGGGCGTCGAGTCGCTGGTCCGAGCCGTGTCATTGCCGATTGACGATGGCGTTCGCTCATCTGGTTTGGTACTTGTGGGCGGCCGCGGGGACGACGCCGAGTACGCGCGTATCGAGCGCTTGGCTGCGGCCTCGGATGTGCCGGTGGCGCTGGCGGGGCGCCTGGATAGCGATGGGCTCGTGCGTGCCTACCGCAGTTCCGACGTCTTTGTGCTGCCTTCGTTTTACGAGGGTCTGCCGCTCGTGACGATCGAGGCTCTCGCGTGCGGCTGCAAAGTTGTGGCGACCGATTTGCCCGGCGTTCGTCCCTGGATGGAGGCGATGCTTCCCGGTGCTCCCGTGACGTGGGTGGCGTCGCCGCGTATGACGGATGTCGACACGCCCGTGGCTGCCGACCTTCCGTTGTTTGAGCGCGCACTGGCAGATGCTATCGCGCAGGCGCTTGCGGAGCCGCCTTCGACGTTCGAGCCGTCGGCGGTCTCTTGGGAAGCGTGCCTGGGGCGTATACTTAAAGTCGTTGATTTGTTGGAAGGGGGTTCGTATGGCTGACGATCAGATTAAGCTCACGTCTATGACGGCCGCGAGCGGTTGAGCCGCTAAGTTGGCCCCCGGAGCCCTCGCCCAGGTCCTGGGCGATTTACCCAATGTGCATAACGACAACTTGCTCGTGGGGTTCGATACCTCTGACGATGCGAGCGTCTTCCGCGTAGGGGAGAACCTGGGCCTCGTGCAGTCCATCGACTTCTTCCCACCGATGGTCGACGACCCGTTCCTGTTTGGCCAGATCGCGGCGGCAAACTCGCTGTCGGACATATACGCCATGGGTGGACGACCGAGCCATGCCATGAACTTGCTGTGCATACCCAGTTGCCTGGGCGTTGAGGTCGCTGGGCAGATTTTGGCGGGTGGCGCCGACACGTGCGTCGAGGCCGGCTGCACCATCGCGGGCGGCCACACCATCAACGACGACGAGCCCAAGTATGGCCTGTCCGTGAGCGGCTTTGTCGCGCTTGACCGTATGCTCGCCAACAGCGGCGCGCGCGTGGGCGATGTTCTACTGCTGACCAAGGCAATCGGCTCGGGCATTATCACCACGGCCATTAAGGGCGAGCTCATCGGGCAGGACGAGGCCGCAGCCATGTTTGACTCGATGCGCACCCTCAACGAGGCCCCGATTCGCCTGGCCGAGGGACTCGAGCTTCACGGCTGCACCGACATTACGGGCTTTGGCCTGATCGGGCATGCGTGCGAGATGGCCGAGGGCTCGGGTGTGCAGATTGAGCTTACGTCGGGAGCGGTACCGCTCTTTGACCAGGTGCTCGACATGGCGCGCCTTGGCATTATTCCTGCCGGCGCCTACCGCAACCAGGATTTCTTTGGCCCGCGCGTGGCGGCCGATGATGACCTGGAGCCGGGCATGTTGGATGCGCTGTACGATCCGCAAACCTCGGGCGGTTTGCTCATCGCGGCGCCTGCTGCCGATACGGATGAGCTTGTGCGCCGTCTGCATGCCGAGGGGCGCGTTGCCGCCGTCGTCGGTCGCGTGCGCGAGCCGGTGCCGGGCGGTCCTGCCGTCCACGTTGTCCGTTAACGACACGTTTATTGAACTATGAACCGTTCTAAAACGATTTATTCGAAAGGAAAAAAGCTATGTCTACCAAAATTGAAGTCAATGCCATGGGCGATGCCTGCCCGCTGCCCGTCGTCAAGACGCTCAAAGCCCTGAAGCAGCTCGATGGCGAGGGCGCCGTCGTGACCGCGGTCGACAACGAGACCGCCGTCAAGAACATCTCCAAGATGGCGCAGGAGAAGGGCTGCACGGCTTCGGTCGAGAAGATCTCGGACGCCGAGTGGCACGTGACCGTGGCGACCTCTGGCGCCGTTGCCGTGGCCGATCCCGAGCAGGATGGCGCTGCCTTCTGTGACGCCAGCGCCGGCAAGGGCAAACTCGTCATTTCCGTCTACACCGATTGCATGGGCCGTGGCGACGACGAGCTGGGCCACAAGCTCATGAAGGCGTTTATCTTTGCCGTGACGCAGCAGGAGGAGTTGCCCGCGACCATGCTGTTCTACAACGGTGGCGCCAAGCTCACCGTCGAGGGCTCTCCGGTGCTCGATGACCTGAAGGGCCTGGCCGAGCAGGGTGTCGAGATCCTTACCTGCGGCACCTGCCTCGATCACTATGGCATTAAGGACCAGCTCGCGGTGGGCGAGGTCACCAACATGTACGTGATCGTGGAGAAGATGGAGCAGGCCGTGCGCGTCGTGCGCCCGTAGCGTATTTGTTGGAGTTGCCATGAGGGAGAAGCGCCCTGCGCTTGTCATCACGTTTCCTACCACGGCGGCCGCCATGGGGTGCGAGACCCTATGCATCGAGCGCGGCCTTCCCGGGCGCACGATTCCCGTGCCCGGGGAGGTCGCTGCCGGCTGCGGTCTGGCGTGGAAGGCGTTGCCTGCCGATGAGGACCTGCTGCGCGGCGAGCTTGCCGCGGCAGGCGTTCCCACCGAGGGCTTTACCGTGATTGAAATGTGGGAGGTCGTGCGATGATCTACCTGGATAACGCGGCGACGACCATGCACAAGCCGCAGACGGTCATCGATGCCGTGACGCAGGCGATGTGCTCGCTCGGCAATGCCGGACGCGGCGCGACGTCGGGTGCCCTCGATGCCGCGCGTACGATTCATGGCTGCCGTGCCAAGCTCGCGCGCCTTTTGGGTTGCCCGAGGGCGGACCATGTGTGCTTTACGCCCAACTCCACGGCGGCGCTCAACACCGCCATCTGTGGCGTGGTGCGCCCCGGCGACCGCGTGGTCACAACGGTGCTCGAGCACAACTCCGTGCTACGTCCGCTCAACCGCCTGACGGCAGAGCAGGGCGTTACCGTTGAGCATGCGGGCTGCGACGCGAACGGCGCGCTCGACTACGACGAGCTCGAGCAGCTGGTCACGCCGGGCACGCGTGCCGTGGTGGTGACGCACGCTTCCAATGTGACCGGCAACGCGGTCGACATTGCACGCGTGGCCGCCATGGCCCATGCGGTCGGCGCGCTTGCGATCGTCGATGCCTCGCAGTCTGCCGGCACAGCGCATATCGATATGCAGGCCATGGGGCTCGACGTCGTGTGCTTTACCGGTCACAAGGGGCTCATGGGTCCGCAAGGCACCGGCGGCCTTGCCGTTGCGGAGGGCATTGACGTGGCTCCGTGGGCCATGGGTGGCACGGGTGTGCACAGCTTCGATGCACTGCAGCCGCTTGAGTGGCCCACGCGCCTTGAGGCGGGCACGCTCAACGGTCACGGCATCGCGGGCCTTTCCGCCGGCCTCGACTTTATCGAGGCGCAAGGCGGGGTCGAGGCGATCGCGGCGCATGAGCGAGCGCTGGCTGATCGCTTTCTCGCTGGCGTGCGCGAGATTCCGGGGATTAAGCTCTACGGTGCCTTTGACCAGCCGACGCGCTCGGCGATTGTGTCGCTCAATGTGGTCGATATCGACTCTGCCGAGATCTCGGACGCGCTCATGCAAGGGTGGGGGATTGCGACGCGCCCCGGTGCCCATTGCGCTCCGCTCATGCACCGCGCGCTGGGGACCGAGCGTCAGGGTGTCGTTCGTTTCTCGTTTGGGTATTTCAATACGGACGAAGAAGTCGACACCGCGATTGGCGCTTTGCGCGATTTAGCCTGCTAAAGCTGCTAGACCGTTTATACTTGCGGGACGGGTCTTTTGCCCGTCCCGTTTTTGTTTTGATTCGAAAGGTGCTCTCATGGCCTCATCCGCCTCGCGTGGTCTACGTTCCGACCATGTCGTTACAGTCGGCATCGCCCTGTTCTCGATGCTCTTTGGCGCCGGCAACCTCATTATTCCGCCGCTGCTGGCGCTGCAGGCAGGCTCTGCCACGCCGGTTGCCATGCTCGGCTTTCTCATAGCTGCCATTGGCCTGCCCGTCATGGGCTTTATCGCCGTGGCGCTTGCCGGAACGGCGCGCGAGCTTGCCGGCCGCGTGCATCCCAAGTTTGGCGAATTCTTCGTTGCGGCGGTCTATCTGGCCATCGGTCCGTGCCTGGCCATTCCTCGCACAAGCTCTACGGCCTTCGAGATGCTGGTGCCGCTGCTGCCCGAGGGCGTCTCGCTCGGCACAGCTCGCCTGGTGTTTGCCATCGGGTTCTTCGTGGTCGCGTTTGTGCTCACGCTGCGCCCGGGTGTCATCACGCGCGTGCTCGGCCGCATTACGGGCCCCGCGCTCATTGCGCTCATCGTGCTGGTCGTGGGTGCTGCTGTGATCTCGCCGCTTGGTCCCGCTGCCGCGCCTCAGACTCCCTACGATGCAGGCGCCGCCGTGCAGGGCTTTTTGACTGGCTATCAGACCATGGACCTGCTCGCGTCGCTCGCCTTCGGCATCATCATCGCCGAGACCATCCACGAGTTGGGTGTTACCGACGATAAGCGCGTGGCCTTCGAGATCTCACGCTCCGGTGTGATCGCCGGTGTGCTCATGGCCATCATCTACTGCGGCCTGGCGCTTGCCGGCATGCAGCTCGGCACGGTCATGCCCGATGCCACCAACGGCGCCGCGATCCTTGCGCGTTCGGCCTCTATACACTTTGGTCTTGCAGGCACGGTCGTGGTCTTTGCTATCTTTTTCCTTGCATGCATGAACGTGTGCATCGGCCTTATTAGCTGCTGCTCGCGTTACTTCTGCGAGACGTATGTGGTCGAAGGGGGAGCGGAGGCTTCCGAGGAGGCCATGCGCCGTCCCTTCGCGGTTCTCGCCTTTGTGTTCGCGGCGTTTTCGTGCGTGCTCTCCAACGTGGGCCTCGACGTGATCCTTATGTTCTCGGTGCCCATGCTCAACGCCTTGTATCCCGTTGCCATCGTGCTAGTACTTATGGGCCTGGTGCACGGTTTTTGCGACGCGCATCCGCAAGTGTGGGTTTGGGTCGGCGGCGTTGTCGCGGTGCAGAGCGTGATCACCTCGGTTCGCGATGCGTTCTTTGCGGGCGTGTGGCTGCCGTTCGATGCGCTGCCACTGGCGGATATCGGTGCCGCGTGGGCGCCGGTTGCCGTGGTTGCCTTTGTAATCGGCCTGCTCCATAGTCGTTTTGTTGCACATTCGAGGAGCTAAGGCATCAATGCTTGCACAGGCGGGGAGTCTCCCCTATAATTTCCTTCGCTTTGGGACACGCAAGGTTTAGACCTTAGCTGCTCAACACCTTCGGGACGTGGCGCAGTTTGGTAGCGCGCCTGCTTTGGGAGCAGGATGTCGCAGGTTCAAATCCTGTCGTCCCGACCATATCTTGCGGGCGTAGTTCAATGGTAGAACCCCAGCCTTCCAAGCTGATGACGCGGGTTCGATTCCCGTCGCCCGCTCCATAAGATAGATGAATGGCTCTGATTCCTTTTGGGACCAGAGCCATTTTCATATACATGCCAGGACCCCACTTCCCCACCTAAGTTGCGGTGAAATAGTTCCTGGATTAGCCGCAAAAGCTGTTATCCAGGAACTATTTCACCGCAACTTATTGAGGCCGAGCGGGCTGGGTCGATGATGGGTTCTGTTGTCGAGAAGATGAGGGCAGCCGGTCAGGAGCCTGCGTAGGGTTTTGTGGTTGGTATACCGTAGCCGCGCATCATGGAGCCGAACGCTTTGACATCGTAGGTGTCTGAGAGCTTGAAATGAATGACGCTGTGGCCCATGGCGCGCAGGTTCGCGTCGCGCACGAGGGCAGCTCGATAGGTTTTTGCCGCAGTATGTTCCGGATCATTTCGGGTATCGTCCTCAAACTTGCCTAGTCCATGCAGCTCAGCCAGCATCCAAGAGCCGTTTGGCATCTGCCAGCCGTAATCTGCCAAATAATAGCCAGCGTTTCCTGGTCGCGGTATCTCAACTTGAAGCTCAGGCGCGGCAACCCCAGCGAGAATCATCGCTGCTCTCGCCTCGGACTCGCCGCCATTGTCTGACCTGCCATCCATATGCTCAAAAACGTCAAAAGCGCGCGCGATGCCATGCAGCCCCCGGCAATTTGCCTGCGCATATGCTCGCAGCTCTTCGCGTTCGACATCGTACTCACGGGCCAAGCCATCAACATAGCCCAGTGCATAGCGAAAGGCGCTCGTTCGGGCGATATCAACAACCGTTCGATACGGATCCGTCAGCGTAAACGGGCCGAGCTGCCATATGTCGCCCGGCCGCCAGCGTCGGTATTCAACGAATTCGTACATATCGCGTCTGGTGGAACGCGGCAGCAGCACTTGCACCTTGTCGAGAAGCGAATATGCAGAACCGATGCCATAGAGCAGTGCCGCCGTTGCTCCGCAAAACACGGCATCCGGTTCAACGACTGCAATAGCGGATGCCAATTGAAAGATGCGATCTTCGACGCCGAGGTCATTCCAATACGCGGGATCAGCGTAGACATGGTTGTAGAGTCGAATAATCATCTCTTTTTGCATGAGCGCGTAGGCACAGCGTTCATCCCATTTTTTGGTAGCTACAAACAGGTGCCCGCCATGATGGGCCTCGAATAACCGGAAGAACAGCTCTACTTGCGGTTTGGAACAGCGTTTATCATGGCTCATTTTCGACCCCATGGTCTCGAGGGGGAGTGAATGACACTACGCTATCCCATATTTGGTCCGCCAGACCTTGCCATGAACTGACCAAAAGCTTGACGGAGCAGGTCAGAGCCATGAGTCAGAGCCAAACATATCGGCAAACGGTTGATTAGTGCCCCTCGGCGGTATTAAAAACCACCCTTACAGAAAGTTGCGGTGAAA
>CABQMF010000027.1 GCA_902465265.1 uncultured Collinsella sp. | reverse complement strand
TTTGAAAACCTGCTTTAGAGAACTGAAGTGCATCATGGGGGAATCATATGCGATATACCGTTCATCGCACTTTGCTGACCGTTCGGGGGCGAGGTGGAATTGCGGGTGGTTTTTGGATATAACTAGAGCTGTCAGCAAGCAGCGTCCCATACGGAGGGGCGCTGATACATTCGGCCAGTAAGGCCCGAAAGAAAGGTAGGAGGCCATGACGAAAGGTCTGCACGTGCCTTCCGAGATCGGCAAGCTCAGGAAGGTCTGCCTGCACCGTCCCGGCGACGAGCTCCTCAACCTGCCGCCCGACGAGCTCGAGCGACTCCTGTTCGACGACGTCCCGTTCCTGGAGGTCGCACAGCAGGAGCATGACACCTTCGCCCAGATCCTGAGGGACCAGGGCGTCGAGGTCCTCTATCTGGAGAACCTCGTCGCGGAGGTGTTCGACCAGGTCCCCGGCGCCCGCGCCGAGTTCACCGACCAGTACATCGCCGAGGCCGGCATCCGCGGCCAGCACATGCCGCAGATCGTCCGCGAGAAGCTGGACTCCATCGAGGACAACCTCGAGTTCGTCAAGAAGACCATGGCCGGCATGACCAAGGCCGAGATCGACATGCCCCTCACGGCGTCCACGACCCTCGACTCCCTGGTCAACTCCGAGTCCGAGTCCGACCTGATCATCGACCCGATGCCCAACCTCTACTTCACCCGCGACCCGTTCGCGGTCGTCGGCGAGGGCGTCAACCTCAACCGCATGTACTCGGTCACCCGCAACCGCGAGACCCTGTACGGCAAGTACATCTTCAAGTACCACCCCGACTACAAGGACGTCTCGCTGTACTTCCGCCGCGACTGCCAGTTCCACACCGAGGGCGGCGACGTGCTGAACATCAACGAGAAGACCCTCGCCGTCGGCATCTCCCAGCGCACCCAGGCCGCCGCGATCGACATCATGGCCCAGAACATCTTCTGGAACTCCGACTCCAAGGTCGAGCGCATCCTGGCCTTCGACATCCCGGTCTCGCGCGCCTTCATGCACCTCGACACGGTCTTCACCCAGATCGACGTCGATAAGTTCACGATCCACCCCGCCATCATGGGCACCCTGCGCGTCTACGAGCTGACCGCCGGCAAGAACCCGGGCGACGTGAACATCCGCCTGATCGAGGACACCCTCGAGCACGTCCTGGAGGACGCCACCGGCGTCGACCAGGTCAAGCTGATCCCCTGCGGCGGCGGCGACCCGATCGCGGCCTCCCGCGAGCAGTGGAACGACGGCTCCAACACCCTGTGCGTCGAGCCCGGCAAGATCTGCGTCTACGCCCGCAACACCGTCACCAACGACGTGCTGTACAAGGAGGGCCTGGACCTTCTCGTCGTGCCCTCCGCCGAGCTCTCCCGCGGCCGCGGCGGCCCGCGCTGCATGAGCATGCCCTTCTGGCGCGAGGACCTCTAAGTCTTTCCGTTTCCGGTGCGGTCCCCCTACAACCGCACCGGTTTCGCCCGTCAAACGGGCAACACTAATACTTACGCAATTCATTATTTCGAAAGGAAACGAACCATGGGTGTTAACCTCTCCGGCCGTAGCTTCCTCAAGCTCCTCGACCTCTCCACCGAGGAGATTGAGTACTTGCTCAAGCTTTCCAAGAACTTCAAGGACATGAAGCGCGCTGGCGTTCCGCACCGCTATCTCGAGGGCAAGAACATCGTTCTGCTCTTCCAGAAGACCTCCACTCGTACCCGCTGCGCCTTCGAGGTCGGCGGCATGGATCTGGGCATGGGCGTCACCTACCTCGATCCCGGTTCGTCGCAGATGGGCAAGAAGGAGTCCATCGAGGACACCGCCCGCGTTCTCGGCCGCATGTATGACGGCATCGAGTTCCGTGGCTTTGCACAGGACGACGTCGAGGAGCTCGCTGCTAAGTCCGGCGTGCCCGTGTGGAACGGCCTGACCACCGAGTGGCACCCCACCCAGATGCTCGCCGACATCCTGACCGTCCAGGAGAACTTCAACTACGACATCAAGGGCAAGACCCTCGTCTTCATGGGCGACTGCAAGAACAATGTCGCTCGCTCCCTCATGGTTGTCTGCTCCAAGCTCGGCATGAACTTCGTGGCCTGCGGCCCCGAGGAGTGCATGCCCGCCGACGACGTCATCGAGGCCTGCAAGCCCATCGCCGAGGCCAATGGCTGCACCATCAAGCTGACCACTGACGTTAAGGACGGCGTCACCGGTGCCGACGTTATCTACACCGACGTGTGGGTCTCCATGGGCGAGCCCGATGAGGTCTGGGCCGAGCGCATCGCTCAGCTCACCCCGTATCGCGTTACCTCCGAGGTCATGGCTATGGCCAACCCGGGTGCCATCTTCCTGCACTGCCTGCCCAGCTTCCACGACACCAACACCACGATTGGCGCCGAGAAGTGCGAGCAGTTCGGCATCACCGAGCAGGAGGTCACCGACGAGGTCTTCGAGAGCCCCGCTTCCAAGGTCTTCGACGAGGCCGAGAACCGCATGCACACCATCAAGGCTGTCATGTACGCCACGCTCAAGTAAGAGCATCTAGCATCTCGCTCGGGGTGTATTGCTGCACACCCCGAGCGGCTTTGTCTGGTAAATATCTCGCGTCGGGCGGTGGGCACGGCACGGAAGATCCGCTTCGCGCGAGAAAGTTAAATGATTTATGAAGGGGGGATGAGAACCATGACTGAGACCGCTAAGAAAAAGCGCGGTATGCCTTCATCGTTCACCATTCTTCTAGCTCTGCTGGCAATTGTTGCAGTGATTACCGTTATCGTCTCCGGCACGTCCGGCGGCGCGGTTACCGCAGCCCGCCTGAGCGATTTCTGCACCGCCCCGATCCTGGGCTTCGCTGACGCTCTGCCCGTCTGCCTCTTCGTTATGATCCTGGGCGGCTTCCTCGGTATGATGACCGAGACCGGCGCCCTGGACAACGGCATCGCCGTTCTGGTGCAGAAGCTTAAGGGCAACGAGATCATGCTCATTCCTGTCCTTATGCTCATCTTCTCCCTCGGTGGTACTACCTATGGTATGTGCGAGGAGACCGTTCCCTTCTACGCCCTGCTCGCCGCTACCATGATGGCCGCTGGCTTCGACCCCATGGTCGGTGCCGCCACCGTCCTGCTCGGCGCTGGCTGCGGCTGCCTGGGCTCCACGGTTAACCCGTTCGCCGTCGGCGCTGCCGTCGACGCTCTGACCGGCGTTGGCATTGAGGTCAACCAGTCCATCATCATCGGCCTCGGTGCCGTCCTGTGGATTGTCACCACCGGCATGTCCATCTTCTTCGTGATGAACTATGCCAAGAAGGTCAAGGCTGACAAGGGTTCCACCATCCTGTCGATGCAGGAGCTCAAGGACGCCGAAGAGGCTCACGGCAAGGCTGCTTCCGAGGTTCACAAGGAGGTCAAGCTCACCGGTCGTCAGAAGGGTGTTCTGATCGCCTTCGCCTTCACCTTCGTCGTCATGATCGTCGGCTTCATTCCGCTGGCCGACCTCAACGAGGGCGTCGCCAACTTCTTCGACGCTGGCGCTGTCTACGACGCCGACGGTAACGCCGTCGTCCAGGGCTGGTCTGCCCTGATCACCGGCCTGCCCATTGGCCAGTGGTACTTCGACGAGGCTTCCACCTGGTTCTTCCTCATGGCCGTCCTGATCGGTATCATCGGTGGCCTGTCCGAGAAGCAGATCGTTAACACCTTCATCACCGGCGCTGCCGACATGATGTCCGTTGTTCTCGTCATCGCCCTCGCTCGTGGTATCTCCGTCCTCATGGCTAACACCGGCCTCGACGTCTTCGTCCTCGACGCTGCCGCCAATGCCCTGGCTGGCCTGTCCGGCGTGATCTTCGCTCCCATGAGCTTCCTGGTCTACTTCGGCCTGTCCTTCCTGATCCCCTCGACCTCCGGTATGGCCACCGTCTCCATGCCCATCATGGGACCGCTGGCTGTTAAGCTTGGCTTCTCGCCTGAGGTCATGGTCATGATCTTCTCCGCCGCCATCGGTGTCGTGAACCTGTTCACCCCGACCTCCGGCGCCATCATGGGCGGTCTCGCCCTGGCCAAGATCGAGTGGACGACCTGGCTCAAGTTTGCCCTTAAGCTCATCGTTGCTCTCTCCGTCGTCTGCGCTGTCATCCTGACCGTCGCCTGCGTGCTGCTCTAAGTACCCAACGGGTACCCCACGGAAACCTTGACGATCCTGTAAAGGATCACCTGGTCATCGTCTGTCCGGTGGGGTAAACCCACCGGTAGACTCCTACCTTTAGCCCCCTCCCGTTCCGTGCGCGGGAGGGGGCGCTCTCATGTTGCGCGGTTCTACGAACCGCGCAACCAGTCGACGCTGCGCGCTGCCCAGGACGACAATTTGTCATTCAAAAGGCAAGGCATGACCAGAAGGTCTATGCCTTGCCTTTTTCATGCCAACTTGTACGTCCTGGACGTCGCTCGCTGACTTATGCTCAACCTGCGACGTTTCTGTTGTTGGTGCAAAGGGATCAGGTTACTTTGCGCCAAAAGGGGAAGTTGCGGTGGCGTGTTTGGTTGGTGCCTGTTGATGGTCTGGGTATCGGGGAGGGCGGGCTCCGTTATAATCGCCTAGAACATTAAATGGAAACGGGACGGGAGCCATACATGCGCCAGGGTTTCGACAACGCGAAGTATATCGAGCTGCAGGCCGCTCATATTAAGGAGCGCATCTCGCAGTTTGGCGGCAAGCTGTATTTGGAGTTTGGCGGCAAGCTGTTTGACGACTATCACGCGAGCCGCGTGCTGCCGGGTTTTGAGCCGGACAGCAAGTTTCGCATGCTCAAGAGCATTGCCGACGACGTCGAGGTCATCATCGCCATTAACGCGAACCACATCGAGAAGAACAAGGCTCGCGGTGACCTGGGTATTACCTATGACGAGGACGTTTTGCGCCTGGTCGACCTGTTCCGCGGCAACGGTTTTGCTGTCGCGGCCGTGGTTATCACCCAGTACGCCGGCCAGCCCGCCGCCGATGTGTTCCGCAATCGCCTGAACGCGCTCGGCATTCCTGCCAAGCTGCACTATCCCATCGAGGGCTATCCGCACGACGTCGACCTGATCGTGTCCGACGACGGCTATGGCAAGAACGAGTTTGTCGAGACCACTCGTCCGCTCGTTGTGGTCACCGCTCCCGGCCCTGGCTCGGGCAAGCTCGCCACCTGCCTGTCTCAGCTCTATCACGAGCACAAGCACGGCACCGCCGCCGGCTACGCCAAGTTCGAGACTTTTCCGGTCTGGAATCTGCCCCTCACGCATCCGGTCAACATCGCCTATGAGGCCGCCACGGCCGACCTCGACGATGCGAATATCATCGACTCCTTCCACTTGGAGGCCTACAACAAGACCACGGTCAACTACAACCGTGACGTTGAGGCCTTCCCGGTGGTCCGTGCTCTGATGGAAAAGATCCTGGGCAAGAGCCCCTACCAGAGCCCCACGGACATGGGCGTCAATATGGTCGGTTTTGCCATTACCGATGACGATGCCTGCCGCGACGCTTCCAAGATGGAGATCGTCCGCCGCTACTTTACCGCGGTCGAAAATGTGCGCCGTACCGGCGTGGGCGATGAGCAGGTTGATCGTCTCAAGATCATTATGAAGAAGGCCGGTATCGACAAGAACTACTCGCCGGCACGCTCGGCCGCTCTTACCAGGGAGCAGCTGACGGGTGGCCCCGTAGGCGCCATGGTCATGCCCGATGGCTCCGTGGTGACCGGCAAGACTTCCACGCGCCTGGGCGCCGCGAGCTCGCTCATCATGAATGCACTTAAGCATGTCTCGGGCGTTGACCTTGAGCTCGAGGTCATTAGCGATGAGGCGATTGAGCCTATCAGCAAGCTCAAGACGCATTTCCTGGGTAGCAAGAACCCGCGCCTGCACACTGACGAGACGCTTATGGCGCTCTCGATCACCTCGGCAACGAGCGAGACGGCGGCCCGCGTCCTTTCGGGCCTGGAGCAGCTGCGTGGCTGCGATGCCTTCTTTAGCGTGATCATCTCGCCGACGGACGAGACGGTGCTGCGCAAGCTTGGCATCAACGTGTGCTGCGAGCCCAAGTTCGAGCGCCGTGGTTTCTTCCACCGCTAAGCCTGGATAAATTGGTCTGAAAGGGGCGCATCGGTATACATTCGGTGTGCCCCATTTATCAACAAAGCTACCGTTTAACCTAAAATTAGCCCGTTTACCTGCCTATAAGCGATTTGGGCGGTATACAATAACCCTAATTGTTTCATCCTTTTGCGGGGATGCCGCATGATGGATGTTGCCGGCCATCATGGGGTGTGCCGGTCGCGCACGGTGCAAGTGATGCCCGTGCTCGGTTTGAGGAGGCTGCCATGGCTGGCAAGGGTCGTGCGAGTGTCAACGATATGAAGCGTGTCGAGGTGCAGGTGCTGATGGAGATCGCACAGCAGTCCGAAGACAACGGCGGATTTTATGGCTTTTCGCGAAAGACGCTTGCCGAGCGTGTGGGGGTGTCTCCGTATCGCGCCCGCGCGGCAATTGAACGCTTGGAATCCGAAGACATCATTGAGGTCGTCTCGCGCTACAGCGACGACGGCGGCCAGCTCGCAAATGGTATTTGTCTTACGGAGCGTGGCGAATGGTATCTAGAGGGCATCCGTGCCGGTATGCTCGTGCAGGACTTGATCAAGGACGAAGTTGCCGATCGATAACAGCGTGCATACATAGTGGAAACGACGCCGCCTGGGCAACCGGGCGGCGTTTTGTTTCGAGATGGAGAAATGCGATTGCGCGTAAGAAAAATTGTGTGCGGCGCGCGTCGCGAGTATTACAATGAAGACCCGTAAGATGTGTATGGACAACTTCTACGGGAAGCGCAGGTAACTCAATATGACCAAGCATGTGTTCGTGACCGGCGGCGTGGTTTCGTCTCTGGGCAAGGGTATTACCGCGGCCTCGCTGGGCCGTCTGCTCAAGTCGCGCGGCTACAAGGTAACGATGCAAAAGGCCGACCCGTATCTGAACGTCGACCCCGGCACCATGAGCCCGTTCCAGCATGGCGAGGTCTTTGTGACCGAGGACGGCTACGAGTCCGATCTGGACCTGGGCCACTACGAGCGCTTTATTGACGAGAACCTGACCCGCGATTCCAACTTTACGACTGGTGCCATCTATAAGAGCCTGATCGCCCGTGAACGTCGCGGTGACTTTTTGGGCGGCACCGTGCAGGTGATCCCGCACGTCACGAACGCCATTAAGGATAAGTTCCGTCGTATTGAGGAGCAGACCGGCTCCGACGTGGTCATCACTGAGTTGGGCGGCACCATCGGCGACATCGAGTCGCAGCCGTTTGTCGAGGCCATTCGCCAGTATCGCAAGGAGGCCGGCCCCGAGAACGTCTGCTACATCCACGTGTCGCTCGTTCCCTATATCGCCGCCGCCCACGAGGTCAAGACCAAGCCGACGCAGCACTCCGTCAAGGAGCTCCGCAGCTTTGGTATCCAGCCCGATATTATCGTTCTGCGCTCCGATCACCATATCGACGATGCCATCCGCGGCAAGATCGCAAGCTTCTGCGATGTCGACACCGACTGTGTCTTTACCAACGAGGACTGCGCGAGCATCTACGATGTTCCGCAGCTGCTCGCCGAGCAGGACTTTGACCTGCGCATTTGCGAGCGTCTGGGTCTGGACCCGCGTGAGCGCGACATGAGTCAGTGGAACGAGTTCCTGCGCAAGCAGAACCATGCCAACCAGCACGCCGACAAGGTGAAGATCGCCGTCGTGGGCAAGTATACGCAGCTGCCCGATGCCTACCTGTCGGTTATCGAGGCCCTGCACCATGCGGGCGTGTTCTACGATCGCCACGTTGACGTGCAGCTGGTCGATGGCGAGAGCCTCGATGAGCAGAACGTCTCCGAGGTCCTGGGTGA
The DNA here is from genome assembly GCA_902465265.1 of uncultured Collinsella sp. GTDB lineage: Bacteria > Actinomycetota > Coriobacteriia > Coriobacteriales > Coriobacteriaceae > Collinsella. The sequence goes on along the minus strand of CABQMF010000027.1, from coordinate 17,635 downwards.
CGCCTCGGGCATCTTGGTCCCTGGCGGCTTTGGCAAGCGCGCCCTGGAGGGCAAGATCCTCGCGGCCGAGTTCGCCCGCGAGCACAAGATTCCGTATCTGGGCATTTGCCTGGGTATGCAGGTGGCCGTGTGCGAATTTGCCCGCAACGTGGTCGGCCTTGCCGGCGCCAGCTCTTCCGAGTTCGATCCTGATGGCCCGTATAGTGTCATCGACTTGATGAGCTCGCAGGAGGACGTGACCGAGAAGGGCGGCACCATGCGTCTGGGTGCCTATCCGTGCAAGCTCGCCGCCGATACCCTCGCTCGCGAGGCCTATGGCGAGGAGCTCGTCTACGAGCGTCACCGTCACCGTTTTGAGTTCAACAACGCCTTCCGTGACCAGCTCGAGGACGCCGGTCTTGTTATCTCGGGTCTTTCGCCCGACGAGCGCCTGGTCGAGATGGTCGAGCTGCCGCGCGACGTGCATCCGTGGTATGTGGCCACCCAGGCTCATCCCGAGTTCAAGAGCCGTCCGACCAACCCGCAGCCGCTGTTCCGCGAGTTCGTGCGCGCCTCGATCGGCCAGCACGAGGGTGTCGACCGTCTGCAGGTGACGCCCAAGAACCTCGCTACGGACTAAGGGTGCCGGAGAACCAAGAACATACCGAAGCTACTCCCTCGTCGCTCGCTGTGGCGGCGGGGGAGTATCTCGATTACCTCGCGGTCGAGCGGGGCTTGGCGCGCAATACGATTGCGGCCTACCGTCGTGACCTGACGACGTACTGCGCCTATCTGGAGCGGGCTGACATTGCGTCTTTTGAAGATGTGAGCCGTCAGGTCGTGGAGGGCTTTGTTGCCGATCGCCGCGACGGAGGCTATTCCGACGCCTCGGTGGAGCGCGCACTTGCTGCCGTGAAGGGTCTGCATGCCTTTTTGGTGCGCGATGGGGCCGTGGCCCAAAACCCGACGGCGGCGTTGCGCCTGCCCAAAAAGGCAGATCGCCTGCCGGAATACCTTTCGGTGGAGGATGTCTCGGCGCTGCTCGATCAAGACTTTCCCGAGGGCGAGATGGGGCTGCGCGATCATGCCATCTTGGAAGTGCTTTACGGTTGCGGCTTGCGTGTGAGTGAGCTGGTTGGGCTCGATGTGGGCGATATCCATATCGATGACGGGTTTGTCCTGGTGCGCGGTAAGGGCTCCAAGGAGCGTCTGGCCCCGTTGGTGGGAAGCGCGGCGCGTGCCCTGACACACTATCTAGGTGACGGGCGCACCCTCCTGGCCGCCCATGCTCACGGGACGGAGACCTTGGCGGTCTTTTTAAATAAGAACGGACGTCGCCTGTCGCGCCAGGCCGTGCATGCGATATGCGAGCGGTATGGGCGCCAGGTGGGGCTGGTGGGGCTCCATCCCCACACCTTGCGCCACTCCTTTGCCACCCACATGCTCGCGGGCGGTGCCGACCTGCGTGTGCTGCAGGAGATTTTGGGCCATGCCGATATTTCGACCACGCAGGTCTACACGCATGTCGACCGCACGCAACTGACCGAGGTCTATCTGGCGGCACATCCGCTGGCACATCGCTAGCACCTCGCTGACCTGCATATTTATAAATATTAAGGGGGACGGGCCCCAGATTGCCGAGACGCACTTTTGCGCGCATGGGCAATCTGGGGCCCGCCCCATTTTTCGCCAGACACCGACGCGGCGGTGGGCCGTGTGTGTCGTGGGTGGGGGAGTTTGGGGGCGATGTGAACGGCGTGTAAAGGGACGTAAAAATCGCCTCAAGGTCAACTTGAAGGTTGAGGTTCGCGGGCGCGGTTCTACAGGTGGCATCCCGCCTTTGCTGCAAACACAACATATTGTGTTTTCGAACATATGCTCGGGGGTGTTTTACAACATATTGAGGGTGGAGTGGTGGGGCGGGGTGGGGGAAGGGGTGGGGAAAGGTGTTGAAAAATGGGGCGGTTCCCCATATTATTGATGACGTCGACAGGCGGGGTGGTTCCCCGCGTACGTGCCATCTGAGTAACCGAGGGGAGGGCGCACATGGGAATGACGGGTGCATACGAGCGCAATCTCGATGCAAAAGGTCGTCTATCCCTGCCTGCACCCCTTCGTGAGGAGCTTGGAGAGCACGTTCGCGTGTTCAAAGCCCTGGATGTCGATGCTCTGTACGTGTTCTCTGCCGAGGCCTTCGATAAGTGGGTCGAAGGACTCTTCGCGGGTCGTGAGGGCCACGAGGGTTTTAACCCGCGTGACATCAACGACCAGAAGCTCATGAGGGCGATCAACAAGCGCACCACGTCGATGGATGTGGACAGCGCGGGTCGTATCGGTCTTTCTGAGTCTCTCCGCAAGCAGGCGAACCTCGACCGCGAGGTCACGGTTGTGGGCAACTACGACCACCTTGAGGTTTGGGACCGCGCTACGGCCGATGAGGACGATGACGACGAGGCCCTGCTGGACCTCTTCTTCTCGTAAGGGCAAGGCACGAGTAACGGATGGAGCGTGGGATCTTGACACAAGAATATCGGCATGAACCTGTCATGCTCGGCGAAGTGCTTGAGTCGCTGCAGCTAAAGAGCGGCTCCGTCGTCTGCGACTGCACACTTGGCGGTGCCGGCCATTCGGTAAAGATGGCTGCGCAGGTGGGGGAGACCGGCCTTTTGCTCGGCGTCGATCAGGACGACATGGCCCTCGAGACCGCTGGCGCCCGTCTGGACCGCGAGGTTCCCGGCGTACCGCACCAGCTGCTGAAGGGCAACTTCGGCGACTTGGACGAGCTGCTTTGCTCGGCCGAGGTGCCCGGGGTCGATGGCTTCCTGTTCGACTTGGGCGTTTCGTCGCCGCAACTCGATATCCCTGGCAGGGGCTTTTCGTACAACGAGGACGCCCCATTGGACATGCGGATGGATCCGGGTAACAACACCTTAAACGCAGCTGAGGTCATCAACACCTATAACGAACACGACCTCGCCCGGATTCTACGCGTCTACGGCGAAGAGAAGTTCGCCTCGCAGATCGCGCGTGAGATCGTGCGCCGCCGCGAGCATGAGCCGATCGAAACCACCGGCCAGTTTGTCGAGATCATCAAGGCTGGTATCCCCGCTGCTGCCCGTCGGCATGGCGGACACCCAGCCAAGAAGAGTTTCCAGGCCATTCGCATCGAGGTCAATCACGAACTCGATGTGCTCGAGCGGGGGCTTGACGCCGCCACAAGGTGGCTCAATCCGGGCGGACGCATCTGCGTCATCTCGTATCACTCGCTCGAGGACCGTATCGTAAAGAACCACTTTAAGGAGATGAGCCAGGGGTGCACGTGTCCGCCGGAGATTCCGGTGTGCGTGTGCGGCAACGTGCCGATACTCAAGGTCATCACCCGCAAACCCCTGGTTGCCCAACCCGATGAGGTTGCGCGCAACCCTCGGGCGAGATCAGCCAAGATCCGCGTGGCACAGCGTCTGTAGACGCGACCGCGCGATATTGGACCTCCCGCTCGTACCACAAACGAAGCTTAAACACACTACCAACGTACTCGGGATGGGAGGCGGCATATCATGGGCTACAACACCTCAAACGCAGCACTCGCCTATGATATGAACGCCGTGCCCGCCTATCGTGAGGCACCGCAGGCTCCCGCTGCTCCCCGCGAGCAGCGCACGCCGCGCTTTGATGTCTACACGGGCGCGGGCCGTCAGGCAAACCAGGCGGTAAGCCCGGTTTTCATGAGCGTTCTTAAAACGTTTTGCATCATTGCGGCCATCTTCATGACGATCGGTGTCGCCCGTGTGGCGCTCGCCGGCGTTACGGCCCAGGTGCTCAACAGCAACGCCGCGCTTACCAACACGCTCGAGAAGGCGACCGACGAGAGCTCCGACCTGGAGGTCATGCATTCGGTCTATGGTGCCGACACGCGCATTCGCGACCTTGCGGGCGCTTATGGCATGGTGGAGCCCAGCGAGAGCGTTACACTTGACTTTTCGCAGGATGCAGCCGCGGGCGCTAGCTCGACCGCGACCGCTCAGTAACAAGACGGTAGCTGAGTATGACAAATGACTATCGCCGCGGCTCCGACGGGGGTCGCGGTTCTGGACGTCCCTCATCGCGGGGACGTTCTGGTTATCAAGGAACGGGTCGGCCATCTTACAACGCGAGGCCGTCCTATGGCAACGACCCCGCGTCGCGTCTCCGTGGCTCGAGTGGTCCTCAGATGCATAACACCAGACCGCGCAAGAGCTCGTCGACCGAATGGCTCACGGGCACGCCGCTGCCCCGTCGCAAAGCCGTCATGGGCTTCATCGGGTTTGGCTTGGGTTTGGGCGTCCTTCGCCTTGCCGACTATCAAATCGTGGAAGCCGATAAGTTGCGCGACCGCGCCGATGCACGTCGCTTGCTTGCACAGACGCTGTATGCCAAACGCGGTACCATCTACGACCGTAACGGCAACGTGCTGACGTCGTCGGTCGAATGCCGCAACATCGCCGTGAATCCTCAGCTTATCGAGGACGTTGACAAGACGGTATCGGCACTGGTCAAAGCTACGGGAATCGATAAAAAGACCTGTCGCGAGCTCGTTGAGTCGGATGGCACCTGGGTGTATATCAAACGTCAGGTGGACGAGGACGATGCCGCGGCGCTGGAGAAGAAGAACCTGCCAGGCGTGCTCTTTGAGCAGGCTATGAAGCGCGTGTACCCCTACGGCAACCTGGCATCGCAGGTGCTTGGCGTGGTAAACGTGGACAACGACGGTCTGACGGGCCTCGAAAAACAGTACAACAAGCTTTTGACCGGAACCAACGGTTCGCTGGTGCGTGAGCGGGCGAGGGACGGTAGCTATATCGCGGGCGGCGCCTATAAAAAGGTCGCCGCGGTGGACGGCGTGGACATCGTGACGACGCTCGATGTCAATATCCAGCGCGCCGCCGAGGACGCCCTGGCTGAGGCGGTCGAAAAGACCAAGGCCAAGAATGGCTCGGCCCTGGTCACCGATCCCACGACGGGCGAGATTCTGGCGGCATGCTCGTATCCGACATATGACCAGACCGATCTGGAAAACGCCAAGACCGAGGACATGAACTTGCGCCTGGTTACCGATGCCTACGAGCCCGGCTCGGTCTTTAAGACGCTCGTGGCCGGTGCCGGCTTCGACTTGGGCGCCGTGCGTTCGAGCACGTCGTTTGAGGTGCCGGCGAGCATTAAGGTTGGCGACGACACCGTTACCGACGCCGATAAGCGCGACTACACCATGACCATGGACGTGCGCGAGATGATGCGTCGTTCGTCCAATGTGGGCTTTGTCCTGGTGGGACGCAAGATCGGTGCAGATGATTTTGCCACCTATGTGGACAAGTGGGGTATCGGCCATAGCTCCGGTGTCGATTTTCCGGGTGAGAGTCTGGGCATCGTCAAGGAGCGCGACCAGTACGACGGCGCCACGCTGGGCTCGATGAGCTTTGGCCAGGCGCTGTCCGTCTCGCCGATTGAGGTCGCACGTGCCGTGGGCGGCATCGCGAACGGCGGCGTGATGATGACGCCGCACTTCTATAAGTCCAGCAAGGGCGATGAGAAGGACTGGGGCGAAGGCGAGCGTGCGATTTCGGAGGACGCTGCCGCCCAGGTGACATCGTGCATGCAGACGGTCGTGTCCGAAGGCACGGGCGTGGGCGGTGCCGTGGACGGCTATGACGTGGCGGGCAAGACCGGTACGGCCGAGCGTGCTGACGAGAACGGCGGTTACCTCAAGGAGAACTACATGTCGTCCTTTATGGGCTTTGCGCCGGCACAATCGCCCAAGGTACTGTGCTATATCACACTCGATGGAACGCCGAGCGGCTCGGATGCCGCCGCGGTGCCATTCCAGTCCATTATGGCCAACGCGCTCGACGTGCTGGGTATCCCGCGCACGAAGTAGGGGGTTACAATCTTGAGCGTGGTCTGCCGTTTAATCTGAAGGGTGTTCACATGCCCTGCACCACGCGCGCATGGCACTGGGATACAATACGCCGATAGCATTATTAGGTTTACAGGGGAGCTGCAATGATAGAGATCGCCGTCAACAACCTCGCGGCCTCAACGGGGGCCCGAACCGTGACGGAAGAAGTCGATCGGGTATGCCGCGGGTGCGTTATCGACTCGCGTCAGGTCGAGGAGGGGACGATCTTTGTCGCCTTCCCCGGCGAAAAGGTCGACGGCAATGATTTTGCCTCCCGTGCCATCGAATCGGGTGCCGGTGCCGTCGTGATGACGCGCGAGCCCGATGCCGAGCTGGTTTCGCTGGCGCAGGACAAGGGATGCGCCATCTTGCTGACCGACGACCCCGAGGAGTTCTTGCTGCGCCTGGCGCATGTATATCGCTTGGAGCTTGGCTGCCTGGTCGTCGGCATTACCGGTTCGATTGGCAAGACGACGACCAAGGACGTGCTCGCCGCCGTGCTCGCCAAGCGTTATCGCGTCTGGGCCACGAAGGGCAATTTCAACAACCTGATCGGTATGCCGCTCACGGTGCTTTCCGCTCCGGCCGATACCGAGGTTCTGGTGCTCGAGATGGGCATGAACCATTTTCATGAGATTGAGCGCCTGTCCCAGTCTGCCAACCCCAATCTTGCCATCGTGAGCAAGATCGGAACCTCCCACATCGGCATCCTGGGCAGCCGCGAGAACATCGCCCGCGCCAAGTCCGAGATTGTCCAGGGCATGTGCGCCGCCGGCGATTTCTCGCCGTTGCTGGTTTTGGGCGGCGAGGACGACTTTACGCCGTTCATTCGCGATACGTTCGCTCAGCCTGCGGGTATTGACGTGATGCTGGCCGGTGTCTCGGACGACGACGAGGTCCGCGCACGCGACATTCGCGTCGACGACGAGGGCCATCCGGTCTTTACGCTTGACTTTGGTCAGGGCGACACGGTCGATACCATGCTGGCCATTCCCGGCGTGCAGTCCGTGCCCAATGCCGTCAAGGCCGCCGCGGTCGGCTATCGTCTGGGCGTGACACCCGAGCAGATCGATGCTGCCTTTAGGGGCCTTACGATCACCGGTCACCGTCAGGAGATCAAGCGCGCCAAGAGCGGAGCGCGCATCATCGACGACTCCTATAACGCCAGTGCCGAGTCTATGGCTGCCGGCCTCGATTTGCTGTGCTCGCTCATCTGTGACGGTTCGCGCATGGCAATCCTGGGCGAGATGGGCGAGATGGGCGACGAGGCTCCCCGCATGCATGAGCTCGTGGGCGCCTATGCCGCCGCCAAGAAGCTCGACATGCTCGCGTGCGTGGGCGGCGAGCTGGCTCAGCTCATGGCCGATGCCGCACGTATGATGGGTATGGATGAGGACCGCATCCAGGTGTTCTCCGATTATCAGCAGGTGCTCGACCGCATGGGCGGCGCGCTTGAAAATCATGATGTTGTACTGGTCAAGGGTTCCCGTTTTGTTGAGCTCGACCGCTTTGTGGAAGGTGTGTGCTAGCCCATGTTCGGCAATCCCTCGTATCCTACGTATCAGGCCTTTTTGGGACTTGGCATCGCTGCCGCCATTGCGTTGCTGCTTATGCCGTGGTGGATCAAGCTGCTGAAGGTCGAGGGTATCGGCCAACAGGTCCGAGCCGACGGCCCCAAGCGTCATTTGATTAAACAAGGTACGCCGACCATGGGCGGCGTCATCATCCTTGTTGCGATCTCGCTGACCTGCCTGCTGATGGGCAAGCTCACCACCGAGCTCGTGCTCGTGCTGCTTGCCACGCTTGCCACCGGCGTTCTGGGTCTCATCGATGACCTGACATCCGTCACGCATGGTCGCTCGCTCGGCCTGACGCCTCACGCCAAGATGATCGGCCTGACCATCATCTGCGTCACTTTTACCGTGCTCGCCGTCAATTGGTGCGGCGTCGCCCCCGAGATTCGTTTTCCCGGCGGCCTGACGATTGACCTCGGTGTTCTTTCGACCACCATCTGCGGCCTTTCGTTCCCGTGGCTCTACATTGTATTTTGCTGGCTGATGATCGCCGGTCTTTCCAATGCCGTGAACCTGACCGATGGTCTGGACGGCCTTGCCGGCGGCACTTCCATGATCGCCATGCTCGCCATGGCTGCTATGGCGTTTTTGCACGGTGACGTGAACCTGTCTATCTTCTGCACGGCGTGCGCCGGTGCCTGCCTGGGCTTTTTGTGGTTCAACTGCTACCCTGCGAGCATCTTTATGGGCGATACCGGCTCGCTTGCCCTGGGTGCCGCTTTTGCCTGCACCTCCATCATTACCAACACCGAAGTCGTTTCCCTCATCATCGGCGGTCTGTTTATCGTCGAGACCCTGTCGGTCATGATCCAGGTTGTCTATTTCCACTTTACGCACAAGCGCGTCTTCCTTATGGCGCCCATTCATCATCATTTCGAAAAGAAGGGCTGGGCCGAGACCAAGGTCGTTATCCGTTTTTGGATTATCGCCGCGGCCTTTGGCGCCGTTGGCCTCGCCCTGTTCTTCCAGTTGGGATAGTGGTCTTTCATGCCTCTTGCTGATGTCTTTAGCCTGCTTGTTTTGGGGCAGGGTAAATCCGGTCTCGATGTCGCCCGTTGGGCGTTGGCTCACCCCGAGCGCGTGAGCGCCACGACTGTGTATGGCGGCGGTACCTCCGAGCCCAATGACGCCACACGTGCGCTCGAGGCGCAGGGCGCGTCGTTTGTCTACGGCACCGAGCAGGTCGAGGGTGCCTATGACGTGTGCGTGACATGCCCGGGTATCTCGGAGTTCTCGGCCTTCTTTAAGGCTGGACGTGAGCATGCCGCTCAGATTATGGGCGAGCCCGAGTTTGCCTATCGCCTGTCTCCCCAAAATTGGATCGCCATCACGGGCACCAACGGCAAGACAACTACCACGTCGCTGACCGATTATCTGCTCAAGGCCGCCGGTGAAGCCAGCGTGGCCGTCGGCAATATCGGTGAGCCATCGGTGAACGAGATCGACGGCCGCGCACACAATGAGTGGTTTGTGGCCGAGCTGTCGAGTTATCAGATTGCTACGACCGCCGAGCTTCATCCTCGCGTGGCGGTACTGCTCAACATCACGCCCGACCACCTGGGCTGGCACAAGAGCCACAAGAACTATGCGCTCGCCAAGATCAAGTTGTTTGAGAATATGGTCGACGACGACCTCGTGGTTATCGACGTCGAGGATTCCGGCATCCATGAGTTCGATGAGTACATCTACACACCGGGTCGCCGTATCTGCAAGGTCGCTTTTGACGAGCCCGAGGGTGCAGACGCCGCCTTTGTGCGCGACGGCAAGATGGTCGTTCGCCTGAAGGGCGTTGAGACTCAGCTTGTCGCCACGTCTGAGCTCAAGATCTCGGGCCATCACAATGTCATCAATGCCCTATGTGCCGCCACGGCTGCTCTGGCCGTCGGTGCCGATCCCGAGGGCATTTGCCGCGGTTTGGCATCGTTTCAGCCGCTGGAGCACCGCGTTGAGCCCTGTGGCGAGATCGATGGCGTGCGCTACGTCAACGATTCCAAGGCAACGAACACCGATGCGGTCGAAAAGGCTCTGACGGCTTTTCCCGATGACGACGTGATCTTGCTGCTCGGCGGCCACGATAAGGGTACCCCGCTTGCGGACTTTGCCCGCGTCGTTATGGACAACGTGCGCTCGGTCGTTTGCTTTGGCGATGCGCGCGAGCGCTTTACCGCCGCTATGGACGAGGCCGATGTCGATGGTGACGTGGATATCGCACAGGCCGATGATCTGCGCGATGCCGTTGACGTTGCCCGCTCGCTCTCGAGCCGCGGCGACGTGATCCTGCTTTCGCCCGCTTGTTCTTCGTTCGACGAGTTCTCGGGCTACGAGGAGCGCGGCCGCGTGTTTAAGGACTACGTGGCCCAGCTTGCCGCGGCAGCGAAATCGCAAACGGAATAGGGGTTGCCGGTGAGAGAGGAGAGCCCCCGAAGTGATATGAGGAGGCCCGACTCGGACCGTGCTTCCTCGCTGCGTAGCACGCCGCGTTCCGGACGCGGCGGGCAGACGTTCGGTGAGCGCTATATTGCCGGCGTCCCCGCCCGCATCATGCGCCCCCGTTTGATATTTATGGCTTGCCTGTTTAGCTTGGTTTGCTTTGGCTTGCTAATGGTGTACTCGGCATCTTCGGTCGAGGCACTGCACGAGAATGGTACGGCGACGTTTTTCCTGTTTCGACAGGCCGCGTTTGCCGGAGTTGGCGTGCTGGCCATGGTTGCCATCGTGCGCGTCTTGCCGGACAGTTGGTTTGGGGAAGACGTGCTCAGGATCTTCCTCATGGGCATGATGGGGCTACTGGTTCTGGTGTTCTTTATGGGTAGCGGCAGTCGTGGCGCCACGCGTTGGCTCAACATCGCCGGTATTCAGTTCCAGCCGTCTGAGTTTTTAAAGCCGTTCGCCATCGCGTATTCGGCCATCATGCTCGACCGCATCTTTTCGCCCGGCGGCAACATCAACGAGTTTCTTCGCAAGATGGGCGTCTACCTGGGCATTTCGCTCTTTCTGATTTTTGTTCAGCCCGATTTTGGCACCGTTCTGATCATCTTGTTGACCCTCATGTGCATGGCGTTGTTTGCGGGATTGGACCCCAAATATATCGTTTGGACGGTCGTTGCCGGCATCGCCGTCATTGCGATCGCCCTTATCGCCGAGCCGTATCGTATGACGCGTGTCGAGGTTGCTTGGAATCCTTGGGCAGACGAATATGGTGATGGCTATCAGGCCACGCTTGCCATTATGGCGTTTGCCTCGGGCGGCCTGTTCGGTCGCGGTATCGGTAACTCCACCATGAAGTACTCGTATTTGCCCGAGGCGCATAACGACTACATCTTGGCTATTATCGGCGAGGAAGTTGGCTTTATCGGAACCGTGCTGTTCTTCTTGGTGTTCGCGATGCTGATCTACTCGGCGTTTCGTATTGCCGAGCAGGCGACCGACCGTCGCGGAGCACTTATGGCATCGGGTTCCGCGGTCATCCTTGCGGTGCAGTTTTTGATCAACGCGCTGGGCATTCTCAATGTGTTTCCCATGACGGGCAAGCCGCTGCCGTTTATTAGCTACGGCGGCTCGTCGATTATTGTGTCGCTTATGCTCGCCGGTCTGATCCTGCGCGTTTCGTATGAGAGCGCCCGTCGCGATGAATACGACCGTCGCCGCGAGAGCTTTGCCGTTATGGATGAGAGTACCGCCGGCGTGCCCCACGTGCGCGGTGAGCGATCTTCGCGTAACGGCTTTACCGTCCTGGATGGCTCTGCGACCGAGTCGGCAGCCCGTCCGCGTCAGCGAACGACGCCGCAAGGTCGTCCGCAGCGCCCCACTCCTCGCAATGCGGGCGGCGGATATAATCGAATCGATTTGAATTCGGACCCGTCGGCGCGTTTGCGCACCGATGACCAGGGGCCGCGTGTACGAAGGGATTACCATGACCGATAAGATGACCGTTGCTATTGCAGCTGGCGGCACGGCAGGACATATCAACCCCGCGCTCGCCTTGGCCGAGGAGCTGCGTGACCGCGGTCATCACGTTGTGTTCGTGGGCCAATCGCGCAAGCTCGAGGGCCGTCTGGTTCCCGAGGCCGGATTCGATTTTGTGCCCATCACGGTCACGGGCTTCGATCGCTCCCGTCCCTGGACGGCGCTGACCTCGCTGTGGCGCGTCAACAAGGCGAAGCGCGCGCTTGCCCGTCACTTCTCAAAGGTCGGTAAGCCCGATGCCGCTATCGGCTTTGGTGCTTACGTTGAGGTCCCTCTGCTGGGTTGGTGCAAGGGCGCCGGCGTTCCGTATCTGCTGCACGAGCAGAACTCTGTTCCGGGTCTGGCCAATAAGATGATGAACTTACATGCCGCCCGCGTGTGCATTTCGGTACCTGCGGCCCGTGCGGTCTTTGAGCGCGAGGGCGACCCCGACCATGTGCTCATGACGGGCAATCCCGTGCGTCGTTCGGTGATCGAGGGCGATCGCGCCCGCGGTCGCAAGACGCTCGGGGTGCCCGAGGACGCTACGCTTCTGCTCGTCTTTGGTGGTTCACTCGGTGCCCAGCATCTTAATGAGCGCGTGGCTTCGCTCAAAAACGAGCTGCTTTCGCGTGAGAATCTCTATGTTTTGCATTCGACGGGTGCCGACGGCTTTGAGGAGACCGAGCGCGCTTTGGCGCTGACGCCCGAGGAGGCGAAGCGCTATCGTGTCCAGCCCTACATCGACAACATGGGCGATATGCTGGCTGCGGCCGATCTGGTGCTCTCGCGTTCCGGTGCCTCGAGCGTGGCCGAGATCGCCGCGCTTGCCGTGCCCTCGGTACTCGTGCCGTATCCGCACGCGACGGCCGACCACCAGACCACGAATGCCAGTTACCTGGTCGATGCCGGTGCCGGCGTGCTTTGCGCCGATGCCGATATCGATGCCCCTGCCTTTGCCGACGAGCTGCTGCACCTGATCGATGACGCTGCGGCACGTGATGCTATGCGTCAGGCGACGCGCGGCTTGGCCCAGGACCGTGCCGCTGCACTTTTGGCCGACGCGGTAGAGGGATTGCGTTAGTTAGACGGGATATCGCCGGTCGCCCTCGCGCGGATGCGGTAGGTGCGGTACAGTTAACGGGTTACAGGCAGTGTTTACGCAAGGAGTACATGAGCACATGGCTGATTCCCAGACTGCAACCTCCGCGCCCGAGTTCAAGAGCGCCCACTTTATCGGTATCGGCGGCGCCGGCATGAGCGGCATCGCCCTCGTCCTGCACGAGCGCGGTTATACCGTTACCGGCTCCGACCTTAAGACGTCGCGCTATATTCGTCAGCTTACCCGCGCCGGCGTGAAGGTCCACGTGGGCCACGAGGCTGCGACGATCGACGAGGTCAAGCCCGACGTGGTTGTTGTCTCCACCGCTATTCCCGAGTCCAACCCCGAGCTCGTGCGTGCCCGTGAGCTCGGTATTCCCGTGTGGCCTCGCGCCAAGATGCTCTCGGCTCTGGGCCATGGCTACACCACCGTCGCCGTCGCCGGCACGCACGGCAAGACCACGACCTCTTCGATGTGCGCCACGATGCTCGATCGCATGGGTCTGGACCCCAGCTTTTTGATCGGCGGCATTGTCGAGGGCTACGACACCAACGGCAAGAACGGCTCGGGCGACTATTTTGTCGCCGAGGCCGACGAGTCCGACAGCTCGTTCCTGTTCCTAAACCCCAACGTGGTCATCGTGACCAACGTCGAGGCCGACCATCTCGATCATTACTCGGGCATCGAGGAGATCGAGGCCACCTTTGCCAAGTTTATGGGGCTGGTGGGCGAGGAAGGCACCGTCATCGTTTGCGGCGAGGATCCACACCTGGTCGAGCTCGCCAAGTCGACGGGCCGTCATGTGCTTTCCTATGGCTTTGCCGAGAACAACGACATCGTCTGCGTACATCCGGATGTCAAGGGCATCCAGAGCGACTTTATCGTTCGCTTTGAGGACGGCACCGAGCACGCTGTCGAGATTAAGAGCAACCCCGGTCGTCACAACATGCTCAACGCCACGGCCGTCTTGACCGTCGCCCATGTCCTAGGCCTTGATATCGACGCCGCCGCTAAGGCACTTTCGAGTTTTGAGGGCGTCCGCCGTCGCTTTACCCACGTGGGCGATATCGACGGCATCACGGTGGTTGACGATTACGGCCATCATCCCACCGAGATTAAGGCGACGCTCGCTGCTGCCTCTTCGCTGGGCTACAGGCATGTCGACGTCGTGTTCCAGCCGCACCGCTATTCGCGCCTGCAGGCTCTGTGCGATGACTTTGCCGATGCCTTTGCCAACGCCGACAAGCTGCTGCTGATCGATGTTTTCTCCGCCGGCGAGATGCCGATTCCGGGCGTTACCTCCAAGATGCTCGCAGATACCGTTCGCGCCAAGCACCCCGGCAAGGAGGTCGTGTACTGCTCCAGCCGTCTTGAGCTCAACCAGGAACTTGAGAAGCTCGTGGGCGAGGGCGACCTGCTGCTCACCATGGGTGCCGGTGACGTTACGACCGTCGGCCCCGAGTTCATCGAGTATCTGACTGCCAAGAAAGACGCTTAAACCCTATGGGTCTGTTTAACGCCGTCATGGCGCTTTCGGGCATGATCGACACGGACGTGGTCGAGGACGAACGTCTTGCACGCCATACAAGCTATCGTATCGGCGGCAAGGCCGACCTCTTTGTGACGTGCCATAGCTACCATGCCCTGCGTCGTGCCGTGGCGGTGCTTGACCGCGAGCAGGTGCCGTGGGTGATTATCGGCAAGGGGTCCAACCTGTTGGTTGCCGATGCCGGTTATCGCGGCGCCGTTATTTCGCTGGGACGTGAGTTTCAGCGCACGGTTGTTGCCGAGGACGGCTGCACGCTGACCGTTGGTGCGGGCGTGATGTTCGCGCGTTTGGTCAACGACGCTTTGTCGCGCGGGCTTTCGGGCCTTGAGTTCGCGGTCGGTATTCCCGGTTCGGTCGGCGGCGCAGTGTCCATGAACGCAGGTACGCGGACCGAGTGGATCGGCTCCCTTATCGAGGACGTGGTCACGTTTGATCCGGCGTCCGGTATTAAGCACTATGCAGGGTCCGAGATCGCTTGGGGGTATCGCGAGTGCAGCTTGCCGCGTAACGAGATCATTCTCGAGTGCGTGCTTAAACTCAAGCCCGCGCCCAAGGCAGACATTCGCGAGCGTATGGAGCGGTACCTGACGCGCCGCAAGCGCACGCAGCCCATGGGCCGTGCATCCTGCGGATCGGTCTTTCGCAACCCGCCCGACGCAAGCGTGGGCAAGTTGATTGAGGATTGTGGATTAAAGGGTTTTTCGGTTGGCGGTGCGGAAGTTTCGCCCGTACACGCTAATTTTATCGTTAATAACGGAACCGCCTCGGCCGATGACGTGGCCGCGGTTATCAGGCATGTGCACGGAAAGGTGAGGGAGGCGTATGGCATCGAGCTCAGACCGGAAGTTAAATTCCTCGGCTTCTAGAGCATCGAAACCAACCTTCCGCCGCGCCGGAGGGCGTTCCGGCGCACCTGCCCAGCCTCAACATAAGCCCGCCATGCCCTCCAAGTCTGTTGGGCCCGTTCGTCCTGCCAAGCGCCCGGTCGTCGGCTCGCAGCTGGGAGGACGCCCCACTTCTAAAAAGACGAGCCGTCCGGCTCCGCGTCCTTCGGTGACGCCCAAACCGGCGATGGGCACCAAGACCTCCCGACCCATGGCGACGCCCAAGCCTTCGCTGGGAACTCGTGCGCCGCATGCCGGCCGTACGTTGGCTGGCGCTAAGCCGCGTTCACTGACATCGGTACCCGCCGCCAAGGCGTCTTCGGCAAAAAAAGGCATCAATCCTCTGTCATCACTGGGTGCCATGGCAAACAAGACGACCGACGCCGCTTCTGCCATTAAGGGTAAGGGCAAGATCGCGGGCGGCATCCTGGCAGCCGTGACCGTACTTGCCATTGTTGCCATCGTCGTCATCAACTCTGGCCTGTTCGCCGCCACCGATATTCAGATTCATGGCAGCGAGCATGTGACCAAGCACGACGCCATGCAGCTCATCAATCTTCCCGAGAACACGTCGCTCTTTAACGTGGATCCCGGTCAGATCACCGAGGGCCTCAAGCAAAACCCGTGGGTCTCGGGCGTGGATGTCCAGCGCCAGTTTCCCCATACGCTTATCATCACGCCGACGGAGCGTAAAGTTATCGCCATTGCCTATATCAGCTCCGACGACCTTGCCTGGGCTATCGGAGACGATGACACCTGGATCGCTCCGCTGTCGACGTCTGTCGAGGTGGACGACCAGGGGAACGTCATTACATCGGGGGAGGGTGCCAACACCCTGACCGGCATCGATGCGGCCCTGGCGCTTGCCAAGCACTACGGCGCCGTGCTGTTGACTGACGTCTCGGCCGATGTCGCACCGGTTTCGGGTCGGGCGGTGAGCTCCAAGGCCGTCAAGGCCGGCCTGGATTACGCACGCGGTTTTTCGAGCGAGTTCTTGGACCAGGTGAAGGATATTTCCACGCCTTCCGTTGAGGCTATCACGGCAAATCTCGACAACGGCGTCGAGGTGTCGCTGGGCGATTCGGATGATATCGCCAAGAAAGAACGCATCGTGACCAAGCTCCTTTCGCAGGTAGAGGGCGTAACCTATATCAATGTGCGTTCTCCGGGCAACTACACGTTTAGGAACGCACCGACCGCCTAGCATCCTAAATGGCTTTGTTGAGGGGCCATACCACGCCGTTTATCTGGTTTGTTTGGTTTTCACGGTCAATTATTTGACTGATACGTTCATAATGTGCAAACATAATACGGTTTACCTTTGCATTTACTTTCAACCTGAAGGTTAATGTGCGCAGGGGTCAACCCATGCTATGGCTATAACCTTTGTTCGGAGGACCGACATGCACGAGACAGAGATCAACAACTACCTTGCCGTCATTAAGGTGGTCGGCGTCGGCGGCGGCGGTACCAACGCGGTCAATCGAATGATCGAAGAGGGCATCCGCGGCGTCGAGTTTGTTGCCATCAACACCGATGCTCAGGCGCTCGCGATCTCTGATGCCGATATCAAGGTGCACATCGGCACCGACCTTACCCGCGGCCTGGGCGCCGGCGCCAACCCCGAGGTTGGCCGCAAGGCTGCCGATGAGTCCCGCGACGATATCGCCGAGGCGCTCGCTGGCGCCGATATGGTGTTCATCACCTGCGGCGAGGGCGGCGGTACCGGTACCGGCGCTGCCCCCATCGTTGCCGATATCGCGATGAACGAGGTCGGCGCGCTGACCGTCGCCGTCGTGACCAAGCCCTTTACCTTCGAGGGTCGCAAGCGCAAGAAGAGCGCCGAGGAGGGTATCAAGACCCTCTCCGATTGCGTCGACACCATGATCGTTATCCCTAACGACAAGCTGCTCGACATCGCCGAGAAGAAGACCACGATGCTCGAGGCGTTCGCGATTGCCGATGGCGTCCTTTCCCAGGGCACCCAGGGCATCACCGACCTCATCACCGTCCCGGGTATCATCAACCTGGACTTCGCCGATGTTAAGACCATCATGAAGCAGGCCGGTACCGCCATGATGGGTATTGGTACCGCTTCTGGGGACACCCGCGCTGTCGACGCTGCCCAGCAGGCTATCTCCAGTCCGCTGCTCGAGAGCTCCATCGATGGCGCCACGCGCGTCCTGCTTTCCATCGCCGGCTCCAAGGACCTGGGCATCCAGGAGATTAGCGACGCCGCCGACGTTGTCGCCAACGCCGTCGACCCCGAGGCCAACATCATCTTTGGTACCGTTGTCGACGAGTCCCTGGGCGACCAGGTGCGCATCACCGTTATCGCCACGGGCTTCTCCGATTCCAACGTCAACCGTCAGGACGAGCTCTTCGCTGCCCAGCAGTCCCAGAGCAAGGCCGCTGCTTCTGCCGAGCCGCAGCGCACCGCTTCGGCTGCCAGCCCTGCTCAGGCTGCGCCGACTCGCAACGTTGGCGGTACCGAGCTTCCCAACTTTGGTAACGATCAGTTTGAGCTTCCCGACTTCCTCAAGCGCGGCAGCTTCTAAGTCGTTCTTCGCATTGTTTTGCACAGGGGCGCGTCCGTATGGATGCGCCCTTTTTGTTTCAAGACTTTAGTCTGCTGGCCGCGCAGCGGCCAGCTTTAAACCACCCGCTACG
>CABQMF010000026.1 GCA_902465265.1 uncultured Collinsella sp. | reverse complement strand
GGCGGCTACAGGGTCTTCTTTTGGTCTAACGAAGCGGGCGAGCCAATCCATGTCCATGTTTGCAAGGGAGCGCCTTCAGATAACTCGGCCAAAATCTGGCTGACTCGCAGGGGAGGTTGTATTGTCGCTAATAACAAAGCGAAGATCCCCCGGAGCGCGCTTGACGACCTCTGTGAAATTATCGCCGCTCAGCATGAATTGATTTGTTCTAAATGGAAGGCTTTTTTCCTTGTGGACGAGATTTCGTTCTACTGCTAAACGCCATTCTGACTTCTTTTTTCATTTTTTATCATGAGACTGCCCCATCAGCGCTGATTGAACTTGACAGTACAATGGAGGCGGACTTTATTGCCGCTGCTCGTTGCGGCTAAACGTATGTGTTGGAGCTCGCATGAACGATTTTCTAAACGGTCAAGTTGAGAACGATGGCTTTTTGCGTGTGGCGGCGGCTTCGCCGCGGATTCGCGTGGCCGATGTCGAGGGCAATGCCGAGGTTGCGCTGGCAGCTGTTCGCGAGGCTGCCGAGCGCGGCGTTCGCGCGCTGGTGCTGCCCGAGCTCAACTTGAGCGGCTATACCGCGGCCGACCTGTTCCATAACCGCACGCTGCTGCATGCCTGCGAGGCTGCTCTGGTGCATATCCTCGATGAGACTCGTGAGCTGCCGATTGTCTTTACCGTTGGCTTGCCCGTTGCGGTGGCAGAAAACATCTACAACTGCGCCGCCGTGTGCTGCGCGGGCGAGCTTTTGGGCCTCACGGCCAAGAAGTATCTGCCCAACTATGGCGAGTTCTATGAGCGCCGCTGGTTTGCTCCGGCGCCTGCGGATCCCGTGTGGGCCGAGTTTGCCGGTCAGGGTCCGGTTCCGCTGGGTTCGGGGCTTGTCTACCGCTGCTGTGATGAAGGTGCCGAGGATATGGTGCTGGGCGTTGAGGTCTGCGAGGATCTGTGGGTGCCGGCGCCCCCTTCGACCGAGATGGCGCTTGCCGGTGCGACGGTGATCCTCAACCCGTCGGCCTCGGACGAGATTATCGGTAAGGCAGACTATCGCCGCAGCCTCATCTCCAATCAGAGTGCGCGCCTCTACTGTGCCTATGCCTATGCAGACGCGAGCGAGGGCGAGTCCACGACCGATATGGTCTTTGCGGGCGAGAACCTCGTCTACGAAAACGGCTCTAAGCTGGCGGCGACGAAGCTCCTTACCTGCGATATGGCGGTTGCCGATGTTGACCTCGACCGTCTGGTCGCCGAGCGCCGTCGCTCGACGACGTGGACGCGCACGGACGATGCGCCGGAGGCCACAACCGTTGAGTTTTCGTTTGAGGGCGTGCTGGCAGACGAGCCTGTCCTGCGCGATGCACTCGACATTGACCGTGTCTTCCCCCGCGCGCCCTTTGTGCCGGCCGACCACGGCGACTTGGCAGAGCGCTGCGAGACGATCCTCGATCTGCAGACTGCGGGCCTCAAGACCCGCCTTGCCCACACAGGTACCAAGGCTGCGGTCATCGGCCTTTCGGGCGGCTTGGACTCCACGCTGGCACTGCTTGTAACCGTGCGCGCCTTCGATGCACTGGGCCTGCCGCGCACCGGTATCACGGCCGTGTCCATGCCCGGCTTTGGCACGACGCATCGCACCAAGTCGAATGCCGAGTCGCTCGCTCGTGACTTGGGTGTGAGCTTCCGCGAGGTCTCGATCCATGCTGCCGTGGAGCAGCACTTTAAGGATATCGAGCATGATCCGGCCGTGCAGGACGTGACCTACGAGAACAGCCAGGCCCGCGAGCGTACGCAGATTCTGATGGACTTGGCCAACCAGGCTGGCGGTTTTGTCATCGGCACGGGCGACCTGTCGGAGCTGGCGCTCGGCTGGGCTACCTATAACGGCGACCACATGAGCATGTACGCCGTCAACGCGAGCGTACCCAAGACGCTCGTGCGTCACTTGGTGCGCTATGCTGCCGATGTCTTTGGCGGGCGTATTGCCGAGGTCTTGCTCGACATCCTCGATACGCCGGTGTCCCCCGAGCTTCTGCCGCCCACGGGCGATGGCGAGATTGCACAGAAGACCGAGGATTTGGTGGGGCCGTACGAGCTGCACGATTACTTCCTCTATTACCTGCTGCGCTTTGGCTTTGAGCCGGGCAAGATCTACCGCATGGCGCTCAAGAGCTTCGAGGGCGTCTACGACGCCAAGACCGTCCACACGTGGTTGCGTACGTTCTATCGTCGCTTCTTTGCCCAGCAGTTTAAGCGCAGCTGCCTGCCCGATGGTCCCAAGGTGGGTTCGGTGACGCTCAGCCCGCGCGGTGATTGGCGTATGCCGAGTGACGCCAGCTCACGTTTGTGGCTTGCGCAGATCGACGCGCTCAATCCGATTGACTAAGGTTGGCTAAATTGAACCAATACGGGGGTTGCAAGCGTTACACTTTTGCAATCTGATGGCCCGTATCGCGCGGCGCTCTTGTCGGAGCGCCGCGTTTTTCATATCGAAAGGTGGCACCATGCAGGCATCGCAGCGTCTAGACCGCTTTGGCGCGGAGGTCTTCGCCTCGCTCAACAACAAACTTCTCGCGCTGAAGGCTCAGGGCAAGACCATTTACAACATGAGCGTGGGCACGCCCGACTTTAAGCCGTACGACCATGTGGTCGAGGCGCTCACGCAAGCGGCGCAAGATCCCGAGATGTGGAAGTATGCCCTGCGCGACCTGCCCGAGCTCAAGCAGGCCGTGTGCGATTACTATGAGCGTCGCTTTGGTGTCTCCGGCATTACGCCGTCCATGGTGCAGTCGTGTAACGGCACGCAGGAGGGCGTGGGCCATTTGGGCCTGGCCCTGCTCGATCCGGGTGACACCATTTTGGTTCCCGATCCGTGCTACCCGGTCTTTGAGGCGGGTGCCAAGATCGCCGATGCCAAGCTCGAGTACTATCCGCTGGTTGCCGAGCACAATTACCTGCCCTATGTGGCGGGCATCGATCCCGAGGTGGCCGATCGTGCCAAGTACATGATCGTGTCGCTGCCCGCCAACCCGGTGGGTTCGGTGGGCACGCCCGAGATCTACGAGGAGATCATCGCTTTCGCCCGCGAGCACGACCTGTTGATCGTTCACGACAACGCATACTCCGACATCGTGTTCGACGGCGAGCCGGGCGGCAGCTTCTTGCAGTATCCCGGCGCGCTCGAGGTGGGCGTCGAGTTCTTCTCGCTTTCCAAGTCGTTTAACGTCACCGGTGCCCGCATCGGCTTTTTGGTCGGCCGAGAGGACGTGGTCTCTGCCTTTGCCAAGCTGCGCAGCCAGATCGACTTTGGCATGTTCTTCCCGATTCAGAAGGCCGCCATCGCGTGCCTTAATGGCCCGCGCGATGAGGTCGAGGCGCAGCGTCTGAAGTACCAGGAGCGCCGCGATGCCCTGTGCGACGGTCTTGAGGGCCTGGGCTGGGAGCGACCCAACGCGCATGGCTCTATGTTTGTGTGGGCCAAGCTCCCCGGTGGTCGCACCGATTCCATGGCGTTTTGCGAGGAGCTCATGGAGAAGGCCGGCGTTGTGGTGACGCCGGGCGCGAGCTTTGGTCCTTCGGGCGAGGGGCACGTGCGCATGGCGCTGGTCCTGCCGCCCGATCAGATCGCTTTGGCTGTCGAGGCCATTCGCGAGGCGGGCCTGTATTAGAAAGGTATTTTGGCTCGTCAATAGCTCGAAACCGATTTCGTGCAGTTATTTTACGAATCCTGCAAATAATTTAGGTAAGCGGTCGATATTTGGCTGCGAATAGGAGCATAATCAAAGTCCCGATTGGATGTATTGGGATTACGACAAGCCGCTCGGGTCGTTCCCGGGCGGCTTGTTTGTGGAGAGAGATGGGAGTTTCTAATGGTTAACGAGAAGAAGGTCGCTATTGTCGGCTGCGGTTTCGTCGGTTCGTCTTCGGCGTTCGCGCTGATGCAGAGCGGTCTGTTCTCCGAGATGGTCCTCATCGACGTGGACAAGAACCGCGCCGAGGGTGAGGCCCTGGATATCGCGCACGGCATGACGTTTGCCGAGCCGATGAAGATCTACGCCGGCGATTATTCCGATGTCGCCGACGCCGCCATGATCGTCGTCACCGCTGGCGCTGCCCAGAAGCCCGGTGAGACCCGCCTGGACCTGGTCAACAAGAACGTCAGCATCTTTAAGTCCATTATCCCCGAGATTAAGAAGTCCGGCTTCGACGGCATTCTGCTCATCGTCTCCAACCCGGTCGATGTTCTGACCTACGCCGCCATCAAGATGTCCGGCCTGCCCGAGGGCCACGTCATCGGTTCCGGCACTGTGCTCGACACTGGCCGCCTGCAGCAGATGCTTGGTGCCCACGTCGAGGTTGACCCGCGCGATGTCCAGGCCTATGTCATGGGCGAGCACGGCGACTCCGAGTTTGTCGCTTGGTCCAGCGCTCAGGTTGCCGGCGTTCCGCTGAACACCTTCTGTGAGCTTCACGGCCACCTGGAGCATGAGGCTGCTGAGAAGCGTATCGCCGAGGACGTCAAGAACTCCGCCTACACCATCATCGAGAAGAAGCACGCCACCTACTATGGCGTCGCCATGGCCGTCAAGCGCATCTGCACTGCCGTCATGCGCGATGAGCAGACCGTTCTGCCTGTCTCCTCGCTCATGGTGGGCGAGTATGGCCTGTCCGATCTTGCCATCTCCATGCCGACCGTCGTTGGCCGCGACGGCGTTGTCTGCCGCGTCCCCGTGCCGCTGGACGATGACGAGCAGCATGAGCTCACCGTCTCCGCCAAGGCCCTCAAGGACATCATCGACAGCGTCGATTTCTCCTGCTAAATCAAGCTCGCTAGAGCGAAAAGCTACAATGAAGGCGTCCGGGTCCACACGGCCCGGGCGCCTTTTTTGGTGCAAAGTAACCTGACCCCAATGCACCATCCCAATACACCATAGTTGATGGGAGGGCCATGTCGGATTCGCCTAATTTTTTGACCTATGCCCAGACGACGTTTGATCCGTTTGAGGAGCGGCCGTTCTGCGCGGTGGATAGCCTGGTCTTTGCGTGGTTGTCCTATTTGCGTTTGCCGGGTGATATGGCGGAGCTGACGAACTGGCAGGGCCTAGACGTACGCGAGCTGCTGCGTGCCGAGTGCTACCGGGACATGATTGACGACTTGTGGGACCCGGAGGGGAGCAGGGCCTTGTTAGAGGCCGTGGCAGCAAGTCCTCGCTACCGTGGCGTGCACGTTTGCGGCTATCGTGCCGTGAGCGATGTGGTGGCGACAGAGCAGTTTGCAGCCATGGCGTTTCGGTTTCCGGCAGGGTTTAGCTATCTTTCCTTCCGGGGGACCGACAGCACGATTGTGGGCTGGAAAGAGGACTTTAACATGGCGTTCCGGTGTCCTGTGCCGGCCCAGGAATCCGCGGCACGTTATGTGGACGAGGCGGCGGATGCGATTGACGGGCCGCTTTTGTGCGGAGGTCATTCCAAGGGTGGAAACCTTGCGGTGTACGGTGCGGCGATGTGCTCCAACATCGCCCGTGAGCGAATCGAACGGGCGTATTCCCATGATGGCCCGGGCTTCGTCGAGGAGTTTCTGAACGGCGACGCCTTTGCCGATCTTTCCGGTCGAATCGACAAGACGCTACCTCGGTCGTCGATCTTTGGCATGATGTTCGAGACACAGGAGGACTATGCCATCGTTGAGAGCACCGAGTTCAGCCTGCTGCAGCACAATCCCTTTAGCTGGGTGGTTGATGGTCGTGACTTCGCGTACTGTGAGCGCCTGTCCGCCGGTGCTCGATACGTTGATGGTTCCATTCGCGAGATGCTGCTTGCAGTGTCGCCTAGCGAACGCGAGCGTTTTGTAGATGCGTTGTTCTCCGTGTTTGAGGCTACGGGTGCTGAGCGGTTTGCGGATATCGCTGGGAATCTGCGCGAGAGCCTGCCCGTGATGCTCCAGGCTGCGCAAGGCTTTGACAAGGATACACGACGCTTTGTCTCGCAGACCATCGTGGCAATCCTTAAATGCGCACTGCTGCCCAAACGCCCTCAGATCGACATGCCCGCTGCCGGCAAGAGTTTGGCAGAACAGCTCGAGGCTTGGCAGTCCGAGCTCCTGCGCTAGCCATTGGCGCAAAGCAACCTGTCCCCGATGCACCAATCTTCGATGCGCCTGGGGCGGGCTCGACCGCTATACTGGTTCGTGCCGAAATCGATCTAGAACGGAATGCCGTATATGAAAATCAACCACGCGATTCTGCATATCCTGGACTTTGACTCTGCCGTCAACGTCATGAGCCAGCGCGAGCTCGATATCGAGAGTCGTACCGTGCGCAACTTCGTGACCACACATCTGCGCCGCGCACGTACCTCGGCCGACAATAAGCGCGCCACGTTTGCCGAGAACTCTGCGTTTGGCGGCGAGCTCAAGGGCTATTTCTTTGGCGAGCGCGAGTTCGTGGACCTGTCGCAGCAGATTGCGGAGTTTATTTCCTCCGAGCTCACCAAAGCCGAGAAAGCCGAGTCCACCGACGTGCTCGTGGCCGATTTTGACGACGATGAGGATGCCCGCTGGTTTGCCGTGATGCTGCTGGGCTCCAAGCAGGCTTTTATGCACGAAGTGGGCCGCGAGGAGGGGGAGGTGCGCAACGACATCGCGCGCCACTACGCCATTCTGCCGAACCCCTCGCAAAAGGTGCCGAGCTATGCCATCGTGCGCGCGAGTACCATGGAGATCGGCTATGTGGACAAGAAGCGCAAGATTGCCGGCGAGGACCGTATGCTTATCCCCGATGGCCTGTTGCAGTGCGACACGGGCGTATCGGGCAAGGAGGTCATCGACACCGTGACGCGTGTGGTCGAGGAAGTCGCCGAGGAGCACGGTGCCAACACGGCTGTAGCGCTTGCCAAGGTTAAGGCTGCCGTTGCCGAGAAGGTTGAGGATGACGAGGAACTGCCGCCTTGGGATATCGTCGACGAGGTCTTTGAGGACGAACCGGTTATCAAGGAGAGTGTGCGCGCCGCACTGACCGAGGAGAAGGTGCCTGAGCGTGTGCCCGTGGAGCGCAAGCAGGTCGAACGCGCGGCGGTGCGCAATCATAAGATTCGTACCGACACGGGTATCGAGATCAGCTTCCCGGCCGAGATGGGTTCGAACTCCGAGTACATCGAGTTCGTCAATGAGCCTAACGGCCTCATCTCCATCGAGCTCAAAAACATCGGCAGCATCGAGAACCGATAAACTGCGCTTGGACGCTGCGGAAAACAAAGGCCGAAACCCTTCGGGACTTCGGCCTTTTTGTTTTCGGCTTGGTTGCCGACATTGCGCCGTAGGTTGAGCATACGCCAGCGAAAACGCCCCTAGGCGAGCAAGGTGACGCGAAAGAGGAGGGCATTGACCTTCTGGTCATGCCCGACGATTGAACGTCAGATTGCCGCCTAGGGGCGTTTGCGGCGTCGGGTCGTTACGGCGTTTGGTAAAACGCCGTAACTATTAAAGCTGGCGCAGGCCCTCTTCCAGGCCGGTCTTGCTGTCGGTCTGGGCGTCGCGCATCTTGATGACGCGGGCGGGGACACCGGCCACGACGGCGCCGGCGGGGACGTCCTCGACGCACACGGCACCGGCAGCCACGACGGCGCCCTTGCCCACGCGCACGCCCTCCAGGACCACGGCGTTGGCGCCAATCATGACATCGTCCTCGATGATGACGGGCGTGGCGCTCGCGGGCTCAACGACGCCTGCCAGTACGGTGCCGGCGCCGATGTGGCAGTTCTTGCCCACGGTTGCGCGGCCGCCCAGGACGGCGCCCATATCGATCATGGAACCCTCGCCGATAACGGAGCCGATGTTGATGATGGCGCCCATCATGATGACGGCACGGTCGCCGATCTCGACGCGGTCGCGGATGATCGCGCCCGGCTCGATGCGGGCGTTGATGCCCTTAAGGTCGAGCATGGGGACGGCGGAGTTGCGGCAGTCATTCTCGACGTCGTAGTAGTCGATGGAGTCGGCATTGGCATCGAGGATGGCCTTGAGCTCATCCCAGTCGCCAAAGACGGTCTTGCCACGACGACCGCCGTAGACGTGTGCATTGCCCCACTGGACCTTCATGCTCGGCTTCTCGCGCACGTACAGCTTGACGGGCGTCTTTTTGGGCGCGGTGGCGATGTAGTTGATAATCTCCTGTGCATCCATCTCGGCTGCATTGCTCATTTGTTATCTCTCCTTTGGGTGGATTCGGTTGATACCTGGTTAGGCAAACATGACCTGGTCGAACGTATAGAAGCCGGGTTCGCGGGTGACGAGCTTCTGCGCGGCCGCCAAGGCGCCGTTGACAAAGATCTGGCGGCTCGTGGCGCGATGCGTGAGCGTGACTTCCTCGTCCTGGCCAAAGAAACTCACCTCGTGCACGCCGGCGACGGTGCCGCCGCGCAGCGAGTGCATACCGATTTCCTTGGGGTCACGCGCGCCGCACATGCCCTCGCGGCCATAGACGGGGTGGTAGCCTGCCTCGGGCTCAGCTTCGACGATGGCGTCGAGCAGTAGTTTGGCCGTGCCGCTCGGGGCGTCAACCTTTTGGTTGTGGTGCGTCTCGACGATCTCGCAGTCAAAGCCGGGCAGCTCGCGTGTGGCCTGTGCTACCAGATGACGCAGGGCTGCGATACCGATGGAGTAATTGCCGGAGTGCATGACGCGGGCGTTCTGACCCAGCTCGCGCAGGCGGTCCATCTGATCGGGTGTGTAGCCCGTGGTGCCCGAGACCAACGCGGCACCCGTGCGCTCGACATAGGCGACGACGGCATCGAAGGTAACGACGTTCGAGAAGTCGATGATTACATCGGCGGCCGGTGCGTTCTCGAGCTCGCTCAAATCGAAGCCAATCTGGGCGACGATATCAAAAACGTGCTGACCGGCGGCGTCGACAACGCCCTCGGCGGTGGTGCGGATGAGCGAGCCCATGCGGCCCGTTCCCATAATGACGGTCTTAATCAAGCAGACCAGCTCCCTTCAGAGCGTCGGTAAGTGCGGCGCGCGTGTCGTTGTCCATGGGGCACAGCGGCATGCGGTAGTTGGCTTCGATCATACCCATCTGGGCGAGCGCTTCCTTAACGGGGATGGGGTTGACCTCACTAAAGAGGGCGTTGATGAGCGGTTGGCCGGCAATTTGAATATCGCGGGCGCGCTCCACGTCACCGTCCAGATAGGCGCGGCACATGTTGTGCACGAGCTGTGGCTGAACGTCGGCCCACACGCTGATGGTGCCCGAGGCGCCCAGGCTCATGAGCGGCACGGTGAGCGCGTCCTCGCCCGAGTACATGCGGAAGTCGTCGGACAGCAGGTGCGCGATCTTTGCGGCATAGGCGACGTTACCCGAGGCTTCCTTAATACCCATGATGTTGGGGTGCGCGGCCAAGCGCTCTACGTTGCGCTCGCTGATGCCGCAGCCGCAGCGGCCGGGGATGTTGTACAGGATGCAGGGGATGTTCACGGCGTCGGCGACGGTCTTAAAGTGCTGATAGATACCCTCTTCATTGGACTTGTTGTAGTAGGGGGTAATGAGCAGCAGGCCATCGGCGCCCAAACCCTGGTAGGTGAGCGACTTGGTGAGCATGGTTTGCGTGGAGTTGGAGCCCGAGCCGGCGATGACGGGGACGCGTCCTGCAACCTGCTTGACCACGGCGGCGACAACGGAGTTGTCCTCGTCATCGGTCATCGTGGCGCTCTCGCCTGTGGTGCCCAGGGTGAGGATGGCGTCGGTGCCATTTTGCAGGTGGAAATCGATAAGGCGCTCGAGCGCGTCGAAGTCGACACTGCCGTCCTTTTTAAACGGCGTGACGAGGGCGACGATTGAGCCCTCGAGATTGCGGATGTCCATGTTCTTCTCCTTCGCTTCCGCGATCTGGATGCGTTTGTTCCATTGGGCGGTGATGGCCAGGCGCTCGTCTTGGGCGCGACGACGAGCACTTTCGGCACGCGACTTTGCCAGCAGCTCGCGTCCGCACGGCAGCACGTCGAGCGTGGCAAAGTAGTCGCCCGGGCGCTCGGCGCGACGAATGAGATCTGCCGAGCCATCGGGGCGCAGCAGGACCTCGGCGGAGCGCAGGCGTCCGTTGTAGTTGTAGCCCATGGAGTAGCCATGCGCGCCGGTATCGTGGATCACAAGCAGGTCGCCCATGTCGATATGTGGCAGCTCGCGATTGATGGCGAACTTGTCGTTGTTCTCGCACAGATTGCCTGTGATGTCGTAGGTGTCCGTGACGGGCGCTGTGGTCTTGTCATCGCCACCCGGCTGGCCAATCACCGTAATGTGGTGGTAAGCGCCATACATGGCAGGGCGGATCAGATCGACGGCGCTTGCGTCGACACCGATATAGTCCTTGTAGATCTGCTTTTCGTGGATGGCCTTGGTGACCAGGCAGCCGTAGGGGCCCATCATAAAGCGGCCCATCTCGGTGCAGATCGCCACATCGCCCATACCGGCGGGGACCAGAATCTCGTCGTATGCCGCGTGAACTCCCTCACCGATGGCATGGATGTCGTTAGCCTGCTGCTCGGGCAGGTAGGGGATACCCACACCGCCGGACAGATTGATGAAGGCGACGTGTGCGCCGGTCTCATGCTCCAGGCGCACGGCAAGCTCAAAGAGGATACGCGCGAGCTTGGGGTAGTAGTCGTTGGTGACGGTGTTGCTGGCAAGGAAGGCATGGATGCCAAAGTCCTCGGCGCCTTTGGCCTTGAGCATGCGGAAGGCCTCGAAGAGTTGCTCGGTGGTCATGCCGTATTTGGAGTCGCCGGGGTTATCCATGATGCCGTTGGAGAGCTGGAACAGGCCGCCCGGATTAAAGCGGCAGCTGACCGTCTTGGGGATGGGCCCCGCAACGCGCTCAAAGAATTCGATGTGGCTGATGTCGTCAAAGTTGACGATGGCGCCCAGTTTATCTGCAAGGGCAAAATCCGCCGCCGGCGTGTCGTTGGACGAGAACATGATGTCGTGGCCGGTGATGCCCAGCGAGCGGGCAATCATGAGCTCGGTATAGCTCGAGCAATCGCAGCCGCAGCCGTATTCGTTGAGAATGGAGATGAGCGCCGGGTTGGGATTGGCCTTGACGGCAAAGTATTCCTTAAAGCCCGGGTTCCATGCAAAGGCGTCGCGCACCTCTTGCATGTTGCGGCGGATGCCCGCCTCGTCGTATAGATGAAACGGCGTGGGGAACTGCTCGACAATATGCTCGAGCGTTTCCTTGTCCACAAACGGCTGTTTGGCCGCATACGCTTCGTTGGGGGTCAATGCCATGTCCCGTAAACCTCGCTATCCAGACGGCGCCATCTGCGCATCGAATCCGCATAGCGTGGACCCAATGTCCGGATAGCGCTCCCGCATTGCTGCAGACAGTCCTGCGGGTGTTTCCCGCAGGCCCACCAGGCTGTTCGCGCCCGAAAAACCCAGTTCGGCGGGTTTCGCCTCCCCGCAGGGTCAAAGTCTGCCGACTCGCCCGCGGCTCTTCGTGCCCGCGCCTCTATCAAGTGGTAACGACCCTACCACGTTGCACTTTACCAGGCAAGAGTATTCGTATATAACGTTTAAAAAATGCAGGGATATGCTAGAAACAAGGGCGTCACAATTCTGTATCACAATATTGGGTGAATGGATATGCCCCATGAAAGGATCCTTTATGACCGAGCTCCAAGAACTTCGTCGCTATCGTCGCGACCTGCATCGCATTCCGGAGCTCGATTTCGATCTTCCTCAAACCATAGCCTATATCGAGGGTGTGCTCGCCTCGCTTGCCTGTGAAGTGACCCATCCCTGCCCCAGCTGTGTTTGTGCTTTCTTCGACGCTGGCACGGGCGCCGTGCATGCCACGGCGATTCGCGCCGATATGGACGCGCTGCCCATCGCGGAGGCGACGGGTGCGGCCTTTGCCTCGACGCATCCCGGAAAGATGCACGCTTGCGGACACGATGGACACATGGCCATGGCACTTGCGGCGGCAACCTTTGTCGATCGCACGATTCGTGAACAGCCGGGTGCCGTCAAGCGCAACGTGCTCTTTGTGTTCCAGCCTGCCGAGGAAACGACCGGTGGTGCCAAGACGGTATGCGAGAGCGGCGTGTTTGAGCGCTACGGGGTCGACCGCATTTTTGGCTTTCACGTATGGCCCGACCTGCCTGCGAACACGTTGGCGAGCTGCTCCGGTCCATTGCTGGCGCGCTCGAGTGAGACGCATGCGCACATTCACGGGACAAGCATCCATATCGCCAAGACTTACGGCGTTCCCGTACACGAATCGCACGATGCGGCGCTGGCGGCTGCCAAGTTCTTGGTCGCCGAGCGTGAATTGATGGACGAGTTAGGTGCCGATGAACCCTGCATTGGTAAGTTCGGCCTGCTGCAGGCCGGTACGGTTTGCAACGCGGTGGCGGGGGAGGCCCATGTGGCCGGCAGTCTGCGTGTGTTTACGGACGGCATGTTCGACCGCGCGCGCAAAGGCGTGCGCCGTGTACTCGACGAGGCGTGCGCTGCAACGGGCTGTACGTACGATCTCGACTTTGCCGAGGGCTATCCGCCGGTCGACAACGACCCTGAGTTGTTTGCCCGAATCGCGCCTGCACTGCCCGAGTTACAGCTCGTGGACGAGCCGCTGCTGATTGCCGAGGACTTCGCCTTCTATCAGCGTCATCTGCCGGGTGTGTTCTTCCTGCTGGGTACGGGCGTTCCTGTCGGTCGGGATAATCCGAGCGACGCTGAGGGCTGTCCCGCCTATGCCACGAGCGCCCTGCATACTGATACCATGCTCTTTGACGAGGAAATCCTACTCAAGGGCCTCGATGTCTACAAACGATTGCTTGGCTTGGAGTGACGATGGAGCGACGCCGACAGACTGCCGTGTATAGTCCGGGTGGATGCGGGTGTGGCTTGCTGCTGATTCCGGTCATCGTCGTGAGCGTTGGCTTGATGTTTGCACTTGCCGGGCTTGCCGCGGCGGCGCTCGTGCTGCTGATTGTGGCTATTGGCGTGACGATTTGGCTCTGCCGCAATCGCGAGCA
Source organism: uncultured Collinsella sp. (assembly GCA_902465265.1). Lineage (GTDB taxonomy): Bacteria > Actinomycetota > Coriobacteriia > Coriobacteriales > Coriobacteriaceae > Collinsella. The sequence continues at coordinate 12,861 of CABQMF010000026.1, read as the reverse complement.
ACGTCGTGCCGACGGTAAAACCAATGTCGGCTGGGTCGTCTTCCTGGTCATTGCGTACCCACTGAGTGTCGGCTATCTGGTGTTCTTTGTTCTGCTGATGATCAGTACCTTTACTGGGGAATCCGTCACGGTGGGTTGATACACTGCCAGCAGAAGGTCGCGCAAAGTGCGTTTGCTCGGCGTTTGGATAACTGCATTGGCCGTTTACCGCAACCTTAGCTCTCAGCTAATGAATTCAAGTTTAATCCTTCCTACGATGTGCTGTGTGCCGGCGCGGTAGCCGGATCGTAGGAAGGATGCATGATGAATAAGCTCGAAAACGAAGTGCTGCTGAGCCGTCGCGCTGCACTTGGCGCATTCGCCACTGTTACCTTGGGGACTGTCAGTCTTCTTGCCGGTTGCGGTAGCGATAAGGCGACCGTCACCGAGGATGCCGACGATGGCGACAAGAAGGAAGAGACGAAGAAGGAAGAGCAGCCTACGACTGACCTGGCTGTTGGTACGACGGTGACCACGGCTGCCGGTCTTTCCGTCGTTGTCGATTCCGTCCAGCCCGGTGTCACAAATTATGACGGTTCGACCATGACGGGTATTCACGTCACGTACGTCAACAATGGCGATGAGGGCGCAGATTACAATATCTACGACTGGAAGGGCGAGGACGCCAACGGTGCGCAGCAGAACCAGGGTTACTACAGCGAGGGCTCCGATGAGCTGCAGTCTGGCACCCTTGCCGCCGGTGGCTCCGTGGCGGGCAATATCTACTTTGATGGTGACATCAAGAAGGCTCTCTATTTTGCCAACGTGTTTGATAAGTCTGCCGCTGCAAGCTGGGTGCTGGCCTAACATGTCGCTACCGTTGCGCCGCATGGGAGGTGAGGTCGTATGCCCAATAAAAAGCTGACGGACGAGTTACTCAATGAACTCCTCGACGCGCCAAACATCGATGGCTATATCAAAGAACACGACTTTGCCGCCCCGTCGCTTTCGGACTACTTAAAGCAGTTGCTGCAAGAGAAGGGGCTCGAGCGTTCGCGCGTGGTGCGTATGGCCGACCTCAACGAGACCTTTGGCTATCAGATCTTTACCGGTTCGCGCAATCCGAGCCGCAATAAGGTGCTGCAGATTGCCTTTGCAATGGCGCTGTCGATGAAGGAGACCAACCGCGCTCTGACGGCTGCCGGAGTGAGCGTCCTCAACTGTAAGGACCGTCGCGATGCAATCATTATCTTTTGCATCGACCGTGGCTGTAGCCTCCAAAAGGTCAATGAAGAGCTATATCGCTTTGGCGAGGAAACGGTGAGTTAGTGGTCGATGGCTGAGCCGGCGGTGTCACCAGAGCAGCCATGCAAACGATCGGGGTGCGGACACCATGGGGTGTCCGCACCCTGCGTTATGATGGGCACCATGGATACTCAGAGCCCAACATATTCCGATGACGAGCTGACTGCTTCACTTGTCGAGCATTTGGCGTCGCTCGACCGCGATGACAGCTATCGTGTGGAGCGCGTGCTCAAGTGCTCGGATGTCGAGACGACCGAACTCGTCTATTTTGAGGGCTCTGGCGGCGGGTCTCTCGGTCCCTTTGTCCGCAAGCGTATCGATGCTTCGGTGCAGATTGGCGGAGCATATGAGCGCCTGTTTGCGGCCCAGCGCGCCGGTCGTCGTTTTGAGCACTTGCCCCGAATCGTCGATTGCCGCCGTGTGGGCGACGAGCTTGACGTGGTGATGGAGTATGTCGAAGGCGAGACACTCGAGGCCCTGGTGGGACGCTTGGGGACGACGCCCGATTATGCCCGCGGGCTGTATCCCGTTCTGTGTGAAGCGGTGGGCGAGCTGCATGCTGGTTTTGCAGCTGCGGGGGAGCCGGGGGTGCCGGTAATCCACCGCGACCTTAAACCCTCGAACATCATCGTATCGGGCGTGGGATACGCGACCGATGCCGGCATGACCTTTTCCTCGCTGGTGATTATTGACCTGGGAATTGCGCGCGTTTGGCGCGATGGCGCCGACACCGACACCGTCAAGTTTGGCACGCGTTCCTATGCGCCGCCCGAGCAGTTTGGGTTTGGGCAAACGAGCGTCCGCAGCGATATTTACGCGCTTGGCGCGCTGCTGTTCTTTTGCCTGACGGGAACTGACCCCAAGCCTGGGCGTGACATGCGCGAGCAATGCGAGGCGCATGGCATTCCCGTTCCGCTGGCGGATGTGATTTGCATGGCGATGGCGCTCGATCCCGCTAAGCGCTTTGCGAGTGCAAAGGCACTGGGGCATGCTGCGCGTGCGGCATATGAGCTATGTCTCCCTGCACCGTCGCCCGTGACCTTTTCTGCTGCCAGCGTGCCCCGGGCCGCGGTGCCACAGGTGCAGCGGGTACAGCAGCCGGTTGCCCTCACGCTTCCGTCTTCTGCAAGCCGGCGTTCGATCGTCTTTCCCGTGACATCCAAATGTGTGCGTCTGCTCTCGCGTATCCCCGAGCCCGTGGGGCGCATATGGAATGGATGCGTCTATGCGACAACATTGTTGCTGCTGATGGGCAGCCATTTTGCGGTATTTACGCCAACGGGCGAAAACCGAAACTATCCAACGTGGTTTTTGGCGCTTGAGTATTTCTTTATGGTCGATGGCCTGGTGTTGCTCATTACATTCGGAATGCTCGACCGGCGTAGGCTTCGACGTCGTTTTCCCGTGCTCGATCGGTATCGGGGGAGTGCTTTTGTCGAACTATGGTTCAAGGCGCTCGGGTTTATGTTTGCCGTCATGTGCGTCGTCGTTGTTATCGGCAACGCGACCGGTATCGTCTCCTAGAGAATCGAAAAGGGGCCCCGTTTGGGGCCCCTTTGCAGTTGCACTTAAATACGGTTCATTTGATTGGCGACCTTGTTGTACCAGTCCTGCCACGTGGGCGGGCAGTACTTCTTGGCGGCTGCCGGGGTAAGCGTGGAGCCATAGTTGGCGCCCAGGTAGGCAACGTGGGCGGAGACACCCTCGCTCCAGCTGCCAAAGCTACGCCAACCACCGCCGCGGGCACTCCAGCCCCAGGCGTTATAGGAGCCGGCGCAATAGAGGCCCTTGCTGCTTTCGATGCAGGCGATGGCGGGGGACCAACGGGGATCGACGCCGGTATTCCAGGCGGCAACGGCAAAGTTATAGCCCTGGCCTGCCATAGGGGAGCCGGCGAGGTAGTTGTCGATGCGGCTCGTCCACTCGTTAATGAACGAGTCGTAATCGGAATTGCCGCTGTTGGAGTTGTTCACCGTGGTGTCGATGGTGGTATTGGAGTTGGTGGCCTGACTGTTGGAGTTATTGCCACTCACGCCGGTACCCGAGATCTTCTCGGCGGCAGCGGCCTTGTCGGCCTCGAGCTTTGCCAGCTCGGCGGCATTTTCCTGCTCGGCCTTTGCCTGCGCCTCGCTGCGGAGCTGCTGTGCCTGGGCCAGCGCGTCCTCGGCATTCTTTTGCTCGCCCTCGAGCTGAGACTTGGCCTGCTCGAGCTCAGTTTTGTTCTGCTCGAGCTCGGTCTGCATCTTGTTAAGCTCTTCGATCTCGTCGACGCTCGAGCTCGTAATCTGGTTGGTGTATTTGCAGGTGGTGATAAAGTCGCCCAAGCTCTGCGTGTTCACCAGGAAGCTCACGATGGGGCTGGTGCCCTTCTGGTACTTATACAGATCGCGCATGGCGGAGCTTGCCTTGGCCTGCTGTTCGGGCAGCTCGGCTTCAATCTTTTCGATATTTGCCTCATTGGAGTCGATCTGCTTTTGCAGATCCTCGAGCTTGGTGCGGGCGTCGTTGTAGGCGCTCGTAGCGTCCTCGATCTTTTTCTGGGCGGCGGAAAGCTGATCCTGCGTTGCCTGCGAGGCGGCATAGGCCGCGACGGGGGAGAGCATCGGCGTGGCCGTCAGCGCGACGGCGAGCGCGGCGCTCGTGATGATACGAGCCGGCTTCGACGCGATGAGCGCTGCGGTGCGATGGTTCGAATGCTGCATCCAGTCCCTCTGCAATCAATCGTAGGTTATTGGTCGAGGTGTATTCTACTACTGCTTTCGACCTCTACTTGAACCTTAAAGGTTCTAAAGGGTCAAGTTGAACTTGAGGCTTTGGCCTTGACCTGCGGGAATGGTGAATTGTTGAGAAACCATAGAGTTCAACTTTAACGTTACGGCACCCTGTTTGTGGGGGTTTTGTCTGCAAAAGCTACCTCAACGTGGGGTTTTGCAACTACAGGGTTCCTTCGCGACGAGCCTGCTCAATCTCTTTGAGTGCCTCGGCGGGAGTGAAGGAACAGGTGCCGTCGCCGAGCCTGACCACCTGGACGTCGTCACCGACATGGACTTCTCCGCCCTGCAGCACGACGCCAAAAATGCCCTCGTGGGGGAAGATGCAGTCGCCGGCGAGATAGTAGATGGCACAGCGGGTGTGGCAGACTTTGCCGATCTGACTGATTTCGACGAGCACTTCGCTGCCGAGCTTGAGCTGCGTGCCCAAGGGGAGTGAGAGCAGGTTGATACCCTGGGTTGTGAAGTTCTCGCCAAAGTCGCCCTCGTGCACATCGAGCCCGCGCGCCTGCGCCGTCTGGATAGACTCTGCAGCTAAAAAGGAGACCTGACGGTGCCAATACCCGGCGTGCGCATCGGAGGCGAGGCCAAACTGCTCGATGACGGTGTCGTGCCCGTCGGCGACGGGTGACTTACGCGTGCCTTTGTGCTCCGACGTGTTGATTGAGACGATGCGGGCAGGCTCGTTGTAAGCATCGTTTGCGGTGCGTAGGGGAGCTGCCGTCTGGGCACAATCCGCAAGTTCGCGCTTTGCGGCGTCAATGATGGGGTTGTTGATCGGATGAGCTTGGGGCACAGTGTACCTTTCGACGGGGCTGGCAACATGTTGAATCCTACAACAACGGTGGGTTCATTGCCCGTTGTCGTACACCGGTGATCGCCGCCTTCGTGCTGGATAATTACGCCGATTGCCATAGATACGGTGGAGCTTTGGGTGCCGGCGGCTCGGCACGCTAGAATGAATCAGTTGCACAAAGACCGCCCGTCGTGTGGGCAGTTCTAGATAGGAAGTTTCCATGGCATTGCAGTTTACAGAGCGCGAGTTTATCCCCGTGCTGCTCGGCGGCGACATCAACGCGTATTCGGTGGCGCGCGCTTTCTACGAGGAGTATCGGGTTAAGAGCCTGGTCTTTGGCAAGTACCAGACCGGCCCCGCGTATCGCAGCCAAATTATCGATTACACGCCCAACGTGGATATCGATACCATGCCGGTCATGATCGAGACCGTTAACGGCGTCGCACAGGCCAATCCTGATAAGAAGATTATTCTCATGGGCTGCGGCGACAACTACGTCGCGCTTGCCGCGCAGGCCCAGGACGCCGGCCAGCTTGCCTCGAACGTCATCGCGCCCTATGCGCCCTACAGCATGCTCGAGCAGTGCCAGAAGAAGGAGATTTTCTACGAGCTGTGCGAGAAGCACGGTGTGCCGTATCCGCACACGTTTACCTTTACCATGGCGATGCTCAACGCTCAGGGTGAGGCTTCCACCGAGGTGCTCGACCAGATCGATTTCCCCTTTCCGATGATTCTGAAGCCCTCTGACGGCATCATGTGGTGGGAGCACGAGTTCGAGGGTCAGAAGAAGGCCTACGAGATTGCCGATCGCGCCGAGCTGGAACAAGTCATTCGCGATGTGTACGCCAGCGGCTACACCGATGACCTCATCTTGCAGGACCGCGTGCCCGGCAACGACGAGTACATGCGCGTGCTTACCAGTTATTCCGACCGCAACGGCAAGGTTCGCATGATGTGCCTGGGTCACGTGCTGCTCGAGGAGCATCAGCCCCACGGTGTCGGCAACCATGCCTGCATCATCACTGAGCCCAACGACGAGCTCATGGGTGGCGTGCGCAAGCTGCTTGAGGACCTTAAGTTTACGGGCTTCTCCAACTTCGACGTCAAGTACGACGAGCGTGATGGCTCGTTTAAGTTCTTTGACTTCAACACGCGTCAGGGCCGCAGTAATTACTATGTCACCAATAGTGGCTTTAACGTTGCTAAATACGTGGTGGATGAGTACGTCTATAACCGCCCGTTTGAGCCGGAGTTTGTGACGGCGCAGGACGAGGCGCTGTGGATGGTCGTTCCCATGGGCGTCGTCGACAAGTACGTCAAGGATCCCGAGCTGCGCGCGAAGGTGCATCGTCTTGCCAAGGAGGGCAAGGGCGCCGATCCCTCGTTTATGAAGGGAGACTTTGTCTTTAACCGCTGGTTGCGCATGTGGCACACCAAGCTGCGCCACTTTAAGCTGTTCAAGACGTATTACAAGTAGACGAGCGTGGCGCCCGTCCGGTATGTATCGGGCGGGCGCGGGTATGATACGCGCAATTGCGCGGGCGTCACCAAGGAGGCGGCGATGGAAAAGCTGGGAGTTATCGGCGGCATGGGCGCCGAGGCCACGTCGTATTACTACGACCAGGTGGTACGTCATACGGCGGCTACGTGCGACCAGGAGCATATCGACATGGTGGTGCTTTCCAAGTCGACCATGCCCGACCGCACGCTGGCCATCAAGACCGGTGAGCATGCCGAGCTGCTGGCGACCATGAAGGAGTGCGCTCAGGCGCTCGAGACGCTGGGCTGCGCGCACATTGCCATTCCCTGCAACACGTCGCACTACTTCTACGATCAGATTCAGTCGTTTACCAAGGTGCCGATTATCCACATGCCGCGCGAGTCGGTGCGCTATGCTCTGGCCGGCGCGGTGATGGGGGAGTGCGAGTTCGACCCCAACCTGAGCATGCCGGCCGAGCCGGTGCACAAGATCGGCATCATGGGCACCGACGGTACCGTGGGCGCAGACGTCTATGGGCGCGAATGTGAGACCGCGGGCGTTGAGGTCGTCTATCCCAGCGAAAAGCGTCAGGCCGACGTGATGTCGCTCATCTACGACGATGTGAAGGCCGGGCGCGAGCCCGATATGGATAAGTTTGACCGCGTGATGTGGGAGTTCGCCCGTAGCGGCTGCGACCGCGTCATCCTGGCCTGCACGGAGCTTTCGGTGTTGCAGAAGTATCGCGAGATGCCCGAGATCACCCTCGATGCGATGGATGTCCTGGTGCGCGAGTCCATCATTCGCAGCGGCGTCCCCTACCGCCTGTAGCTTCCGACCTGCCAAAAAGGGACAGGTTTATTTTGACAGGTATTATCTGGGAAAACAGTAAAGGCCTCGGCTCGTTTGGTGCGAGCCGAGGCCTTTTGCATTTGCCGGTTGCTGCCAGCGATTGCTAGAACAGGAAGCCGATGGCGATAAGGGCGATGCTGATGATGAGTACGGCAATGTCCAAGCCCTTGACGGGATAGCGCTTGTACGAACTCGCGCGCGTGCGCAGGTAGAAGCCGCGCTGCTCGGCTGCCAAGGCTGTGGCATCGGTCTTGCCCACGCTCGAGATAAGCAGTGGCACGCACAGAGGCAGCATGAGCTTGAGTTTCTTGACGGGATTCTTAGTGTCGTATTCGACGCCGCGTGCAGTCTGCGCCTCCATGATGGCGTTCATTTCCTGGCTAAATACCGGCACAAAGCGCAACGCCGTGGTAAAGGTGAAGGCATAGCGATACGGCACGTGCAGCACCTCGACGCAAGCGTTGGCGAGGTCGTTGAGCTTGGTCACCATAAGCATGAGGATGAGTGGCAGCGCCACGCCCAACAGGCGTAGGCAGGCCTTCGATCCGGTAATGAGGCCCGTGTCGGTGATAAAGCCCCACACCATGTTGCCGTCGCGCATAAAGGCCAGCTGAAGCACCAGCATGATAAGCGCAAGCGGAATCAGCAGCTTGAGTAGCGAGAGCAGGCGGTCGACGACGCCGGCGTAGGCGCCCAGTGCAAGGGTGAGCGCCAAAAAGCCCAACAGCGCCACGTAGGTGTCGGACAGGAAAATGCCGATGATGATGGCGGCGGCAAGGCCCAGTTTGACGACCGGGTTCAAGCGGTGCAGCAGTGTATCGCCCGGCATATAGTCGATGACGTTAACCACGGTGGACCATCTCCTCGGTAATGCGAACGATATCGGTGACCTCGCTCACCTGTGCAAAGGCGGGAGAGACGGAGGATGCCAGGCGACGAGAAAGCTCTATGACCTGGGGCGGCTCAACGTAGGCTCGCTGCATGAGCTCGATGTTCGAGAACAGCTCGTGCGTGCGGCCGCGCTCGAGGATGCGGCCGTCGGCCATTACTACAATGCGCTCGGCAAAGTCGGAGACGACTTCCATGTCGTGGCAGACCATGATTACAGCGCAGCCGCGCTCGGCCATGGTGCGAACGGTTTCCATGACGGTCATGCACTCGCGGTAGTCAAGGCCGCTCGTAGGCTCGTCGAGCACCACGATTTTGGGCTCTACGACCACGACGGAGGCGAGTGCCACCATCTGGCGCTGGCCGCGCGAGAGCGAGAAGGGCGCCTCGTCGGCCGGCAAGCCAAAGCGGTCGATGACGAGCTGGGCGCGACGCAGCGCCTCGGCACGGTCGATGCCGGCAAGCTCCAGGCCAAAGGCGACCTCGTCGAGCACGGTGTCCTTGCAGATCTGACGGTCGGGGTTTTGGAAGAGGGTTGCGACTTCGCGGGCGATGCGGCTTGTGGGAACGGCTGCGGTATCCAGTCCCGTGACGCGCACGCTGCCCGAGGCGGGCTTAAGCAGGCCTGTGAGCAGCTTAGTGAGCGTGGTCTTGCCGGCGCCGTTTTGACCGACGATGCCCACGAGCTCGCCGGGATAGAGGGTCAGGTTGAGGTCGTGGACGGCGGCGCCGCCGTTGGGATAGGCAAACTCAACGTGATTGAAGGTGAGCACGGGCTCGGCGTCCTTGGCGTGCGGGCGCAACGACGGTGCGTGCGGTGAGCCGGCGGGTGCCTGAATGTCGCTGCTTGCGTGTGCGGGGTCGACGATGCCCGTAATCAGGCGCTCGGCCTCATCAACATCCAAACAGGGAGTGCCGCTGGCCAGGCCATCGGCCTCAAGGCTGTTGAAAATGCGCGTGACACGCGGGCAATCGACGCCGATGGCGCGGAGCTCATCGGTGTGCGCGAAGACCTTGTGCGGCTTGCCCTGTAGCGCGATTTCGCCATGATTGAGCACGAGCACGCGGTTGCAATACTCCGAAAGCAGGGCGACTTTTTGCTCAACGACGACGATGGTGATGCCGAGTGCGCGGTTGGCCTCGCGTAGGGTCTCGAAGACCAGCGTGGAGCTGGCGGGGTCGAGCGCCGCGGTGGGTTCGTCGAGCACGAGCACACGCGGACGCATAGCGAGGATGGCGGCGATAGCAACCTTTTGCTTTTGGCCGCCCGAAAGCGTGGCAATCTCGCGGTCGCGCAGGTCGCTGATGCCGACGGTCTTAAGCGTCTCGCTCACACGTTGCTCGATCTTGTCGTGGGGAACGCCAAAGTTCTCCAGGCCAAAAAGCATCTCGTCCTCGACGACCGAGGCGACCATTTGCGTGTCGATGTCTTGCAACACGCTGCCGACGATCTGCGACACATCGGTGAGCGAAACTTCACAGGTGTCGTTGCCGTCGACAGTGACGGAGCCAAAGAACGTGCCAGTGTAATGGTGGGGTACGGCTCCCGACAGGCAGGCGGCAAGTGTGGACTTGCCAGCGCCCGAAGGCCCGATAATGCCGATAAAATCTCCCCTGTTCACGCCGAGCGAGATATGCTTAAGCGCCTGCTCGGTCTGCGTGCCATAGGAGAACGAGACATCGTCGACGTTGATGATCGTTTCCATGGATACCTTTCATAGTCATTGGGGACGTTCTTACATGACTAGTTGTTTAAGAACGTCCCCAAAAGCTAGTTGTTTGGGACAGTCTTTGCTGGTGAAGCACGGAGACGGCTTTACGAGGGGCCCCAGGTTGGCGCGAAAGAGGAGCGAAGCGTACTTGGGTACGCGAACGACAAATGAACGCCAAGATGGGGTGGCTCGTAAAGCCGAGCGGGTTAGTTGAGCTTCAGGGCCTTCTGGATGGGCAGGTAGAGGGCGCCGACCAGAATGGCGTTAAACACGGCGGTCATGGCGACGACGGGCAGCATGGCAGCGGCGAGCTCGCCCACCACGCCGAGCATGGCCATCTTGATGACCATGAAGATGACGCCCGAGACAAAGGTGGTCACGAAGGTTGCGACGATGGCGACGGCGGGTTTGACCTGGCCGTCCTTGGCGGCAGCGTTGACAATGACGGCCATGAGCATGGCGGCGATGCCCTCGGCGGCAAAATCGACGAACGGCGAGGTGGTGGTGATCTGGATCACGGCGGCCGAGATCAGGCCGATAACGAGCGCCTGGCCAATGTTGGGACGAACGACCAGGATAGTGAGGCAGAAGGCCGAGATAATGAACTCGGGGCTGATCATGCCGCCCGAGATGCCGGAGATGGCCTTGCCGACGGTGAAGTTGAGGATGAAGCCGGCGGCAAGCAGGATGGCGAGCAAGACGAGGGCGCGGACGTCGAGTTTGCCGCGGTCGGCGGTCTGGACGGTGCGGGGCTGGGCGGTGGTGGTGTTCTGAGACATGGTGAAAATCCTTTCGGAAGGGAAGTGCAAGAGAAGAAAGCGGAGGCGCGTGATGCGAATGCGATTGGGCTCGAGATAGAAAAAGGCCCCCGGTCGAAACCGGAGGCCTTCCAATCACCTAGAGCGCAAAAACAGGTGTGAGGGACTCACTGTCGACCGATCGTATTCGCATCACGCCACCACCAGTTGTTGAGAGACTTCATCGTGTTCTTCATGTTGGTGGCTCCTTTCGTGATGCCGTGGCGCGGTCGCACCTAGTTGCTGTTGCGCTGCACTATAGCACAGCAAAGTGTGTGCAGGGAAATCTTTTTTGAAAAGATTTCGGCGACGTTTCCCGCCGGTCGAATGGGCGGCTGCGCGGGCGGGCGACCTTGGCCATCCCGCCCGCGCCTTAAGGCGAGGGGTTCTTAGGCCTTCTTGCGACGATAGAGCACGAAGCCGCAGACACCGATGACGATGACGGCGCCAACGGCCATGGCGGCCATGTTGTTGCCCTCGGACTTCTCCTCGGTCGCCTCTTCTTCAACCTCGGGTTCGGCAACGTCCTCATCGGAGAGGGCCTCGTCGGCGTAGGTGATGGACTTGACCAGGCAGTCGTTGTCGGCATCGTAGTCGCTCGGGACGAACCCCTCGGAGAAGTCGCCCTCCTTGAGGTAGTCGCGCATCTCCTCGAGCACGGCCTTGCACTTGAGGTAGGTGTTTTTGGTGGCAGCCTTGCCGGCCTTGTTGGCCAGGGCGGTGCGGGCCTCGGTGCCCTCGGCGGCCTGCATGGCCTCGTCGACGGTCAGGTTCTGCTCGATGAGCTCCTTCTGCAGGGCGTCGAGGTAGGCGCGGACACCGGTAGCGCAGTGATCGCGGTTCTCATAGGCGAGCGTGTTGATGTCCATGAGGACGTAGTTGATGGAGTTCTTGGGCTCCTCGTTGTTCACGACATCTTCCTCTTCGCAGTGATCGAAGGAGACATCCTGATCGCTAAAGTAGGGGCTGACCTCGGTGAGCAGTGCGGAGTAGAGGGGGATAGCGACGGAGAACTCGGCGTTGGAGAGCATCTCCCATTGAATGGTCGCGATCTCGGGATCCATGCCGTGACGGATCTGGAAGGTGTGGATCTCGGTGTTGCGGTTGGAGCCGATGGCATAGGCGCCGTCGGTGTTGGCGTTGAGGCCGGCGACATTCTCGCCGCGAGCAGCGAAGCTGCGGATCATCTCAAAGGTGTTCCAGTCGGACTTGCCGGGCTGGAAGAACAGCGGCTGCATCTCGTGGACCAGGGCGCCGGTCGTGGCGCGAGCATCTTCACGCTCGTCCTTCACGATCTCGTAGTCAGTGCCTTCAGCCAGCGGGGCCATGAAGTAATCGCGACCCTGGATATAGCGCGACCACTGGTGCATACCGGCCTCGCCGATCTCCTCGCCGTAGGTTTTGGCGACGTCGAACTTGCCGTCGGTGTACTCGGCAAAGCCCTTCTCCTTGGGCATGGACTCGATGCCCTCGGAATGGAGACAGTTCTCGGTGTCATCGAGGTCTACGTTATAGGTGAGGTTGCCGATGTTGGGGTTGAGCGAGGCGATGTCATCGGCGAGCTTCATAGCAATCCACTGATGGCCGGAAAGCGCGGCGAACAGCCAGGTCTCGGTGCTGTCGGCGATGATGATCTGGTCGTTGGAGCAGACGCCCTGCTCGTCGATCAGGCTGCCGATGAGCTCGACGCCCTCGCGGGCCGTGGCGCTCTCGCCCAGGATGACGCTGGCATAGCTGTACTCGCCAATGCCAGTCTCCTCGGTGATGGGATCGGCCTCTTCGGCCTTCTCGTTATAGGAGGTGCTCAACGTGGCAGAGCAGGAGACGCCCTTCTCGTTGATGCCAGCCTCGGAATATGCGTCGTAGCGATCTTCCCACTGAGAGGGGTTGTCGCGAACGAAGGTGTAGCGGTAGGTTGCGTCCTTGGACTTGTATTCAAAACCGGACTCGACCGAGGTGTACTCGTTGCCGTCCTTGTGTGCGGGCTCAATGCCAAAGTGCTTGACATAGCGCGGACCGAAGTCCTCGGAACGGCCGTAGTACGTGTTGCCGTCTGCCGTAAGCTTGCTGCCCATGTAGATCTGGGTGCAGGCGAGCGCCGAAGTTGGCATGGCCATGATGACCGCTGCTCCAAACGCAAGGCCGCAGCCGAGCTTTTTGAGCGTGTTGACAGGATGAGTAAACCTCATGATCCCTCCCAACCGTTGAAACCCCGCGGAACCGTGCAGGATTTCAGCTAATAAATACATCTATTAGCCTATCGGAAGTCTAAATAGTATTCATC
>CABQMF010000025.1 GCA_902465265.1 uncultured Collinsella sp. | reverse complement strand
GCGCGGCCGCGGCCCCGGAAACTCGTTTCATGGAGCGTCTCATGGAAAATCCCCCTAATCTAGCAACGGTTTAGAGTCTACTAGATTGGGGGGACGCGAGCCAAGCCATGGTGCGCCGAACGATTCAACGCATCGTTTGGAAAACCTACAAGGCGCCAAACTCGCTCTCGGAGGACAGGTACGATCCGAGCCATGGGTCGCCATCGAGGAAGAACTCAGGCCAGCGCTGCATGAACAGTGCTTGCTCGCGCTTCCAGCGACGCAGCTTTTCCTCGTTGGCCTCTTCCCTGCCGCGCGAGGTGAACTCGTAGTGATACAGCACGGCATAGGGCGAAAAGATGGTACGGTAGCCCGCCACCCACACGCGCAGGCAAAAGTCCGCGTCGTTAAAGCCAACCGCAAACTCCTCGTTATAGCCTCCGACTCGCTCAAACACATCGCGGCGGACCATCTGACAGGCGCCCGTCACGGCACTAAAGTTGCCCGGACGCACAGCACGGGCAAGATAGCCCTCACGCTTTGCCGAGAAGTCCTGGTTGGCATGAGCAAGTGCGCCACGCACGCCGACCAAAATGCCAGCGTGCTGCACCAAATAATCGGAAAAGTAGAGTTTGGCGCCCACCACACCCGCATCGGGACGCTGCAGATACCCCATCAATTCCTCGATAAAGCCTGGCACTATAACCTCGGTATCGTTGTTGAGCAGCAACAGGTAGTCGCCCTTGGCATGCTCAGCGCCAAAGTTGATGATCTGAGAGTAATTGAACTCGCCCGGCCAGTACGCAACGCGCGCGATGCCCTTGCATTCGGATGCTGCAGCCACGCATTCCGGCAGGGTTTCGTAATACGCAAACGTCTCCGGGGCCTCGCTGTTGTTCTCCACCAAGACGATCTCGTAATTGGCATACGTGGCCTTCTGGGCGATCGACATCACGCAGGCGTCGAGCGTCTCGACGTGATCCTTGGTGGGAATCACAATGCTCACCAGCGGCGCAGGCTCCGGCAGTGCATAACGCATGCGGTAGACAAATGGGGTCTCAGTCTCCTCGACCGTTCCGCAAATGTCCAGCGAAGCAAAACGCCTAGCAAAGTGGACCGACCGCTACGACGTCATCCAAGGTTCGCGCCTGGACTTCGACGGCGGCGCCTTCTTTTGGCAGTACCAGCTCATCCTTTCGCTCGGCATCCCCAACCCCATCGCCAAGTGGGACCTGGGGCCCGAGGGCTACCGCGCCATGAATCAGCTGTGCTTTGAGGGCGGCCTGTTCTCGCGTCGCGTAGTCGACAAGATCGGCCCGCCCGACGCGCGCTTCTTCATCTACGGCGACGATGCCTGCTACGGCTACGTTGCCAGCCAGCATTTCCCCGCTGCCGTGGTTGCCGACGTGGTGCTCAAGCGCGCCCGCGCCGTCTCTAACTGGGACATCGCCGGCAAGCGCCAGCTCAACTCCACAAGCGACACCAACCGCTACTACATCATGCGCAACCGCGGCTTTTTGGCCCGCTACATGCAAATCTACGGCGACTATCATCCCGTGCTGTTCCGCCTGGGCAACGCCGCGACCTTCTGCAAAGAGGTCATCCGCTTGGCTGCGGTCGACAAATGCTTTAAGACCGGTATCCCAGCGCTGCGCCGCGGCATGAAAGACGCCCGCAAGATCATCAAGGATCCCGACTGGAAGCCCATGCCGCCCCTGGAGGACGCGGAGTAACAGAAGCCGAAAACACCCCGCCGCTTAAAGCCGTTGGCACACTACGGACACGTGCTGCCCGTCAAAGCCAAAGCCCCAGCGCATGCGACCCACGCCGGGTCGCGGCACGCGAATCTCGTCGATACCGTCGCGTTCGATGTCGAGCAGCGCCTGAACCGCCAACAGCTCCAGACCCAGGGCATCCACGTCGGGGTCATACATCATGTTCATAGTGACAAGCGGACGTTCGTCGAGCATGCCGAGGGTATCGGCCACATCGAGCATCCTTCCCGTAGGGAACACCTGAATATCCCAGCGATCCGCCCCACGCTTTCGATTGGATGACGGATTGGCATACCCCGGCATACCAAAGCAGAGTCCTTGCAACAGCAGGTGGCATGGCAACGGCGAATCCATCTCGACCGCGCCGACTCCCGCGTCACCTAGAATTCGACGCAGCGCCTGCCTCACCGTGTCTTCGTTACCGCGACATAGCCCGTCACGAAACGCATCGACGTCCCGCACATCCTCGGCGGCGCACTCAAACCATTCAATAATCACGAGACGCACCGCCTGACGAAGCTCGCCATTGGGCAGTCGCAGAGCACGGGAGCGAGCGCCGTTTCCCGGTTCCTCAACCATATCCGTCGTCAGGAAGCCGGACAGGTATAACGCGGTCCAAACATCATCGACGCAAGCGTCATTCGACACGACGGCGCCCAGACAAAGCGGGGTTTCAACGCATCCATGCGGTTCAAGCAAATCGAACAGAGTCGAAAGCCTCTCGAGATTCCAGTCTCCAGCCACCCTACTCAGGCAGTCGGCAAACCCATACAAATCAGCCCGCACCGGCGGCGTGCAACCGCGGTTCAAGAAATCGATCACGCGCGCCGGACTCGAGCAATAACACCCGCCAAACCGATACCCCTCGAACCATTCACGCGCATCATCCAGGTATTCCTCGCGTCCAGCACAATTCAACAGAGCCTGAACCTCGTCATCCGAAAAGCAAAACCACCGGTCGCACCAGCCCAAAAGCGGAGTCGACATGCAGTACGAACACCCGCGCGAAGAAAGTGCCAACTCGGCAGGACCGGGACGCTCCCCCATCAGACAAGCCAAGCGTAGCGAATTGCCCGCAGCGGCAATGGCGTCAAACAGCACACGGTCGAATAGCTTTGCCGGATCGGCGCCGGAAGCGCCCCTCGCGCTCACACGGCGCGACCACGCCGCGTCGTATCCATCAACGAGCAGCACAACCTGTTCATCGCAGGCCATCTCCAGTAGCTCAATGAGCACGCCAAGCACCGAGGCAACCTCGTCCTCGCCCGCCACGCCACGCGCAACGCGCTCGATGTGGCGCACCTTGTCTCGGGGCAAATCCGGAGCCTCCAAAAGCGCCAACAGGCGAGCGCACTCACCCGTAAGAGCTTCACGCACGACGCCGCCGACGTTGGCACCGCACCTCGCGGCGCCAGAAAAGTCCAGTGATATCACAGGGTAGCAGGCAAACTCATCCCGATAGCGCCCGCCACCCGCATCCCAAATCTGGGAACCAGCAAATAGGCCCCGATCGACCTGCCCGACCGCGGGTCGCTCCAGAAAAGCCTTAAGCATCGATAGGTTCATGCTCTTGCCAAAGCCCTCGGGCCGGCAACACGTTACAACGGAAGCATCAGCATCCAAGACATCGGCAATAAACATCGTCTTGTCGACTAGCACGCATCGATCCATGGCCTCGGCAAAGTCATGTTCGCCGACCGGTAGCGCCCCGTTACCCGAGCGGTTGATCAACTCTACGCCATAGTAGGCAGTATCGCCGTAAATCGCCTGTTCAGACACCGTAACTTCTCCCTTAAAACGCAGCACGATGCCCATTGTATCGAGCAACTCAACCGCAATGATGCCGTCATGCAGACGTTTCGGGCAACGGTAGCAACAATAGCCCCGATGGGGCATAACAAATCGTTGCACAACAAAACGGGGCCCAATGCATTCGCACCGGACCCCATCCTAGTTCTTAGATTATCGGGCGACCAGGATCTTACTCCTCGGATCCGTCCTGGCCAGCAGCCTTCTTCTGCTGATCAAGCTTGTGCTTACCACTCACAATGGACGTGGCACCAAGCGTCGCCAAGCTCGCGCTGGCAAGGCTCGCCATCACGATGAGGTCGCCCGTCTTGGGCATATTGCCACCCGAGGCCTTGGTCATCGTGGTGGTCGCAGTCGTCGTGGTGGCAGTAGTAGCACCACCCTTATCCCCAGCCTTCTGAGCATCGGCGTCGGACCGTCTCGCGCCCGCATCGGCGGCATCGGAACCGGAACCCTGGTCAGACGCCCCCTCATCAGAAGAAGATCCACCGTTAATGCCCGCCGTCAAAGACGATCCAAGCATGGAGCCAAGCTGCTCGCTGGGAGAAGGCCTATTTTCCGTCGAGGAATCGCCGGCATTGGAGCCCTCGCTCGAACCGCCCTCAGAAGCATCGGAGCCAGAACCGTTAGAGGACCCAGCATCGGCAGAGGAATCACCAGCGCCGTTAGAAGCGCCCGTATCGGTAGAGCCAGAAGTCGAGCCGCCCTCAGCGCCGTCAGAGCCAGAAGTCGACGAACCACCAGAGGCATCGCCGGCAGCAGTACCACCAGACGTAGCCCCGCCGTTACCGGCATCATCGCTGCCCGTATCAGTCGAGGGCGCATCGGTATCGCCGCTATCGCCCGCATCGCCATCCGTACCAGGTGTCGGTGCGGCGGGAGCAGCCGGCGCCATGCTCGGACCAGGCGCCGGCGCGGGCTCAGGATCAGGCTCCACAGGCGTTGCAGCAGTGGCCTCGTCCTCGGCGATATAGACCAGGCAGTCCTTGAGCTCGTTTTTATAGCGATTCTTCCATCCCTCATGGTACTGAGGCTGACTCGAATACTTGCGCGCCACGTTATCAACCACGCTGTTCGAAAGCGCCGTCGCAAACTCGCGGTCGGTCATATCGTTGGAAAGATTCGCCCAACGGAAAAAGTCCTGGCAGCCACCCGTGCCGCACATATTGGTGATACTCCACACCATGCCCTTGACGCAGTCGGCACGACCGGAAATATCAATGCCCAGAGCGTTCTTAAGCCACGACTCGGTCACCGCATAGTAGGAGTTATACGCATAGGCATCCTGCAGCGCCGAGAACTCCGCCGGATCGGTGTTGTAAGCACCCAGGAAGGCATCCTGCGCGACGCGGCCCAGCTCGGTGAGCTGCCCGTTCGCGTACATGGGGTTGCTTCCGTTGGAAATCTCGCTGCCACGATCGATCGCGGCCTTAAGCATGCCGTACTTGGCAGAATCGTAGTTGTAGACCTGCTTCATAAACGGAATGAGCGACCATCGACGGTCGAACTGGTAATAACCCAGCGCGTTATAACCGTCGCCATACGAAAAGCCCTGGTTATAGTTGCCATGGCTCTCGTACTTGGTAAAGTACTTCATCTCGTCGGTCACGTTGACAAACGAAACACCCTGAACCGACCTCAGCACGCCCGAGAAAGACTGCTGGGTGTACAGGCCCTTATCGATATCGGTGGCATCCGAGGCAACGCCCGGCGTGGGCTCCTCGGCTATAGCGGTTGCGGGTGCGGCAACGGCGCCAAACGAAAGCGCCAGCGTCAGGCCCGCAACAATCGCGGAATGCTTGGGTTGCATACATCCTCCCTGCATTGGTGTGGTTAAAGTGCAGTTTGCAAAGCTGGATTCAGTATTACAGCTCCCCGTTTGTTGCACAACAACCCATCGGTAAACGGCAACAACCCTCCGCGAAATCTTAAGGAATTAAACGAATTGGTCGTCGGGCACCAGAAGAAACTCGCCGTAACGCTCCATCAGCCCGTCTCTCAACTGAGAGAAAGCGGGGATATAGACGTTCAAGATGCGCTGAATCAAATCTTGAGCGAGCTTGTTGTCATAAATATGAACGTTCGTGTTGCGGTCTCTGAGCATATCTAGCCAGGCCGCCTCGTCAATAAAGTCGTAGAATCGGTAGGCCTCCTTCAAGATGGCGCGAGGAGACCCCGACGCGGCAAGCGTGGCACCCTCATACTCGAGCAGACGCTTAAGGAGCGTAATTGAGATACCGAAAACCTGCTCATAGATATACGCACATCCTGAGACAACATAGTCGTTGTCGAAATCTTGGAATCGAGCTGTCTCTAGCAGTGCCAGACGCGAATCAAAGGCTTCGTACGACTTCACGAAAGCCAGCCCCTACAACTTAATGTCAAAGTTGATCTCGGGGACGGTGGCCAGGTCGGCCAACGTCACGCCGTCGACGTACTTTTCGATCACGTCGTCCAAACCGCGCCAGAATTTGACGGTCGAGCAAAGGTCGCTACGGGTACAGCTGTTATCGATGCCATCGCACGCCACCGGGGCCGTGCTGCCCTCGACGGCACGCAAGATGTCGCCGGCACGCACCTCGGCCGGATCCTTCGCCATCATGTAGCCGCCGCCCTTGCCGCGCACGCTCTTAAGCAGGCCAGCCTTCATAAGCGGACGAACCAGCTGCTCCAGATACTTCTGCGAAATGCGCTCGCGGTCGGCAACCTCGCGCAGGGCAATCTTGCCCTCAGCATCACCGAGCGCCGCAATATAAATCATCAAACGGAGGGCATAGCGGCCCTTAGAAGAAATGAGCATACCTACCCTTCCATAACGCTGGGGACAAGCACTGCCGATGAATTTGCCCCACAATCTGAAAAGTCGAGTGGATTAGTCGGGTTTTCCCTTGACTAACGCCGAACCCATAGTAACTTTATTCCGAGAAGATTCCTAGGGTTTCGTACACCCGTGAGTACACCATATAAAGAGAGGAAGAGCATGAGCGCAAATCCGCTGCTTTCCATTGAAGGTCTCACCGCCTCCGTGGACGAGAAGACCATCCTCCACAACGTCAACCTCAACGTCGCCGCCGGCGAGACCCACGTGCTGATGGGACCCAACGGCGCCGGCAAGTCCACCCTCGGCCACCTGGTCATGGGCGACCCCGTCTATACCGTCAATGACGGCCGCATCGTCTTTGACGGTCAGGACATCACCGAGCTCACCACCGACAAGCGCTCCCGCGCCGGCCTGTTCCTGAGCTTCCAGGCCCCGGTCGAGATCCCGGGCGTGCCGCTGTCGAGCTTTTTGCGCGCCAGCATCGCCGGCCGCCCCGGCCTGGAGATGAAAGGCAAGGAGTTCCGTCGCCGCGTCAAGGAGCTCGCGGCCGAGCTCAACATGGATACCGCCTACCTCAACCGTGAGCTGGGCGTGGGTTTCTCGGGCGGCGAGAAAAAGAAGGTCGAGATGCTCCAGCTTCTGCTGCTGCAGCCCAAGCTCGCCATCCTGGACGAGACTGACTCGGGCCTGGACGTCGACGCCCTCTCCACCGTCAGCCATGGCATGGACGCCTACCGCAAGAGCTGCGACGGCTCTATGCTCATCATCACGCACAACACGCGCATCCTGGAGCACCTGGACGTCGACCGCGTCCACGTTATGGTCAAGGGCCACATCGTGCGCGAGGACGACGCCTCGCTGATCCCCTGGATCGACAAGAACGGCTTTGAGACCTTCGAGCGCGAGGCCGCCGAGCAGCGCGCCCAGGTCGAGGCCGCCGCTGCCGAGCAGCAGGCGTAAAGGGGCGACGCAATGACCAAGAACCGCACCGAGGTCGCGGACATCGACCGCAGCCTCTATGACTTCACCTATGGCGAGGAGGGATTCGAGCGCCTCGACGCCGGCATCACGCCCGACATCGTGCGCGAGATCAGCGCCAAGAAGGACGAGCCGCAGTGGATGCTCGACCTGCGCCTCAAGTCCCTCGAGATCTTCAACCGCTTCCCCGACCCGACATGGGGCCCCTCCATCGAGGGCCTGGACATGGACAACATCGTCACCTATGTCAAGCCCAACACCGACCAAAAGCACGACTGGGAGTCGGTGCCCGACGACATCAAAAACACCTTTGAGCGCCTGGGCATCCCCGAGGCCGAGCGTAGCTACCTGGCGGGTGTCGGTGCGCAATACGACTCCGAGCTGGTCTACCACAACATGCAGGACACCGCGTCCAAGATGGGCATCGTCTACTCCGGCATCGAGGAGGCCCTGCACGACCCGCAGTGGGAGCCGCTCATCCACGAGAAGTTTATGACGCTCATCCCGCCCACCGACCACAAGTTTGCGGCCCTGCACGGCGCCGTGTGGTCGGGCGGCTCGTTTGTCTACGTGCCCAAGGGCACCAAGCTCGACTTCCCGCTGCAGAGCTACTTCCGCCTCAACGCCAAGGGCGCCGGCCAGTTTGAGCACACGCTCATCATCGTCGAGGATGACGCTGACCTGCACTTTATCGAGGGCTGCTCCGCGCCCAAGTACAACGTGGCGAACCTCCATGCCGGCGCTGTGGAGCTCTTTGTGGGCAAGCGCGCGCACCTGCGCTACTCGACCATCGAGAACTGGTCCAAGAACATGTACAACCTCAACACCAAGCGTGCGCGCGTGGACGAGGACGGCGACATCGAGTGGATCAGCGGCTCCTTCGGCAGCCACGTGGGCTACCTCTACCCCATGAGCGTGCTCAACGGCCGCCGCGCCCGCTCGAGCTTTACCGGTATCACCTTTGCCGGTGCCGGCCAGAACCTCGACACCGGCTGCAAAGTCGTGCTCAACGCGCCCGAGACCTCGGCGACCGTCGAGACCAAGGGCATCTCCAAGAGCGGCGGCATCCAGACCTTCCGCAGCTCCATCGTGGCCACGCCCAAGGCCGAGGGCTCCAAGGCAACCGTGAGCTGCCAGTCGCTCATGCTCGACGACCAAAGCCGCTCCGACACCATCCCCGCTATGGATATCCGAGCCAAGAATGTCGACATCGGCCACGAGGCCACCATCGGCCGCATCGGCGACGACAAGGTGTTCTACCTGATGAGCCGCGGCATCTCGGAGGAAGAGGCCCGCACCATGATTGTCAACGGCTTTGCCAACCCGGTCTCCAAGGAGCTGCCGCTGGAGTACGCCGTCGAGATGAACAACCTGATCAAGCTCGAGATGGAAGGAGCGATCGGATAATGAAAGAGACCATGAACACCGCTGCTACCACGCTTGAGCAGGTCAACGCGATGCCGGCCGCCACATGGGGCTGGCTTAAGATGAACCAGACCAAGCTCGAGCTTTCGGACGAACTTGCCATCGCTCCCGCCGAGGCCGTTGAGGTCGAAGGCCTGGACGAGCAGTTTGGCGGCTCGGCCGACGCCTTCGACGCCGCCATGGTCACCATGGCCGAGCGCTTCCCCGAGCGCCGCGCCGCCGCCCCCGGTGATGCCGCCGATCGCGCCCGCATCACGCCCGAGACCGAGCTCGACGTGCCCGCCACCTCCGTCTACCAGGCCGGCGCCATCAAGCTCGAGGAGGAACTCTCCCCCGCCGAGGCCTTCGAGACCGGTATGGGTGAGGCCGCCTACACTTACCTGGCCGAGCACGCCACCAAGCGCATCGTCATCGACGTGCCCGCGTACCAGCACGCCACGGTTACCGTGCGCGTGAGTGGCGTCGACGCTGCGGCCGCCATCGCCGCCATCGATGTCGTCGCCCGTCCGCAGGCAACGCTCGACCTGCAGATCGCTCTGGACTCCCCCGTTGCCGGTGAGGGCGTCGTGGGCTCCGCGCTACGCGTGTGTGCCCACGAATACGCCACCGTCAACGTGACCTGCACGCAGACGCTCGACGATAGCTGGATCGCGCTCGACGACACCGGCCTGTTCCTAGACGAGGGCGCGCGCGTCAACGTGCAGCACACCGTCCTGGGTGCCGGCGCCAGCGCCACCGGCCTTGCCGGCGACCTGCTGGGCGACACCGCCAAGGTGACGATCGATACCGATTACCTGGGCGCCCGCGAGCAGGTGCGCGACTTCAACTACGAGCTGCGCCACCGCGGCCGCAAGACCGAGTGCGAGATCGACGCCAACGGCGTGCTGACCGGCACGTCCAAGAAGGTCTACCGCGGCACAATCGACCTCGTGCACGGTTGCAAGGGCGCAACCGGCACCGAGCGCGAGACGGTGCTCTTGGCCAACAAGGGCGTCGACAACAAGACCGTTCCCGTCATCCTCTGTGACGAGGACGACGTTGCCGGCAACCACGGCGCCACCATCGGCCACGTCCGCGACGAGCAGCTGTTCTACCTCGCCTGTCGCGGCCTTGACCAAAACGCCGCCGAGGACCTGTTCATCCGCGCCAAGCTGGAGGACGCCGCACTTTCCGCCACCGATGAGCGCACCCGCGCCGCCGTCGTCCGCCTGGGCAACAACCTGATCAATAACTTTGAAGAGGAGCTCGCATGATCGATACCGAGCACGTTAAATGCGATACCTGCACCGCCCCCGAGCCCATGGAGCTCGACGCCAGCGACGAGGCTTCGCGCGGCTGGCCCACCGTGGACATAGAGGCTAATCCCTACAAGGCGCAGTTCCCGCTGTTCCAGCAGCACCCCGAGATCGCCTTCCTCGATAGCGCCGCCACCGCGCAGCGCCCCGCTTGCGTGCTCGACGCCGAGCGCGATTTCTACCAGCGTATGAACGCCAACCCGCTGCGCGGCCTATACTCATTGTCCGTCGAGGCCACCGATGCCATCGCCAAGGTCCGCCAGCAGATCGCCGACCTCATCGGCGCCGCCCAGGCTAACGAAGTCGTCTTCACCCGCAACACCAGCGAGTCGCTCAACCTAGTCGCCAAGAGCTTTGCGCCCACAGTGCTGGAGCCCGGCGACGAGGTCGTCATCACCATCATGGAGCACCACTCCAACCTGATCCCGTGGCAGCAGGTCTGCCGCGAGACCGGTGCCAAGCTTGTCTACCTCTATCCCACCAAGACCGGCCAGCTCACCACCGAGGAGGTTCTGGCCAAGGTGGGTCCCAAGACCAAGATTCTGGCCGTGGGTCAGGTCTCCAACGTGTTAGGCGTCGAGAACCCAGTCAAGAACCTCGGCAAGCTCGTGCACAAGTACGGCGGCTATCTGGTTGTCGACGGCGCACAGTCGTTGCCGCACATGCCGGTCAACGTGACCGATCTGGGCGCCGACTTCTTTGCCTTTAGCGCGCACAAGGCCATGGGTCCCATGGGCATCGGCGTGCTGTGGGGCAAGATGGACCTGCTGAACGCCATGCCGCCCATGCTCACCGGTGGCGAGATGATCGATTCGGTCACCGAGCAGGATGCCGTCTGGGCGCCCGTCCCCGAGAAGTTCGAGGCCGGCACGCAGGACGCCGCCGGCATCTTCGCCACAGGCGCCGCCCTCGACTACCTCGTCAACACGGTTGGCTACGAAAACATCCAGGCACGCGAGCAGGCACTCGTCCACTACCTTATGGGCGAGCTCATACAGCTCGACTTTGTCCAGATCATCGGCTCCATCTACTGGGACAACCATCACGGCGTCGTCAGCTTTAACGTCAAGGGTATCCACCCGCACGACGTCGCGAGTATCATGGACATGGACGGCGTTTGCATCCGCGCCGGTCACCACTGCGCACAGCCGCTGCTCACCTGGCTGGAAGTCGAGAACCTCGCCTGCTGCCGCGCCAGCGTGGCCTTCTACAACGACAAGGCCGACATCGACAAGTTCATCGCCGGCCTGCATCACGTTTGGAGCACGTTCAATGGGTAATCTGTACACCTCCACCACATTTATGGAGCACAACTCGCACCCCGACTATAAATACGAGATGGATGCTCCCACGCACGAGCACGACGGCATCAACCCCAGCTGCGGCGACGAGCTCACTCTGCAGCTGCGTGTCGAGAACGGCGTGATCGAAGAGGCCTCATTTACCGGTCACGGTTGCGCCATCAGCCAGGCCAGCGCCGACATCATGGCCGACCTCATCACCGGAGAGACGGTCGAGGAGGCTCGTCGTCTGGCAGGGCTCTTCCTGGCGATGATCCGCGGCGAGCAGCTCTCCGAGGAAGACCTGGAAGACTTGGACGAGGCTGCCCAGCTTCAGGACATCTCGCACATGCCCGCCCGCGTCAAGTGCGCCGAGCTCGCCTGGCGCACCCTCGACGGCATGCTCGAGGGGCAAGCTAACCAGTAGCGGATATCCCGAATCCAAGGTTTTTGATTGCCGAGCCGCCCGATACGGGCGGCTCGGTTTTTTCATAACGAGCGCACACAGCCCACGCGTCCGGCGCACCATCTGTAATTTATCGCACGGCCAACCGCAAATACGAGCGTTTTGCACCGTACCAAAGGCTTGCGGCAGGGCCACAGGCACGCCAGGCAATGTCCCAAGCCTCGTCTTGCCGGGCTCCGGCTCGACTCGCGCCTGCCGCGGACGGGTCCCATAGGGTGCGGCGTGCATTTTTTCGAGTATTCTGCACGCCAAGTCGTGTGAATACGCATTGGAAGCGTTAATCAACATCTCCAGTCGCCTTTATATTGTGTTTTAGAACAAGCATTGCGGTCTGCCGGAACGCAAACGCATGCTTCGAGGCGTATCGGCAGGCAAAATACAGCTTCGAGGCCCGTATGTTGCAAAATTGCGGCGGTGCCGACAGTTCCACGAAGCAGAAATCTCCGCTTTTTGCACGGCGCAGACGGGGGTAGGTACGGGCAAAACCGAGCGGAGCCATAATTTTATGCATGACGGCAATCGTTTTATGCAAATTAAGAAGTGCAGTTACCTTACCGAGCTTTTAGAACAATGGTTGTGGCGTATGGGCGACCCCAGCTGCGGTGCACCGGCGGCCCTACACCACGTTTCCGCAAGCCCGCACCGCCGTTCGCGCACGGGCGCGCACAATACGAGAAACGGTGCTTTTGCCAATCCCCGTATACCGCTCAATCTGGCGCACCGTAAAGCCGGCATCGTGCAATCCAAGGATAACGATATTGCGCTGCGCCGGCGGTGCAGCTTTAACCCCGTGGAGCGGAACCCCGAGTCCCTTCGCCAATTTATCGGCAAAGGCGTGTCGCTCCCACTCCGCCTCTTTCATATCGCACGGCGCTGGCTCGCTGTCGTTGGGCGTCGAGAGCGAATAGGCAATAAAGCCCTCGGTAGAACCAAAAAGCTCAAGCACGCAAGAAGGATCGGAAAATCCCCTCGTCATATCGTTGTCATAGGCCCGTAGATACTCGTCAAAACTGCTCCAGGGGTAACGTTCAATGAGACTGATGCCCGCCTCCTGCGGATCGGCGTGTACGGAGCGAATAGCCTCCATCACCTGCCAGTCGGAATCGAGCGAGCGGCGCTCAAAACGGTCCCGAAACAGATGGCCCGTGCGCCCGGTACGTTTATTGAACCGACGAGCATACGTCAGCAGCAACCGCTGCATGGCTGCGCTCATTTCGTCCTCATAATCCAAAAGCACCAGATCCACGTGGTCGCCCATGAGACACCACGCCGCAATCGTCACCCGGGCATCGCGGCAGCACTCACGCATCAGCTCCAAAAACTCCCACCGGTCATCATCGGTCTCAAAGATGTTCTGCTTTCCGGTGCCACGGGCACAAACATGGTAAAAGCCGGTGACCGTTCTCCAAACGCGCTGCATGGCGCTCCCTTCGCCGGGATCTGCTCGCCATCCAATACAGCACGATTGAAGCGTGCCATCAAAACATTCACGCAAAACAATACACTCGCGCGGCCAAAGGCAGTAAACAGGCGGCGAACGGCACCGTTGCAACAGGTCAACCCCTGCAACGCTTACAAAAGCTGACCAAAAGCTTGCCCAAGACGGACCCCCTCTACGGAAGTTCGCGACCACAGAACATAGAGTTAAATCGTTTCAATTGAAAGTTCCGCGCTTCTCGCTACGAAAACTGAGCCGTTCGCCGAATATTCCGTGCATTTCGCGGTATTATAGGGGCTGCATGTCATGTCCCTTTCGAAGGGTCGCCCGGCAATCGCCAGCCACGACCCCCAGACGGGACGCCAACACGATAGAGAGGAGAGGCATGCAGTACTCACAGGAAGTGGAGAACATGTGCCCCGTTGCCAAGGGTGCATACCACGGCCCCGCACCCATCCCCGAGGAGGGCAAGTGGGTCCAGGCTAAGGAGATTTCCGACATCTCCGGTCTTACGCACGGTGTGGGTTGGTGCGCACCTCAGCAGGGCGCCTGCAAGCTCACGCTGAACGTCAAGGACGGCATCATCGAGGAGGCCCTCGTTGAGACCATCGGCTGCTCGGGCATGACCCACTCTGCCGCCATGGCTTCCGAGATCCTTCCCGGTAAGACCATCCTCGAGGCCCTCAACACCGACCTCGTCTGCGACGCCATCAACGTTGCTATGCGCGAGATCTTCCTGCAGATCGTTTACGGCCGCAGCCAGACCGCGTTCTCCGAGGGCGGCCTGCCCGTGGGCGCCTCCCTCGACGACCTCGGCAAGGGCCTTCGCTCCCAGGTCGGCACCATGTTCGGCACCAAGGCCAAGGGCGCTCGTTACCTCGAGCTCGCTCAGGGCTACGTCACCCGCATGGCTCTCAACGACAAGAACGAGATCATCGCGTTCGAGTTCCTGAACCTCGGTAAGTTCACCGACGCCGTCAAGGCCGGCAAGACCCCCGAGGAGGCCATCGCTGGCGCTATGGGCCACTATGGTCAGTGGGAGAACGCTGCCAAGTACATCGACCCGCGCACCGACGAGGAGACTCACTCCGTCGCCAGCGTGTTCCCGGTTCACGAGTAGAAAGGGAGGGAAATAACTATGACTGTTACGTTCGAAGGTTACGAGCGCCGCGCTGACAAGATCAACAAGTGCCTCGCCGACAACGGCATCGCCTCCCTCGAGGAAGCTCTGCAGATCTGCACCGACAAGGGCTTCAACCCGCGTGAGATCGTCAACAACACCCAGTCCATCGCCTTCCAGAACGCTGAGTGGGCCTACACCCTCGGCTGCGCTCTCGCTGTCAAGCGCGAGGCCAAGACCGCTTCTGAGGCTGCCGCCATCATCGGCGAGGGCATCCAGGCCTTCACCGTTCCCGGCTCCGTCGCCGAGGACCGCAAGGTCGGTCTGGGCCACGGCAACCTGGGCGCTATGCTGCTCTCCGACGACACCGAGTGCTTCGCCTTCCTGGCCGGTCACGAGTCCTTCGCTGCCGCTGAGGGTGCTATCGGCCTGGCTCTGAACGCCAACAAGGCTCGCAAGAAGCCGCTGCGCGTCATCCTCAACGGTCTGGGCAAGGACGCTGCTCAGATCATCGCCCGCATCAACGGCTTCACCTACGTGAAGACCCAGTTCGACTACTTCACGGGCGAGCTCAAGGTCGTCGAGACCATCCCCTACTCCGATGGTCCCCGCGCCGCCGTCAACTGCTACGGCGCCGACGACGTCCGCGAGGGCGTTGCCATCATGTGGCACGAGAACGTCGACATCTCGATCACCGGTAACTCCACCAACCCCACGCGCTTCCAGCACCCCGTCGCTGGCACCTACAAGAAGGAGCGCCTCGAGGCTGGCAAGAAATACTTCTCCGTCGCTTCTGGTGGCGGCACTGGTCGTACCCTGCACCCGGACAACATGGGCGCCGGCCCTGCCTCTTACGGCATGACCGACACCATGGGCCGTATGCACTCCGACGCCCAGTTCGCCGGTTCTTCCTCCGTGCCTGCGCACGTCGACATGATGGGTCTCATCGGCATGGGCAACAACCCCATGGTCGGTGCCACCGTCGCCTGCGCTGTCGCCGTCGAGGAGGCCCTCAAGGCCTAATCGCGCCCGCGCGATGCTCATATAGTTGAGCTTTGGAGCCGCTACCCACCCAGGTAGCGGCTCTTTTTGTTTGCGCTGTCGCAGGGTAGCTAATGCCGATATATCAGTTGGGGCGAAATACAAGATGTGATGAGATGGAGCGTCAGAGCGTCCATGACGCCCACCTGCCATATTTGCCCTTTACCGATTTGCCGAGTCTTTGCGGCCCCATTGCCGATCACCCGTGCGACAATGCGCCGGACGAGAAAGGAATCCGATGGAATCGACTGATGTACTGGTAATTGGATCTGGCATTGCGGGCCTTTGCGCCGCCATCGAAGCGGCACGCACGGGTGCAACCGTCACTGTGGCAAGCGCCGGCAAGACTATGAGTGGATCGAGCTTCTTCCCCGGAACCTGGGGCCTAGGGCTTATCGGACCCGTTAACGAAGACGACGAGCAGGACCTCATCGACACCATCCTGGCCGTCGGCGGCGGCGTTGCCGACCCCGAACTCGTCCAAGCGTTCGTCCACGGCATTCCCCAAGCGATTGACTGGCTCGAGCAAGAGCTGGGCGTTGAGCTCCAGCGTCCGCAAAGCGCCAAGAGTGCTCAACAAAAGCAATTTATCCCCTGCTTTGACCACAAGACGCGCATGTGGCGCGGCCTCACCCGCAAGCCCCTTGAGGACGCTCTGACGACCTGGATCGAGTCGCTCGGCATTCGCCTGCTCCCCCGCCATGAGCTTATCGACCTTGTTGAGGACACGAACGGCAGAATAACCGGAACCGTACTCTGCGACCTTACCGAAAATCGAATCGTGCCCTTTGCTGCCAAGGCCACGATCATCGCAGCCGGTGGCACAGGCGGCCTGTTCGAGCGCAGCCTTACGTCGGCTGATGTGCTCAGCTCCTCGCAGGCCATCGCACTGGCGCACGGCGCAACACTTACTAATATAGAGTTCATGCAGATGATGCCTGGCTTCATCGAGCCCAGGCGTAACTTGGTCTTCAACGAGAAAACCTGGCGCTACGTGCATGTAGACCAGCCGGTAGATATTGCCGACGACAAGCTGGACGACCTGCTCGAGCAGCGCTCTGGATATGGTCCCTTCACGTCACGCTTGGCCTCCCGCGCTATCGATCTCGTCATCGATCAGACAGGTGTCGAAGGCCTGGCACTCCACTACGACTTCCCCCGCGAGGATGTCCCAGAGTTTGTGCAGACCTTTGCCACCTGGCTGCAAGACGAGCACGGCATCGCTCCGACTGACGAGATGCGCGTTGCGATGTATGCCCACGCCGCTAATGGCGGTATCAAAATCGACAAGACAGCCTTCACGGGCGCCGAAGGCCTCTATGCCTGCGGCGAGGCGACAGGCGGCATGCACGGAGCCGACCGCATAGGTGGCTTGTCAAGCGCCAACGGCATCGTGTTCGGACGCATCGCGGGCGCATCGGCAGCCCAGGCAGCACAGAATACACCTGAGGAGGCCCCGAAGGCGGATATCGCCCTCCCCCAGTACGGCATTGCCACAACAGACGCCGAACGCCTGACACGCAGCCTTAAGCACACGATGAGTACCCATTGCATGATCAACCGCACCGAGAACGGCCTATCCGAGGCACTACACGAGCTTGAGGGCTTGAAGACGGAAGCAACGACCTTGAGCACACAGAAAGCCCAGGACAGCGAAGTCGCAGCCCTCGCCCGTTTGCAATCGCAGATTCAACTAGCACAGGAAATGGTCAAAGCCATGCGCAAGCGAACCGAAAGCCTCGGATCGCACTATCGAGCAGACTAAGCTGAGCACCCATCTAGAGCAGAACACAACTAATCGATATCTATGGGCCCCGTGAGCTCAAAGCGACACGGAGCCCATTCGTGTCCGCACGGCAGCGTATCCTTATTCTTAATACAGAGTCGGCATAGTCCACGTAGACAAATGAACAGAAAGGAAGAGATATGGACAGCAGGGATATCGAGAAATGGCGTGTCGAACTTGACAGCTACGCCCATGTAGAAGACGGCGTTGAGTATTGGCTAGCACGCGATTTAATGGAGCCCCTCGGATACACCCAATGGCGTAATTTTGAGACTGCGGTTAAGAGATCCATGGCATCGTGTGACACCAATAAAATGCCTGTTGCCGCCCATTTTGCTGAGGCCAGCAAAATGGTAGATGCCGGCATCGCCAAACGAGCCGTAAAAGACTACAAGCTGACACGCTACGCATGCTATTTATTCGCCCAAAACGGAGACCCAAACAAGCCCGAAATCGCGCTCGCACAGGCGTACTTCGCCGTGCAGACACGCCGTCAGGAGCTCATAGAGCAGCGCTTCGCAGAGATTCAGCGCTTGCAGGCGCGCCACTCGCTATCCGATTCAGAGAAACAGCTCTCGGGCATTGCGTTCAAACGAGGCGTGGACTCCAAAGGATTCGCAATCATCAAGTCGAAGGGCGATGAGGCGTTATTCGGTGGCAGAAGCACGGCGGACATGAAGCGGCAGCTTGGTGTGCCCAAGAGCGCGGCATTGGCGGACAGGTTAGCCGATGTTCTCATCAAAGCAAAGGACCTTACGAACTCGATGACGGCCTTCAACGCCGAGGAACACGATCTGTACGGCCTGGACCAGATCAAGCAAGAGCACATCGAGAACAACACAAGCGTGCGTGGTAGCCTCATCGACCGTGGAATTGTCCCCGAGAATCTACCGCCTGCCGAGTATACAAAGAAGCTCGAACGTCTAGTGAAAGCAGACGAGAAAAAGCTCAAAGAGGGCACAGACGGATTCACCGACCCCCAGGGCAGGCTCGACTTGTAAAGCGTCTGTGCCCTTACGGGTTCGACCCCATGCGAGGTCAACAAAAAAGCGACCAGCCGAAGCCAGTCGCTTTAACATTCTTTGGTGGGCCGTCAGGGGGTCGAACCCTGGACCTTGGGATTAAGAGTCCCCTGCTCTACCAACTGAGCTAACGACCCGATATCAACACGAAGCAAGAACTGGGGTGGGTAAAGGGACTCGAACCCTCGACCTACGGGACCACAACCCGTCGCTCTAGCCAACTGAGCTACACCCACCGTGTCCTGTGCGCTTCGCGCTCGACTATTATTGCAAGGAACGCCACGCGATGCAAGCCCCAATTTTCAAGAATTTTGAAAAGAGTTTTTCGCGCGCGTTTCGAGCAATTCCCACCGGTTTCATAGGAGTAAACTTGCCCCACTGCAAATGCTCGAAAGGACAAGCATGAAAGAACTCTCCAACCGTACGGCGACATTTACCGATTCGGTCATCCGCCGCATGACGCGCATCTCCAATAAGTACGGTGCCGTCAACCTCTCGCAGGGCTTCCCTGACTTCGATCCTCCGGCACAGCTGCTCGAGAGCCTCAGCACCATCGCGACCGACCCCAAGCCGCTCTATCACCAGTACTCCATCACTTGGGGCTCCCAGGCCATGCGCGAGGCGCTCGCGGCCAAGCAGGAGCACTTTATGGGCATGCCGATCAACCCCAACGAGAACATCGTAGTCACCTGCGGCTCCACCGAGGCCATGATGGCCGCCATGATGACGGTTACGAACCCCGGAGACAAGGTCGTCATCTTCTCGCCGTTCTACGAGAACTACGGCGCCGACACGATTCTCTCGGGCGCTGAGCCCATCTATGTACCGCTCAACGCGCCCACATTCGACTTCGATCGCGAGGTCCTCGAGGCGGCCTTCCGCGACAACGAGCCCAAGGCCATCGTCCTGTGCAACCCGTCCAACCCCTGCGGCAAGGTCTTTACGCGCGAAGAGCTCACTTTTATTGCCGACCTGTGCAATAAGTACGACGCCTACTGCATCACCGACGAGGTATACGAGCACATCGTCTACGCACCCCACGAGCACGTCTATATGGCCACGCTGCCCGGCATGTTCGAGCGCACCATCAGCTGCAGCTCGCTGTCCAAGACCTACTCCATCACCGGCTGGCGCCTGGGCTACACCATCGCCCCGGCCGAGATTACCGAGCGCATCAAGAAGGTCCACGACTTCCTCACCGTGGGCGCCGCCGCTCCCCTGCAGGAAGCCGTCGTTACCGCCCTCAACTTCGACGACAGCTATTACGATGAGGTCCTTGACCTCTACACCGCCAAACGCGACCTGTTCTGCCAGGGACTCGACAGTATCGGTCTTGAGCATAACGTGCCGCAGGGCGCCTACTACGTCATGATGGATATCTCTGAATTTGGCTATGACAGTGACCTCGAATTCTGCGAGGACCTCGCGTCTAAGGTGGGCGTGGGTGCCGTTCCCGGTTCGAGCTTCTTCCGTGAGCCCGTCAACCATCTGATTCGTTTCCACTTTGCCAAGCGAGACGAGACGCTTAACGCGGCGCTGGAGAACCTCAAGTCGCTACGTGATAAAATCAAGCCGCGCGGGTAAGGACGGCCCGGCAACTAAAGCGACCAAAGAAGCCCCGCACCGCCCGCCGCGTTGCAGGGCTTCTTTTTATAGCGCTTTCTTAAATGGTTTAGAGCTCTATACTTTAATCACGGAGCAACTCGTCCCAGAGAGAGGAATACTATGGCAGAGCAGCAGCTTATCGGAGCGCTCGAGGCCGGCGGTACCAAGATGGTCTGCGCCACGGGCTATGCGGACGGTACGGTCCTGGAGCGTGAGCAGATTGCGACCACGACCCCGCAAGAGACCGTTGAGGCCGTCAATGCATGGTTTGCCGACAAGGGCATCGCCGCCCTGGGCATCGGCGCCTTTGGCCCCACCGCGGTCAACCCCGCCTCGCCCCAGTACGGCAAGATCTTGGAGACGCCCAAAACGGCATGGCGTTACTTTGACCTACTGGGCACCATCCAAAACGAGCTCAACGTCCCCTGCGGCTACGATACCGACGTCAACGTCGCCTGCTTGGGCGAGGTCACCTTCGGTTGCGCGCAGGGCCTCACCGACGTGGTGTACCTGACGATCGGTACCGGTGTGGGCGCCGGCGTGCTCTCGGGCGGCCAGCTCGTGCATGGCATGATGCATCCCGAGGCCGGCCACATCCTGGTCACGCGCGACCCGCGCGACACCATTGGCGAGCATAGCGCCTGCCCCTTCCACGACAACTGCCTCGAGGGCCTCATCGCCGGTCCCGGCGTTAAAAAGCGCTGGGACGGCAAGAGCGCCGGAGACATGGCCGATGACCCGGAGGCCATGGACCTGCTCGCAGGCTATCTGGCGCAGGCGCTCATGACCTACACGCTGTGCTATGCCCCGCAGAAAATCATCATCGGCGGCGGCGTGGCCGACCACACCCCCATCGTGCCGCTCGCCCGCAAAAAGTGTGCCGAGATGCTCAACGGCTATATCGTCACGCCCGAGGTCAACGACATCGATACCTACATCGTCAACAACAGTCTCGAAGGCAAGCAGGGCATCATGGGTTGCCTGGCCCTGGGTGCCGCCGCACTTCAGCAGTAGGCGAGCCAAAGGGGCGCCGCAACATCCAGCAATCCCACCCTACGGGATAACGCCGCCACGCCCCGTATAAGCCCCCAAACAAAGAAAGGCCGCCTAGGACCAAGCACTGTGTCCTAGGCGGCCTTTTTGGCACATATGAGCGATCGTAGAAGATATCGAAGCACAACGCCCGTAATCGCTCCGCAGCAGTCGATCATCACGTCGGTGATCATGCCGGCGCGACCGGGCACAAAGAGCTGAATCGTCTCGTCAATCGAGGGGATCAGCAGCAAGAACACCGCCGTGGGAAGCAGCACGTCAAAGGTGCGACGGCCCTCGATGTCAAAAGCATGCGTCGCCAGAATGCCGAGCACCATGTACTCGGTAAAATGCGCGCACTTGCGAACGACGAAGTTAGTCACCCATTCATACGGAAGCCCCATGCCGTGCAGAAAGCCGCGAACGGCCTCCATAATCGACAAGCTCAATGAACCGGACCCCGTGCCGGGAACCATCGAATTGCCCCAGATGAGCAGCACCATCAGGCAGGTCGCGACCGCCCATTTTCGATCGAGTTTAAGCATGCAGAAGTTATGCCTCCGCACAGAGCGGCTCAAAGCTGGCGGTGCCACCCTCGATAACACTCAGATAGGCACGGCCCGTGCGCCTCACCGCTGCAGACTGCAGGCGGTCGATCTCCTCCTCGAGAATCTGATTGACGCGCTCGTGACGACGGTTCTCCATGATGCCGGCAGCGATGGCCTCGGCACGCTCAATACCTTCGCGCGAGATGCGGGCGGTATCCTCGGGGAACACGGCGCTGTGGCGACCAACGTAAGCGGGGGCAGCGGGCTGAGGAGCAGACGTAAACACCGGAGCGGCAACGGGAGCAGGCTCGACGACCTCGTCCAAAATTGCGGCAGCGGCGGCCCACATGCCCTCGTGGCCCGAATAATCGGCCATGGGGACGTCTTCCTCGGGAGTCGCATCTACAGGCTCGTCGACTGCGACGGACTGGGACGCGGAGGCCGGGGCATCGACCGGGGCAGCGACCACATACGGCATGTCGTTCGAGATGACCGGCTCGTCAAGGTCATCGAGATCGATGGCCGCAGCAGAGGCGTCGCTGATGATCGGCATGTTGGCAAGGTTCGCGTTGTACGGCACCGCCTCCGCCGCCTGCTGCTGTGCAGGAGCGCCCCACAGCGAGCTTTCGGCAGCACGGCGGGCGGCAATGGTCTCCTCGTCGACGGCCAGCGGCTCGTCGGCGTAGGGGTCGGCGGCGGTGGCGGCAGCCGGAGTCACGGGCACGGCAGTGTCATACGTAACAGATTGAGCCGTAGCGGCGTTGTTGGCGGCGTTAGCCACGAGCGCCACAAAGGCGGCCGTGCTGCCCGCAGGGGCGGCATGAGAGCCCGAGACGGCGCGCGCAGCGGCAGCGATGTCATCGCGGTTAATGGAGCCGGTCTGCCCGCCGTAGGTGAGTTCATCGATAGCGACCTGGTAGACGTCGCGTGAGCGCGTGGGGTCGCAGCTGACCGGCGAATCGTCGTCGAGCATGCTATCGATCATGGACCAGGCGTCGGCCTCGCTCATGGCGTCTGCGGCGCGGGCGATGGTGGGGACGCCATCGTCGGCACGGCGGCGCTGGAAGGCACCGGTCAGGCCGGAGAAAACCGAAGAGGGCTGCGCGGCGTTTGCCTGAACGGCAGGAGCCGCAGCAGCAACGCCCTGAGGGGTAGCCCACTGCTGTTGGGCGGGCATCGAGGCGGTCTGGAACTCATCTTGATGCTGGTTGACGTTCGCGGCGCCACCCATAGCGTCGGGCTGGAACAGGCGCTCGGCATGCTGCGCGCGATATTCAGAAATGCCGAGCGAGGCGGCATAGATACCCACGCCCGCCACCGCACCCACGGCAAAGGGAACAGCGCCCGCGACGACCGTCTCGTTCACCGACGAAAACGGCAGCGTGGCAGCATACATCACCACGGGAGCGGCAAGGCCGATCCCGCAGGAAAGTCCAGCAAGGACTGCTCGTTGTGTTGCATCAGAAGAAGCCATGAGCTCTCCCCATCTTCCAGCACCCAAATCGCATCATTCAGTTGGCTGCGCGAGAGAAGATGAAGCGGGG
Organism: uncultured Collinsella sp.; assembly: GCA_902465265.1. Classification (GTDB taxonomy): domain Bacteria; phylum Actinomycetota; class Coriobacteriia; order Coriobacteriales; family Coriobacteriaceae; genus Collinsella. Next base: position 3,107 of record CABQMF010000025.1, on the reverse strand, counting down.
CTATGCCCCAAAGCAACGGTATATGGTTCGTTTCATCTGCGTTTTCCGTCGCGAAGCTTAACAGTTATTATGCGAAACCCCCTTGGGGATTGCAAGCGACGAAGCGGGATTGAAACGGGAAAATCGCTGCTTGCCGGTCGTGAGGTCAATAATCGTTGGCGAGCGGGGATACGAAAAGGGCCAGGATCTAAACCCCGGCCCTTCTGGCATGTCTATGATTGCTGTCACGTGCGGCGGACGGCCTAGAACGTCTGCTCGTAATCGCTGTGCTTTTTTGCCGAACGAACCAGGAACTCCTGGTTGGTATTGGTGCCCTTGAGGCCCTTGATAAACGACGCGGCCGCGCGCTCGGTATTGTTCATGCCGGCGAGGATACGGCGCAGGCCAAAGACAAACGGGCGCATCTGCTCGTCGACCAGCAGGTCCTCGTTGCGCGTGCCCGAGGCAACGGGATCGATGGCCGGGAAGATACGGCGGTCGGCCAGGTCGCGGTCGAGTTTGAGCTCCATGTTGCCGGTACCCTTGAACTCCTCAAAGATGACCTCGTCCATCTTGGAGCCGGTATCGATAAGGGCGGAAGCCAGGATGGTGAGCGAGCCGCCGTTCTCGATGTTGCGGGCAGCGCCCAAGAAACGTTTGGGCGGATACAGGGCCGCCGAATCGACGCCGCCCGAAAGGATGCGGCCCGAGGCGGGAGCGGCCAGGTTGTAGGCGCGAGCAAGGCGCGTGATGGAGTCGAGCACCACCACGACGTCGCCGCCCAGCTCCACGATGCGCTTGGCGCGCTCGATCACGAGCTCGGCCACGCGAGTGTGGTTTTCGGCGGGCATATCGAAGGTCGAGGCCACGACCTCGCCCTTGATGGAGCGCTGCATATCGGTGACCTCTTCGGGACGCTCGTCGACGAGCAGGCAGATGAGGTGAACCTCGGGGTTGTTGATCGAGATAGACTGGCAGATCTTCTTGAGGATCGTGGTCTTGCCGGCTTTTGGCGGCGACACGATCAGGCCGCGCTGGCCCTTGCCGATCGGCGACACGATGTCGATGGCACGACCGGTGATGGAATCCTTGCCGTGCTCCATGCGCAGAGGCTCATTGGGATAGACCGGCGTGAGGTCGCCGAACTTGGGGCGGTTACGGGCCTGCTCGGGATCAAGACCGTTGACGGTTGTGATCTTGGCGAGACCGGCGCGCTTGTCGCCGCCGCGTGAGGGGCGAAGCGAGCCCTCGATCACATCACCCGTACGCAGGCGTGCGGAGCGGATGAGATATGCGGGAACAAAGGCGTCGTCGCTGGACTTCATGTAGCCGTGGGCATGGATGATGCCGGAGCTGTCCGGGCGAATCTGCAGAATGCCCTTGATGTCACGGAAGCCCTCGGCCTTCGCGGCGGTGGTGTAGATTTCCTCGACGAGCTCGGCTTTCTTTTTGCCGGTCGTCTCGATCTCGAACTCCTTGGCCTTTTCGCGCAGCTCGGCGACCTTCATGGCCGCGAGTTCCTCGCGCGAAAGCGTAGGCTCGGTCGGGGCGGCGTTGCGCTCCTTGTTGCGCTGCTTGCGATCGCGCTGACGGTTGCGGCGATCGTTGTTGCGCTCGTCTTTGCGCTCGTTGCGCTCGTCGTTGCGCTTGTGCTGACGGCGGTTGGGGCGGGCGTTCTCGTCGGTCTCGGCAGGCGCAGCGCCATCGGCGGCAGCGGCATCGGCGTTGTTCGAGGCCTCGCCGTCAGACTTGCCATCGATGACGGAACCGGCATCGGCCTGATGCTCGGCGGCCTTGGCCTTTGCAGACTTCTTGCGCGTACGCTTGGGTTTATCGGTTACCGGCTGACCGGCGTTCTCGGCATCGGGAGCAGAGTCGACGGTTGCCTCGACGACCTCGTTGCCAGAATCCTCGGACGCGTCCTTTTTCGAACCCTTGGCCTTGGACGAGCGCTTGGAAGCGGTACGACGGCTACGACCAGGGCGAACATCGGCGGGCTCACCCTCGGCATGCGCGTCGGCCTCGGTGGCAGCGGCTCCCTGGGCAGAAGCGTCGGCGACGGGTGCGGGCGCGGCGGTCATCGCGGCGTCCTGAGCTGCGGCTGCTGCAGCGGCGGCGGCAGCTTTCTCGGCCTCGACAAAGGCCTTGGGCTTGCGGCCGCGACGGTGCGGGCGAAGAGCGGGATCGACAACGGGAACCTCGTTGGCCTCGGCAGGTGTTGCAGACTCAGAGGGCTGCGCACCCTCCCCTGCTGCAGAACGAGTCAGAGCTTCACCGGACTCTTGAGCCGCCTGCTCAGCATCCTGCTGAGACTTGGCCGCACGACGACGTGTGCGCGGAGCTGGCTTCTCGGTCGGCTGCCCCGCGACAGGGGCCTCGGCGGCAACAGGCGCCTCGGAGACGGCCGGCGCTGCAAGCTCGGTCAGTGCCGCGGCCTCGCGCTCGGCAGCACGGCGACGGGCGCGCACAACCTGAGCCTCGCTAATCTGCGCCAGCGCACGGGCCTGCGCGACCTCATCGGAAATCGGCTCGGAGGAATCGGCAACGGTGCGCTTGGTTCGCGTCACGCGCGTGGTACGGCGCTTGGGCTTGGCAGCCTCCTCGCCATCCGTCACCGACTTAGCCACACGGCGCGTACGCTTGGGCTTTACAGGCACGGCATCCTCATCGGCGGCAGGGGCAGCTCCCTCGCCAGCAGCAGGCGCGACCTTCTCAGCCGATGCGGGCGCAGGCGTCGAAGCGGCCTTGGGGGCCTCAGGAATCGAGGTCTGCACCGGCGCGGGCATCGCGGCCTGGTCCGACGCAACCGGTGCAGCGGGAGCGGTTTGCGCCGTCGTTATTTCGTTTTCTTGCTGTTGATCAGACACAGTGTTTGCTCAACTTTCTTTTCAAGCCCTGTGATCACATGCTCCCTGCATATACCTTCAGGGCGGCTAAACAGTCTAGCTCCGTACAAAAACGACGGACATCATTGATCTGTATCGAGATGATTGCGTCATATACGCAGCGTTAGTGTAGCACAACCGCCACCACCTGCAACTTAGTCATCGGGGACGTTCTTAAACGACTAGCCAAGACGATATGAGAAAGCCATTTGGGTCGCCTCCCCCGCGGCGCAGCTTCTTTCC
>CABQMF010000024.1 GCA_902465265.1 uncultured Collinsella sp. | reverse complement strand
ATTTTGGCCATAAAACTAAGTTCACGTAAATCAAGTCCACTAGGATGAAAACAAATGAAACAGCCCTGGTTGCATTATTTGCAACCAGGGCTGTCGGATGTTTCACATGACACGTTATGGGGTGCAGACTCCCCTATGCGTTCTTCTGGACCTTGAAACGTTGCTTCAGCTGACCACAGGCGGCATCAATATCATTGCCGCGCGAATTACGGATCGTGGTCTCGATGCCACGAGACTCAAGGCGGCGTTGAAGATCCTCAACCTTGTGAATCGGAGACGGCTTAAGCGGGCTGCCCTCGATGTCATTAAGCTGAATCAGGTTAACGTGGCACAGCGTTCCCTCGCAGAAGTCGCAGAGCGCCTGCATTTCGGGATTCGTATCGTTGACGCCTTCAATCATGGCATACTCATAGGTCGGGCGGCGCCCAGTTTTCTCGGTGTAGAGCTGCAGCGCCTCGTGAAGGCGCAGAAGCGTGTACTTTTTGACGCCAGGCATAATCTTGTTTCGCGTGGACTGGATGGCGGAGTGCAGCGACACGGCGAGCGTAAACTGCTCGGGAATGTCGGCAAACTTGCGAATACCGGGAATAACACCGCTGGTAGAGACAGTAAGGTGACGGGCTCCAATGCCGATACCGTCGGGGTCGTTGAGGATGCGCAGTGCCTTGAGAACCTCGTCATAGTTAGCAAAGGGTTCGCCCTGACCCATGAAAACGACGCTTGTGGCGCGCTCGCCAAAATCATTCGAGACGTGCAACACCTGGTCGACGATTTCCTGAGCGGTCAGAGAGCGCTTGAGGCCGTTAAGACCGGTAGCGCAAAAGGCGCAGCCCATGCCACAGCCTGCCTGTGTGGAAACGCAGACGGAAAGCTTGTTACGACGAGGCATACCGACGGTCTCGACGGAAATACCATCGTGGTACTCGAGCAGATACTTTCGAGAGCCATCTTTGGAAACCTGCTTGGTGAGTTCGGTCGGCGTATCAAAGGCAAAGGCCTCTTTAAGCTGCTCTCGGAAGGCCTTGGGAAGGTTAGTCATATCATCAAACGAACAAACGTTCTTCTCAAAAACCCATTCGATGAGTTGCTTGGCGCGGAAAGCGGGCTGGCCGAGTTCTGCCACGAGCTCGCGAATATCGTTTTGGCTCAAGTCGCGAATGTCCTGAGATTTAGTCCTGGGATTCATGGAAGCCTTTCGATTTTGGGGAAACGTAGAGGGTATCGCTACAATATGGTATCAGCTGCAGAAATTATAGAGGAGGAGTCTGCCCATGCCGGGTAAAAGCCTAGAGAACATGCACGTAGCGGTCTTGGCGGGCGGTCATTCCGCTGAGCGCGAGATCTCGCTCAATTCGGGAAAGAACGTCGTGGTGGCCTTGAAGGAGGCCGGCTACACTTCGGTGCAGCTACTTGACACGGCTGCCGATGATTTTATGGTAACCATGGCGACTGGCGGCTTTGACGTGGCGTTTATCGCCATGCACGGCGCCGGCGGTGAGGATGGTGCCATGCAGGGTGCCATGGAGACCCTGGGTATCCCCTACACGGCGTCGGGCGTGCTCGCGAGCGCCTGCGGTGCCGACAAGGAGGTCTCGAAGCTCCTGTATGCCAAGGCGGGCATTCCCGTTGCCCCCGGCCTTGCGCTCGAAGTGGGCGATGAAGTCGATATCGATCATATCGTTGAGGTTTGTGGCGAGCGCTGCTTTGTGAAGCCGGCCGTAAACGGTTCCAGCTATGGCATTTCCCTGGTCCATGAACCCTCCGAGCTGCCCGCGGCCATCGCCAAGGCGTTCGAGTACGGCGACAAAGTGCTGGTCGAGAAGTGTATCGAGGGAACTGAAATCACCGTTGGCGTGTACGGTGAGGACGACGTGCGCGCTCTGCCGATTGTCGAGATTCGTAAGCCCGAGGACTGCGAGTTCTACGATCTTGACGTGAAGTATGTTGACCCTACGGACATTCATCGCATTCCGGCGCAGATTTCGCCCGAGAACTACGCTCGTGCCCAGGAGCTAGCCTGTGCCGCCCATAGGGCGCTCGGTTGCTTGGGCATCTCGCGCAGCGATTTTATCGTGAGCGAGGACGGCCCCGTTATCCTCGAGACCAATACCATTCCCGGCATGACCGATACGTCGCTGTATCCGGATGAGATCCGCCACACCGACGACATGACGTTCCCGCAGGTCTGTGACAGCCTGATCCGTATGGGTCTTCGTCGAGCGGGCATTGCATGCTAATCGAGGACGCGGTTTCATCAGGAACGCCGCAGTTTGTCATCGACTCCTATGCCACGCTTGCCGAGCGCGCCAAAACCCAATCGTTTGGTCTCATCGAGGAAGATGTTATCGTCCTCGATACCGAGACCACGGGTCTTTCGGTGCAGGACAACGAGCTTATCGAGATATCGGCGGCCCGCCTTTCCGGCCGCGAGGTTGTCGATCGGTTCGATACCTTCGTGCATCCCAAGCAGCTGATTCCCGCCGAAATTACCGAGCTCACGAGCATTACAAACGCCGATGTGGTGGATGCCCCATCGGCCGTCGATGCCGTGGCTGCTCTCGCCGATTTTGTCGGCGGCTGCCCGGTGATTGCGCATAACGCCACCTTCGACCGTTCGTTTATCGAGTCGGTCAAGGGCGGTGTCAACGTCAGCGACATCTGGATCGATTCGCTGGCACTGTCGCGCATCGCGCTTCCGCGCCTGGCATCGCATAAGCTGTCTTTCATGGCCGACCTGTTTGGCTGCGACTCGGTGTCGCACCGCGCCAACGCCGATGTCGACGCCCTGTGTGGTGTGTGGCGCGTGTTGCTCGTGGCGCTCACCGACTTGCCTCAGGGCTTAATGGCGCGCCTGGCCGACATGCATCCCGACGTACCCTGGTCCTATCGTCCTATCTTCTCCTTCTTGGCGGGGCAGAACCCCGGTTCCATCTTCTCTCTCAGCGCCGCCCGCGCCGACGTACTCAAGGCCGATCGGGCCGATGATCGCGTTGATGCGGACGAGCTACCGGTCCTTAAGATGCCGAGCCGCGAGGAAATCGAGGCGGACTATGCTCCGGGCGGCCTGGTTAATCGCATGTACCCCACGTACGAGCCGCGCGATGAGCAGATCGCGATGGCGCTCGAGGTCCGTGACGCACTCGTTACGGGGACGCATCGCGTGATTGAGGCGGGGACGGGCGTCGGCAAATCGATGGCCTACCTGGTGCCTTTTGCCGAGGCCGCACGCCGCAACAACATCACGGTTGGTATCGCGACTAAATCGAATAATCTTGCCGACCAGCTCATGTATCATGAACTGCCCAAACTTGCCGAGCAGCTGGACGGAGGCCTATCGTTTTGCGCCCTCAAGGGCTATGACCACTATCCATGCTTGCGCAAGCTTGAGCGCATGAGCCGCGGCCAAGTCGAAATTACGACTAAGCGTGATCCTGCCGACACGCTTACGGCAGTCGCGGTCATCATGGCGTACGTGTGTCAGTCGGCCGATGGCGACCTCGACTCGCTCGGCATTCGCTGGCGCAGCGTCAACCGTCCCGACTTTACGACGGCGTCGCGCGAGTGCGCCCGTCGCCTATGCCCGTTTTTCCCCGATAAATGCCTGGTCCACGGCGCCCGCCGTCGCGCGGCGCATGCCGATGTAGTGGTCACCAACCATTCCCTGCTGTTCCGCAATGTTGCGGCCGAGGGCAGAATCTTGCCTCCGATTCGTCACTGGGTGATCGATGAGGCCCACTCCATCGAGCGCGAGGCGCGCCGTCAATGGGCGCGCGTGGTGTCGGCGGATGAATCGCGCGTTCTGTTTGAGCGCCTGGGTGGCTCGAGCACCGGAGCGCTGAGCCAGGTTTCCCGCGATTTGGCAACCTCGGAGGGCTCTACGCTCTACTTGGGTCTAACCGCCAAGGCGACGTCGACGGTTGCGCGCGCGAGCATGGCAATCGCCGACGTGTTTGACGGCGTTCGCGAGCTCGGCCGCCGTGCCCGCGGGGGCTATGACAATGCGAACCTATGGATTGGCCCCGAGCTGCGCGAATCTGACGACTGGCATGATTTCTTACAGTCGGCCTACACTGCCATCGACGCATTGGAACAAGCTGACAAGAGCGTCGACGCGCTGGTACAAGCCGTCGCCGCCGACAAGCCCGAGGTTGTTGTCGACCTGGGTGATATCTCGCGCCGCCTACACGAGCTGGCCGAGAACCTCAAACTCATCATTGACGGTACCGACGAACACTACGTGTACTCGCTGCAAGTCAATCGCAGATTGCGTGCCGGCGGCGAGTCGATGACCGCGGAGCGCATCGATATTGGCGAGGCCTTGGCAACCGAGTGGCTGCCCGAGGTCCACACGGCTATCTTTGCATCGGCGACCATGACGGTTTCCAAGAGCTTTGAGCACTTTAACCACGCTGTCGGCCTCGATCGCATCGGTGCCTCGACATCATCGTCGCTGCACTTGGATTCGAGCTACGACTTCGATTCGAATATGGCTGTAGTCGTTGCGGGCGATATCCCCGATCCGCGCGATCGTGAGAGCTATCTTTCGGCGCTCGAGCGTGTGCTGGTCGACGCTCATCTTGCCATGGGCGGCTCGGTCCTCACGCTGTTCACCAATAGGCGTGACATGGAGGAGCTGTACGCTCGCGTCGAGCCCAAGATGGCTCGTGCGGGTCTGGAACTCAACTGCCAGCAGCGCAACTCGTCTCCTCGCCGTCTGCGCGATCGCTTTATCAACGAACCGACCTCGTCGCTCTTTGCGCTTAAGGCCTTTTGGGAAGGGTTTGACGCCAGCGGCGAGACGCTGCGCTGCGTCATCATCCCCAAGCTGCCGTTCTCGAGCCCCACAGACCCGCTCTCATGCGAGCGCAATCTGCGCGAAGACCGCGCTTGGGCGCGCTATTCGCTGCCCGAGGCCGTGCTCGAGGTCAAGCAGGCAGCCGGTCGCCTCATTCGCTCGTCGACCGATTGCGGCGTACTCATCTTGGCCGACCCGCGCCTGGTGACGAAGGGCTACGGCAAGAAATTCTTAACGTCGCTGCCCACGAGTTCCTATCAGCGCATCGAGTCGGCACAAATCGGGCACTATCTACAGCTGTGGCGCGCACGCCACGAGCGGCGCCGCTAAAGCGGACAGACGAGGGATTTTGCCATATCGCACAGACGCTCTGACAGGGCGGGGTCATCCAGGATGCGGATGGCCCCGCCCGCTGCGATTACCTGGCTTAACAGCCAGCGCTCGGAGCCGTAGCGCACATTCACTGTTGAGCTGTCCGCCCCATTGGGTTCAATCGACATGATGCCGGGCCAGTCTAGGCGCTCAGCCAAGGCGCGCGGCATGAGAAGCTTCACGCACCGCTCCGCCTGGGCGAGGGAGTCGTGGAGAGTCGCGGGTTCCGGTGCGTGGCGCACGACGGAGTCATCGGTCAAGACCAGGCCCTCGATTTTATCCATACGATAGGTGCGCTGTTCGTCGACCGCGACATCCCAGGCAATCAGATACGTTTGGTCGCCATTTGTTGTGATGCGCAAGGGGTCGACCAAGCGCTCGCGCGCTTGTGCGTCATCCATCGAGCGATACGAGATGCGGCAGCGAACGCCGTCCCGAATGGCGCAGCTCAGCTGCTGCCAGTGCGATCCGTGGGCGACGGTGTCAAAGACGCGCTGGTTGTAGCCGAGCTCTTTGGGAAGAAGGGCGCGCCGTATTCGAGCCGCCGCTTGGGGTTCGATCCCCAATGATTCAAGTTCATGGTTGAGCACAGCGCCCTCGGCGGCACTCAGACGCAGCGGTAGCACGCGCCCCGCATCACCGGTGAGGACCACGCACTCGCCGCGGCGTTCGCAGATAATGCGCGCGCCCGATTCTCGGTCCGCAAGCGTCGAGACGATCTCGAGAATCTCGTCGAGTGATGCCCCCGTGATATCAAAGCGGCTGCAAAGCTTGTCTCGTGTCATGCCATTCTCGCCGGCGGCGTAGAGGGCCTCCATGATGTCGATGGCGCGCGAGAGTCTTTGCTCGCTGGTGAGTTTACGCACGGGCATGCTCGTGCACCGTCCTTTCGATGAGGTGATTCCACGCCTGCTTGAGAGCATCGGGGGCGACGGGCCTCATGCCATCCATGGCATGGGTCATGCAAAACGAGGCTGCGGCTTCAAAGTCGCGCACGTCAACGGTCCAGGTCCACTCTGCTTCGGTGCGCATGAGTTCGCCTCGTCCGCGTGTGAGACCGCTGATCATATCGGCCTGCGCTTCACGCGCGAACGAGAACGTAGCCGCAACGGGTGGGCGGTCGGCAAAATCAAACTCAAAGAATAAGTAATCGTTGAGGTTGAAATCCGCAGGAATGGCGTAGGCCTTCGAAGGTCTCCAGGCGCGAACGATACGGTCGCAGCGGAATGTCCTGATGTCGTCGGTGGCATTGTCGAGGCCGCAGAAGTATGCCGTGCCCTCGCGCTCGAACATGCCGTAGACGCAAACGGTCCGCTCGCGTTGCTCGCCGCGTCCGTTTTGGTACAAAAAGCGCAGCGCGCAACGCTCGGCAAAGGCACTCCATACCGCATCGACGGCGGGAGAGCGGCGGATCGGTGCCTCTCCTGTCGTCGACATGCCGGTGAGGTAGGCAATCTTGGAGCGAATGTCGGCAAGCGGCGCGGCAAAGGTGGATGAGCCTGCTGCGAGTGTCTGGTCGATGGCATTGAGCAGGATGTCGGCATCGTCTGCGGTGATGAGACCGCCCGCGGCAAACGTGTGCTCGCGGTCGATCGTCCACGCGCTCTCCTCGGTTTCCTGCGCTCCGGCAGCACGAACCTCCCTGATAACGATGCCGCGTTCGAGCAGCTTGTCGCGATCACGGCGGAACTTGCGCTTGTCGGAGTCGATATTGCCCGAGCCGTATCCCAGATCGGAATCCAGGACGATTTGCTCGGTCGTCAGCGGTTCGGGAGAACTGTTGAGTACAAAGAAAAGGTTGAGGATGCGCTGAGCCGTTTTATCGAAACCGGGCTCGGGTGTCCCCTTTTTAATTGTCGCGGTCGCGTCGCTTGCCGTCATAGAATCCTCGCATGAGAAGGTCGTTTGATGCCATGATTTTAGTCCGATATGGAGATTAGGCTATATCCTTGTCCGCTCGCGGCGTTAAGATGGCCCGAATTCGGTCGTTTGCGCTCGCTCGGGGTATACTTTCGACTATATACGGTTCTAATGTGCATGCATTGGGCCTATTTGTCGGATTATGGATGTGGAGCGCACATGGCGAACACCCAGAACTATATTAACCACCTGCTGCAGAACACCGGCATTACGCCGGCGTGCAGTGAAGAAGAGCGCCTGGCTGCCGAGGATATCGCTCAGATTTTCCGCAACCACGGATTTGACCCCGAGGTGCAGGAATTTAATGCTCCCGCGCCCAGCAGGTTGGCGTTTGCTGTTACCGGTATTCTGGCGTTTGCCGGCGCCCTGCTGATGGGCATCGGCGGCGGTATCGGCTTGGTCGGCACCTTGCTGGCCATTGTCGGCGCCGTGCTCTACGTGCTCGAGCGCACGGGGCATCCCGTGGTTTCGCGCCTGGGAAAGACCGGTGTGAGCCAAAATGTCATCGCCTATCACAAAGCCTCGGGCCCGCTTGCGTCTCCGCGCAACCGCCCGGTCGTCGTGGTAGCGCACTATGATTCCCCCCGTGCCGAGCTCCTCGCTCGCGAGCCCTACGCTCCGTATCGCGCGCTCATCGCCAAGCTCCTGCCTGTCGCCACGATCGCGCCCGCGGCTGTCGCCATTCTGCGTATCCTGCCGCTCCCCGGCGTGCTCAAGGTGCTGCTGTGGGTTGTCGCGATTCTGGTCTCCCTTGTGGCACTGGCCAACGCCGCCAATATCATCTCCAACCGTTTTGTGCTTCCCTACACGTCTGGCGCGGTGTGCAACAAGTCCTCTGTTGCCGCCATGCTCGGTGTCATGGACAACGTTGCCCCCTATCAGGGCGAAAACGAGTTCCCCGACGACATTCCATTCGATACCTATTTTGGCGAGCAGAAGCGTCGCGCCGAGGAAATGGCGCGCGCGGCGGCCGAGTATGCCGCGGCCCAGCAGCAAAACGACTACGGCAACACCATTGAATATGAGGAACCTTCCTGCGACGAGGACGAGTTTGGCCAGCCGGTGGCGCCTGTCGACGCACCCGAGCAGGACGAGGCTTTTGATGGACAGATCGATGGTTTTGAGGGTGCCTCTGCCGACGAGACGCTGATCGGCGTTATCGCGCCCGAGGCTCAAGACCAGACTGCCCAGGCCGAAGTGTCCACCGAGGAAACGTCCACCGCCGAGCCGGCGGAGGAGCCCGCGGTGGTCGAAGCCTCCGAGCCCAAGCCCAAGCTCTATCGCAATGCCGCCGGCAATATCCGCTTTGGTTCGGATGCCATCCGTGCGCTCGGCATGCTTCCCGAGTCCTGCACGCTCGATTACGAAGAGGGCGAGGAGCCGACGTTCGAGCCGGAGCCTGCTCCCGTTGCACAGGAGCCCGCACCCGCGGCAAATACGGCTGTTGCTCCCGCCGAGCCGGTCGCTGCCCCTGTTGCCGCCGCGGAGTCTGACGCAAAGCCCGCGCTCGATTCTGCAGCCGGTCTGGATATTCTGGCGCCTGCCGCTCCGGCACAGGTTGAAGACGAGACCGCCGACGAAGACTACGACGAGTACCCGCAGCGCGTGTCCTATGAGAGTGACACCGATTTCTCGGCCGAGCTTCCCTCGACAACGCCCCATGCCGATATCGCTTCTGCGTTCTCCTCGATTGGTGCCAGCGCTTCGAGCTTCTTTAAGGGCGCCCTTGCGAAGGGCAAGAAGTTCGTCGACGACTTTGAGGAAAAGCGCGCCGCTGCCCGCGAGGCCGCCGAGCGGGAGGCCATCGCCCAGCAGCAGGCCGCCGAGGCCGAGCGTGAGCGTGCGGCACAGGAGTTCGAGCAGAGCGAGAACGAGCAGCCGAAGCCTGTCGATGTCGCCGACGCCACGACGTCCTTCGAGGCTCCGCAGCCGACATCCGCTGACGTTGCCGAGGCTACGACGTCTTTTGAGGCGCAGCAGCCGGTCGATGGCACCATGTCATTCGATGCCACGATGACGTTTGAGAAGCAGGGCACCGCAATTGCCGAGCCCCTTCCCATCTCCGATGATGCCCAGGATGCCGCCGATGATTCGGCTGTCGACGAGGCCGATTCCGTTGAGGCCAGCGCACCCGAACAGGTCGAGGCTCCTGCTATGGAGCAGGAGTCCCCTGCGATTGACGAGGCTCCCAAGACGGATGAGTCCAGGCCTTATTCTACGCAGATCTTTACCATGCCCGTGCCGAGCGACCCCGGTGCCACGGTGGCCAATGTCGCTCCCACGCAGGACGAGACAGTTGACTCCCTCATGGCGCAGATTTCGTCTCAGGTGCCTCCGCGCCAGCAAATGAATATCCCCGATCCGGCCTCCGCGCCTGCGCCGTCTCCGTCGCCGTTGGCCTCGGTTCCCGATCCGTCGCTGCCTTCGATGCAACAGGCCAACGTCGCGTCCCGCACGTCGCTGTTCGATCTTCCCGATCCTTCGGCACAGACAAATGATCCCTTTGCGACGGCGCAGGGCCCCGAGCCCACATCGGCACCGGTCGCGACCCCCATGCCCATCTCCTCGGGTGCGCAGCCGCTCGAGACCATCTCGGCTCCTGCTTCGACGGGCGCCAAGCCGCAGAAACGCGGCTTGGGTGGCTTGTTCGGTCGCAAAAAGAAGAACGAGCAGGACAGCATGAGCGACTGGCTGGGCGTCGAGGACGATTACGATGCCAAGAAGTCTGGCCGCGGCATTGGCTCGTGGGATAACTTCGAGGATGACGACGACGGTTGGAAGGGCGGCGCCACCTCTTCCGATGGCGCTTCTGCCGAGGATATGCTCTCGGCCGTTGCCTCCATGGGTGACGATGAGCTGCTCGGCCACGATATCTGGTTCGTCGCAACAGGCGCGTCCGATTGCGACGGCGCCGGCATGAAGGCGTTTTTGGCCTCGCATCGTGACAAGCTCCGCGGTGTGTTCTTCATCAACCTCGAGTCTATCGGTGCCGGCAGGCTTTCGGTGGTAACGGTCGAGGGCGAGCAGCAGCTGTTTAAGGGCGATCGCCGCATCATGAATCTTGTCAGCAAGGTGTGCAAGTCGTTCCACGTCGATTGCGGTGCGTTCGAGATGCCCTATGCAAAAACCGATGCATCTGCGGCGCTCGAGGCGAGCCGCCGCGCCCTTACGATTGCCGGTGTGGACGGCCCACGTCTTGCCTGCGCTCGCACCGAGGATGACCTTCCGTACAACGTCAATCCGACCAATATCGCTACGGTGTCCGAGGTCGTGACCGAGGTCATTCGTCGTTCGTAGACAGACCCGCTAAGGAGTCAGCGTGTTTTCGTACATCAAGCGCCATTGGCCCATCTATCTGATTTTGACCCTGATCGCTATCGCATTGGGTTTTGGGGCCGCGTATGTCGTTGGCGTTAAGGGCTCGACGCCCGAGACAACAATGAACGAAGAGGTGGAGCAAGAGCAAAGTTTGGGTGCCGACGGTATTTCCGAGTCCGATCAGGCAGCCATCGATGGCGGTTCGTCATCTGCTGAATAGCCGATTCATCGTTTATGCCCAAGGCGGGCGAGCCGGGAGACTGGCTCGCCCGCCTTTTCGTCGTGCTAGCGCCTCTTTGTGGCTGACCTAAGGCGAGTGAACCATATGGCTGCGGTGCCCGAGGTCAGGAGTGCGGTGATGCATGCGGCGACGGGAACAGATCCCGTTGCCGGCAGGTTCTGAGACGGGGCACATCGTTGGACGACGCGGTCCTCATCATGCGCCTCGAGCTTATCGCCACCGCCGTTGCGGCAAAGATCGACGCGCGCACTGTTGGCAAGTGCGGTTTGGGGCGTATAGGACGACGTTGCCTGCATATGCACGACTGCGCCTCGGGCATCCGAGTTAAGGGCCGCCTTGGCATCGTCAAGATCGTCGTGTTCGTCTTTAAGGTCATCCCGGGTCCAAGAGTCCGCCTCGCTTCTGGTTGTAAAGTCGGCGGCTACCGCACCGTATTCAAAACGGATGCCCGTGATGACGGCGTCGTCTGTAAGATCAATCTCTTTCGTATCGAGCGCGACGGACTTGTCCGTCGGGATATCTGCTTTCCATAGGTGCCACCCGTCGTAATCGACGAGACGCACATCGTCGCCCAGCAGCTTTGTAACCTCTTCCGTTTCGAGCCAAGGATTGTGATGCCCGTCGTCAAGCGTTGCATTGACCTGCTTGCCCGTGTCGCTTGTTCCTGCCGGAGACGTTCGATACCACACGTTGCACAGCCCGTTTAGATCACCGACCGCAATAGGGGTTTCAACGGCAACAAGTTTCGCTGCGCCATCTTTGGCGCACTCAAGGTCGTCGGTGATGGTCAACTCGTCGACCCAGGTGCTCGAATCATTTTTGGCGTCGATGGTATAGGAGAAGGCGCCTTGCGTATTGGCCCGTGCTTTGGCTCGGTTTTTTCCGTCGCCATTGGCAACGAGTTTGCTTACGACTGGTTGTGCAATCTCTTGGCGCTTATCGACGATTCCCCTGATCTCGATGGGGGTATCCTTCATGGCTACGGTTTGAACTTCTCCCGTGGCCTTTACTTCAAACGTTATCTCTTCGGCGGGGTCGTAGGTACGCGGGGACATCGTTTCGCGTAGGGTGTAAGTACCGGGTGAAAGGTGCTCAATGTGGTGCGGTTTGCCGGATGAAGTCCAAGAATCGATTTCGTTGCCATTGGAGTCGCAGAGGACAAGCTCGGCGCCTGTCACTTCCTGACCTCCGCACGCGTCGACTTTGGAGACATCGATCTTGGTGTAGTCGTTGGAAACGTCAAGGCGCACTTCGATCACAGGCGTTTGCTGGTCGGCGTACGATAACTTCACGGTATGTGGGGTCGGGTTGAGCAGGTAACCTTCGGGCGCTTGTGTCTCGACGACTTCGTAGGTGGCGGTACCGCATCCCAGCGAAAGATGGTCGACTCGCGCATGCCCCCGTTCGTCGGTTGTAACGGTGGCGACGGTTTCGCCATCCAGGGCGACGATGCTGTCGTCGGTTCGCACGATGTCGCCGTCAGCGCGGATGTCAAACGTGGCTCCAGCGAGGGCGCGCCCATCTACAGCATCCGTCTTAATGATTTCGATGCTTCCGGTTGCGGCGTCGTCATAGAACGAGGCGACGGCGACCGGTGTCAGATTTCTGTCGGCGGGAATCGTTATCTCCAGGTCCTCTCCGCGTAGGTACGGTTCCTTGGCCGACGCCTCGTGCACGTAGTATGTTCCGGGATGAAGTGATTCGGGCAGCGTGACGGCGCCGGCTGTATTGGTTGTGAAGGTATTCATTACATTGTGGGCCGGATACCAACATGTTTGCGAGACGGGCTCGTGGTGGCTATCGAGCAGCTGGAACGTAAAGCCGGCAAGTGGTACGGTGCCGCCGGTCTGAGCATCGCGCTTTACGATTTGAAGGTGTGTCGATAGGGCGTGGTTGTCAACGATGTACTGAAGCTCGGCACCGTCTGCGGTCTGCTCTGCTGTGATGGTCCATTCCTCTGCTTGCTTAAATCCTTCAGGGACCGTTTCTGCAACCTCGCGAACGGTGTAGCCCGCGCGGTCGTAGGGAATGGCACCGTGAGCGCCGGCGGGTCGCTTGCCTGCGCCAAACCATGCTTCGGGCTGGTCTTTGGTGGAGGCAAAGCCATAAACGTTTGTGGTCAACGTGCCGACGACTTGTTGGGAGCTATTGCTGACAACTTCAAAGACGACGCCTTTCGCCGGCTGCTCTAGGCCGGACTCATTGTTATCGCCACGATCCTTAAACTTTGAGATTTCAAGGTCAAAGGCGATGGGGATGTTGGGAATACGGCTTTCGAGCTCAACGATACCCGTATCTCCGAGTTGCTCGGCACCGACGGTGTAGCTCCAACAGTCGTTTGAAATCAGGTAGCCCTCGGGTGCTTTCGATTCGTAGATGGTAAAGGTGCCCAGAGGAACGTCGTTGAGGATCGCCCGTCCATTTTCGTCGGTCGTAAGGGTGCGAGTCCAGCCGGGAGTTGATTGCGAGACGCAGGTGAATTCAGCGCCCGCAAGCGACGCCCCAACTTGGGCGCCGGTATCCGTGGCGGCATCGATTTTTGCAATACGCAAAGTGATGGTGCCGGGCTGCTCGTTAATAGTGACATGTTCGCCGCTGTTTTGTGTGGTGAAGGCTATTCGGTCGCTTCGAGGGATATAGCCTGCCGGGGCTTTGGTTTCGACCAGGTAATATGCCGTATTGGGCAAAAGTATTGCTTGTGCATGTCCGTTTTCGTCCGTTTGGAAAGTGCCGACACGTACATCGCCCGCACTTTCAAAGATATCGAAGGTTGCGCCACCGAGTCTGTAGGTATCGTTACCGGCGGTGATGTCAGCCTGGGACGATTGTTTTTGGAAAGATACGGAGACGGCGGGCAGAACATAGAGCATGTCCTGGTGTCGACCCTCGCCCGAGACCGGGCCGTGATAACGCCTGGCTCGATGTGGGGCTGCCTTAATGGATCCGGACTTAGCGCTGTCGTAGAGCCAACGTGCAGCCGCTACGGCCTCGGCGTTTTCGTAAAACCTACCACTCCTGGCAACTCCCTTGCTATTTGTATACGAATAGGTGCCGTCGGGCCGCGTGGTTCCCTTGAGCATCCACACGGCAATCTGGGTGGCGGCACGGGCGAGATCGGGCGACAGGTTGTGGCCGCCAAAGGATGTACTGGAGGGGTATCCGTGACAGACGATGGCGGCAAATTCGTCATCGAGCCATGTCCAGCCTTGGTTATATGTGCGCCATGGCCCTCCCGGCTTGCTGGGGCCGGGGCAGTCTTGATTCATACAGTACGAAATCGAAGTGTCCTGTGCCTCGTATTTACCGACACCGAAGGGGCCGCAGCCGTCGCTTATGGTGCGGAAATTAAGGGCATCACTCCCGTCGACGGCGAATGCGGCCCCTGGGGCCAGACAGCCGATCAGAAAAAAGAGGAGCAGGAGCAGCGGACCTGTTGCGATTGCGCTGTGGACAGAGTGCGTGGGTGCGTTGGACATGGCTGCTCCTTATCCCTCGTGCGCCGCACGGGGAGGCCGCGGCGCTTGGGATGAGGCTACCGCCATGGTTCATGCGGGTAAGTACCAGAAGCTGACCAAAAGCTTGCCCGATTTCTGACAAATCGAGCTCAAATACAACAATCAGATAAAAGCGCAGGTAGAAGATGGTAAGAAAAGAAAGACAAAGGTCCTCATCTCCACAATTGGAGTGGTTTTCAAACGATTCTCCACAGCTAAAACAAGCATCGACACCCTTGTATCGAACAAGACAACCGCGTTATACTAGCCAACACACAAGCGGGCATCGCCAAGTGGTAAGGCATCAGCTTCCCAAGCTGACACTCGCGGGTTCGAGTCCCGTTGCCCGCTCCAAAAAAAGTAAAAGCACGACACCGTTTCGGTGCCGTGCTTTTTTCAACAAAGCGCCGGGACTCGAACCCGCCAGGGTGCGAGCGTAAAGCAAACGCGAAGCGTTTGTAGCGAGCAGGCGAAGGCGCCGGAAGGCGCCTGAAGCCGGTGCGGATTTGCGAAGCAAATACGCGGACGTCCCGTTGTCCGCTCCACCGAGCACGGGAGATGCGGGGACGGCCAATTCAACAAAGTTTCCCCACCGTCTCCGAGAATCCGAGAGGATCGCCCACAGCCGGTGTGCGTCCGCCACGCGGGCGCACAGATGTCCCGTTGCCCGCTCCATCGAGCATGGGAGGCCTCGGGAACATCGGATTCAACCCGCTTTGCCCGTGCATGCGCGCCGACCGTGGCATGCCGCCCGCAGCCGGTGCGAATTTGCTTCGCAAATACGCGGACGCCCTCATGGCCGCTCTATGCTACAAAATGTTAGGTTAATGCCCGTTATCGTTACTTGCACCCGCGCACGGTACAATGGTTGGGTTACGACCAACGTGCCAATAACCAAAAAGGAGCCGCTATGATCGATCGCTATACCCGCCCGGAGATGGGACACATCTTCTCCCTCGAGAACAAGTACGCCATTTGGCAGGAGATTGAGGTCCTGGCCTGCGAGGCTCAGGCGGAGCTCGGCAAGATCGGTATTTCCAAAGAAGAGGCCCAGTGGATTCGCGACCACGCCAACTTTGAGAAGGCGAAGGTTGACGAGATCGAGGAGGTCACGCGCCACGATGTCATCGCCTTCCTGACCAACATGAAGGAATATATCGACGCCGATGTTCCCGAGGGCGAGCCCAAGCCTAGCCGCTGGGTTCACTACGGTATGACCAGCTCCGACCTGGGCGATACGGCTCTGTGCTATCAGCTTACTCAGGCGTGTGACCTGATTATCGAGGACGTCAAGAAGCTCGGCGTGATCTGCAAGCGCCGTGCCTTCGAGGAGCGCAATACGCTCTGCGCCGGCCGCACCCACGGCATCCATGCCGAGCCGATGACCTTCGGTATGAAGTTTGGCTCTTGGGCATGGGAGCTCAAGCGCGATCTCGATCGTCTTGAGGACGCTCGCAAGAACGTTGCCTTCGGTGCCATCTCCGGTGCCGTCGGCACCTACAGCTCCATCGAGCCGTTCGTCGAGGAGTACGTCTGCGAGCACTTGGGCCTGGTCCACGATCCGCTGTCCACGCAGGTCATCAGCCGCGATCACCACGCCTACCTTGCCGGCGTGCTTGCCACTACAGCGGCCACCTGCGAGCGCATCGCGACCGAGGTCCGCAACCTGCAGAAGACCGATACGCTCGAGGCCGAGGAGCCCTTCCGCAAGGGCCAAAAGGGCAGTTCCGCCATGCCGCACAAACGCAACCCCATCACCATGGAGAAGGTCTGCGGCCTGTCGCGCGTCGTGAAGTCCAACGCGCAGGTTGCCTTTGACAACGTTGCCCTGTGGCACGAGCGCGACATTTCGCACTCTTCCGCCGAGCGTGTCGCCCAGGCCGATAGCTTCATCGCGCTCGACCACATGTTCCAATGCCTCATCCGCGTTATCGACGGCCTGCAGCTGTATCCGGCTCGCATGATGGCCAACCTCAACAAGACCCGCGGCCTCATCTTCTCCTCCAAGGTCCTGCTGGCCCTCGTCGATACGGGCATCACCCGCGAGGACGCCTACGTTATCGTGCAGGAAAATGCCATGGCCACCTGGCACGAGGTGCAGGATTGTGTCTCTGGCCCCACCTTTAAGGAGCGTCTCGAGGCCGATCCGCGCTGCACCGTCAGCCAGGAGAAGCTCGACGAGATCTTTGATCCGTGGGACTTCCTCACCCGCATCGATACGGTCTTCGACCGCCTGGAGCAGCTGAACTTCGAGTAGGGTTAGCCTAATTCGACCGCTTGCGGATGCATTTCAACCTTTGGCGCCTTGCCCATCTTGGGTGAGGCGCTATTTTATTGCCGCATCAGCCCCGGGTATACAATGAAATCCGACTGCTGTTTCGATGAAGGGAGGCGCGTGCCCGGACGCACCAAGCGAGCCGCCATCGTCTCGTTTACGCTCATGCTCTTCGTTGCCGCCTGTGTGGCCGCCCTGACGTATACCGTTCGAAGCAGTTCTTCCTCATCGAATGAAGCCGACAAAGATCTCCCGGTACTCAAAATCGGCGTTACGGATAACGACCCCTATGTGTATGTCGATACCACGGGCGATTACGCCGGTATCGATATCGACATCGCCCGCGAGGCCTGCAAGCGTGCGGGGCTCAAGCCACAGTTTGTCGATATTGACTGGAACGATCGCGACCGGCTGCTCAAAAACGGTGATATCGATTGCCTGTGGTGTGATTATTCTCCCTGTTATCGCGAGGATAAGTATTGCTGGACCGAGCCGTATCTAACCGTGACGGTCTCGGTTGCCGCCAAGAAAACGAGTGGCATCAATTCCTTGGCGCATCTCGATGGAAGCAAGACCATCGCGGTGATTGCGGGTTCGGTGAGCGAACGCCGATTGCTCGCAGGGGATCTGGAAATCTCGCCGGACGTGCAAATCAAATCGTATGGTTCTGCCGAGCTCTGCAAAGCCGCCCTCGCCAAAGGGTATGTCGACTGTTGGATGGCGGACGTTCAATCGCTTGATCGACTCGTCGCCCAGTATCCCGGCGTTTATCGTGTGTTTGCCGACAACGTTATGACGGTTGACCTGGGCGTTGCATTTGATGTTGCCTATGAGGGGGAGTGCGTCAAAAACCTCAATACCGCGCTGGTCGACATGGATCGAGACGGCACGATTGACCGTATTGTGGACAATTACAAGGCGGGAGCGACGACGGGCGGGCAAGGAGCGGAATCATGACAAATGACAAGCACCGCTTGCGTCGAAAGACTCTGACCGTCATGGCTGTCGGCGTTATTGTCAGCGCTGTCTTATTAGGCCTGTTGTATGCGGTTGGAACCCATCGCTGCCTCGAAAAAACGCTTGGGTTTGGCCAAGAAACCATGGTGTTTTTGGAAAACGCTTGCGAAAAATATGACCGCTACGAACAGGGGAGAAAAATCGAGACGACACACGATTTGCTCGCCGCGGTCGAATCGTTTGCGACGTTCCTGTCCTCTGATCGCGTTGAGGTCAACAACGACCTTATCGAGCAATTTGTCCATGCCGAGAACCTTTCGGGGTTGATGGTCATGGACTCCGATGGCCATATGGCTGCCCACTACGACATCGATGGTCGCGATCCGCTCATGTTGTGGCGAGAGGAGCTGGCCTGTTCGCCGGTCGCATCGATGTATCAAGGTTCCAAAGTGTCCTACTCAACTGTCGTTGAGCGCCGTGGTGTCGTTTTTGCCGTCTGCGCTGTCCCGTATGGCGACGGCGTTGCCCTGGCATACCGCTCACTTGTTTCCGATACGGCGGACGACTATTCATATGCCATAGCCGACGTGCTTTCGAACAGCACCTTCCACCAGGGCCCCACGGTGCTTGTTATGGAGGATGCGGAGATTGTCTCATCCAACAGTGCCGATGCTGACGTGTCGCTCGCCCGACTCCTCACCAGCGCAGGGGTTGAGTGGAAAGACGACGGCCTGACGCCCATCGAATATCGAGGAGACAAATGGTACGCCGTGCGTGCGGCATATAAGGACTACCGCCTGTTTGCGCTATATCCCAAATCTGAGGTCATGTCTGACAGGATTTCATTTGTCGCCGCCGGTGTCTTGGTGTGCCTTGCGTTTTGGGTCGTGGTACTGTTGGCTCGAAATATCGTTGACCACCGCAATTTGGTCGAAAAGGATAAACAGCTCGGCATTATCAATGCCATAAGCGCCATCTACGATTCGACCCTCCTTTTGCATCTCGACACCCTCGAGATCGAGGGAATCAATATGTCGCCGGCGATAGCGAAGATATTTGCCGAGCACAACGAGGCATATGACTTTATGGACACGGTCTGCCGGGATATCGTGAGCCCCGAAAGCCGCGAAGCGGTTGTGGGGCTCGTAGATATAAGTACGCTTCGTGAACGTATGGAGGGCGTACCGTACTTGGCTGCCGAGGTGCGAGATTGTCGAGGTGCTTGGTACTCGCTACAGGTTGTCCCCCAGCATCGCGATGAGCAAGGCCGGCTGGAGTCGGTCGTCGTGGCGACGCACAACATATCGATGGTCAAGCATGCCGAGGAACTGTCATACCAAGATAAACTGACGGGGCTTCGCAACCGCAACTATCTTGAATCGCGTGGAGATAGCCTGGTAAACGAGGGCTTGCCAGTGAGCGTGATTATGGTGGACTGCAATTATCTCAAGCGGACCAACGACATCTATGGTCACGAGATGGGGGATGAACTGCTGCGACGGACGGCGTCCGTGCTGCGGCGGGTGGCTGGTGCGGATTACCTGCCGATGCGCGTTGGCGGCGACGAGTTTTTGCTGGTTTGCCCCCATACTGACAACGAGTCTGCGCTCGGGCTGGAACAGGATCTTCGTCTCGGTCTTGCCGCGGTAAGCGATGAGGCCCTGACGGTCAGCGCATCGATTGGCGTGGCGACCGTCGAGACGGCTGGAAATACGCTGGCCGATGTATATCGTGTTGCCGACCACAATATGTATCGGGATAAGCGCATGGTCCACGCGCAGGGTGCGGACTGCTAATCTTGCCCCCACTAGTCCAAGCATCGTAGGATGTTGAATCGGTGCCCGCGATACTTTATCGGCTCGGACGGGGATAATAGACGTCTGAAATTGCTTTCTGAGAGGGGATCTCAATGATTAGTTTTGACTACAAGCCTCAGGGTGTATGCGCTCGCAATATCCACCTCAATCTTTCCGATGACGGCAGCAAGGTGCTGGGCGTTGAGTTCACCGGCGGCTGCGACGGCAATCTCAAGGCTATCTCCAAGCTGGTCGAGGGCGCTCCCGCCGACCGCGTGATCGAGGTTCTCGCGGGTAATACCTGCGGTATGAAAAAGACCTCTTGCGCCGATCAGCTTACGCGCGCTATCGAGGCCGCTCGCGCCGAGATTGCCTAATGGGTATCGTCGATCACATCAAGAACGGAATATCGCGTCGCGGCTTTGTACTCGGTGGGGCTGCCACCGGCGCTGCCACGGTGCTTGCCGGTTGCTCGAAAAAAACGGGAACGAGTGATGACGCCGCCGGCGAGCCGCAGGTTATCAAGGACGATTCGAAGATTGTCTCGATCACTGATGAGTACGAAGCTGTTGATATCGATCTTGAGCCCGCGGCCTCGTGGACGCTGCCGCTGGGCACGCTGCTGTACTACTGCGATGGCGACTACGCTGCCGCGATGATGGCGCCTGCTTCTGCCCTGCATGCCAATACGCTTGGTGTGCTCAACCTGGGCGATGGCTCGCTTGCCACACTTATCGAGGATCCCATTGAGGGAACCGGTTATGCGTTTTACGACGTTCGCGCGGGCGATGGCGTGTTCGCGTGGGTCGAGATGAACCTTGCCAATGCGTCTTGGAAACTCTATGCGCAAAACCTTGCAGGCTCCTCCCTTACCGGCAACGCTGTCGAGCTCGACCGCGGTGGCGAAAACTACGATCCGCCGCTCTTCACAGCGTATAGGTCGTCGGTCATCTGGTATAAGATGCCTTCGTCCGGTGGCACCAAGACGAGTAACGATTCGTACTGCTACCGTCAGTCGCCCAGCGAGTCCAAGCCTGAGACTATTTGGAAGTCGACGGGCCGTTTCGCATCCGCTCCGCGTGTGAGCGACGGTATCCTGACCATCTCGCCCCGCGTGCACAATGATGAGGGCGTCTATTACGGTATGACGGCGATCGACCTGACTGACGGCAACAACACGAAGCGAGCTCAGCTGGTGCTTCCTTCGTCGGTTTCGCCTTTCGAGGCCGTGTATATGGGCGACACCTTCGTGTTCTCCATTGAGGCGACGTATAGCGGTGTGGGTAGCCTGGGCAATATGGGCACCTATATCGGTAACGAGGGTGGGCCGTACCTCTTCCTTTCGCGTGAGCCGCTCGCGTGCGCTGCGGGAAGGAAAAACAAATACCTGGTTAAAGTTCAGGCGTCGCATTTTTTGATTGACACTTCGGCTAAGACCTACGGCTCGCTTCTGTCACCCGATCGAGCTTTGGAGTATGGCGATTATCCTGCTACGGCGGGTAAATCGAACTCGTTCTTAACGTACGCAACGGTGCGTAACAGCCAGGGAATTCCCGAGACGGTTACCGCTCGCTTGTTCTCTCTTTAGTCTCCGAGGGGTTAAAAAGGGCTCGACAGGGGAATAAGCGCGTTGTGACTATGAGTACCGCCCGCCGAGCTATCGCGCCCATGCGATACCCGGTGGGCTCAGGTGCGTTAAAATGAGCTTGTTCTTAGCTAATTGAGACAGGGGGGCCGTGTTATGGCTTCAGATGCAAAAAAGATTCTGCTGGTCGAGGATGAGAAGGCAATCCGTGACGCCGTCGCTGCCTATCTCGAGCGCGAGGGCTATTGGGTTGTGGGCGTGGGCGACGGCCAGTCCGCTATCGAAGAGTTCGAGAAGCATCAGTTCGACCTGGTCGTGCTCGACCTCATGCTCCCTAAGATTCCCGGCGAGCGCGTTTGCCGCACCATTCGCGACACCTCGGATGTCCCCATCATTATGCTGACGGCCAAGGGCGAGATCGAGGACCGTATTATCGGCCTCGAGCTCGGTGCCGACGACTACCTGATCAAGCCGTTCTCGCCGCGCGAGCTTGTCGCGCGCGTGCGCGCCTTGTTCCGCCGTGCCCACCAGGCCGATGAGCCGGCCGTCGAGGTGCTCGACTTTGGCGATTTGGTCATTGACATCTCGGGCCACAAGATTTTGGTCGAGGGCAAGGAAGTCGACCTGACGGCTTCCGAGTTCAAGCTGCTCACCACGCTTGCCCGTCACCCCGGCCGCGTCTACAACCGCATGGAGCTGGTCGAGAAGGTGCTCGGCTACGACTTTGAGGGTTACGAGCGCACCATCGACAGCCACGTGAAGAACCTTCGCGCCAAGCTGGGCGACGACCCCAAGAAGCCCAAGTGGCTCTACACCGTTCACGGTGTCGGCTACCGCTTCGAGGCTCCGACCAAGACCGATAAGTCGGACGAGAAATAAAGGAAATCACATATGACACCTGCGCGCTTTGAAATCGGGCAAAAGCATAAGCAGGAGAACGAGGCGGGTTCCAAGGCTAGTTGGAACACGCCTCGTTCCGATTCACGGCCGACGATGAGCTATCCCTCGCGCATGGCCCTAGCTTTTGCCCTGACATCGCTCATGACGGTATTGGTGCTGGTGGGCGTAGTCTCCGTTGTATGGGGCACGGTTTTTACGGATTACACGCGCTCCAATATTGTCGAAATCGCCAATTCCGCTGCCGATAAGTTGGCAACGTCATATGAGGAAAACGGTTCTTGGACTGCGGGCGAGCTGCGCACGGTCGCGACATCGAGTTTGGTGTCCGACGATCTGGGCATGCAGGTTGTCAATAAAAAGGGCGTCATCGTCTACGACGACTCGTGGCCCTCGGCAAGCGCTACTGCCGATGTGCGCGAAAATCAGGCGACGACCGACGATACGAGCGGAAAGAGGGCGTCGCACAGCCCAGTCTCGTCTGCTCCCACCGATTCCAATAGTGTTGCCAACGTTGAGATCGTGACGTCCTCCGGCGAGCACGTGGGTCAGGTCAAATTGTGGGCGGTTGGCTCCGATGCCCTGCTCACCAGGGCAGACTCAGCATTCAGAGAGAAGACCTTTAACGCCATGGCCCTTGCCGCGGTTGTGGCCGTCTGCATCTCGGTCGTTATCGGAGCGCTCGTGTCGCGCATGCTCACCAAGCCGATTCATCGTATTACCAGCACCGCCAAGCAGATTCGCGATGGAGACCTGTCCGCTCGTACGGGCTTGCGCGGCGATGATGAGATCGATCAGCTGGGAGAGACCTTCGACGAGATGGCCACCTCACTCGAGAAGGACATGAAGCACGAGAAGCGCCTGACTTCCGATGTGGCTCATGAGCTGCGCACGCCGCTCATGGCAATGCTTGCAACGGTTGAGGCCATGCAGGACGGCGTGTACCCCACCGACGACGAGCATCTGGAGACAGTCGCATCCGAGACACGTCGTCTGGCCCGTCTGGTGCAGCAGATGCTCGACCTGTCGCGCATGGAAAACAGTACCGCGCCGCTCAACCTGGAGCCGGTGGATATGGTGCCGTTTGTGCGTTCGATTGTGAATGGCCAGGAGCGCCTGTTTGCCGACCGCGACCTGCGCTTGCGCTTTGCAGATGAGACGCAGGGCCACGATGACGTTGTCGAGGCAGATCCCGACATGATCACGCAATGCGTCATCAACCTCTTGAGTAACGCCATGCGCTATACCCCCGAGGGAGGTTGGGTCGTGGTGTCGGTGCTCAGCGACCGTAAGCACGTCGATATTGCGGTTTCGGATACGGGCATCGGTATCGCCAAGGATGATTTGTCGCGCATCTTCGGTCGTTTTTGGCGTGCTGACGCCAGTCGCGCCCGCGAGGCGGGCGGCCTGGGCGTGGGCCTCGCCGTGACCAAGCAGATTGTCGAGCGTCATCATGGCTACATATCCGTGGAGTCGGAGCTTGGAAAGGGTACGACTTTTACGATTCATCTGCCTCGCGAGCACACGGCGGACGCGGCATCTACTACAATGGAGCACTAGCTTTTCGCTATTCGGTGAAGGAGGGGTTTCGTCCCTGCCGCTCCGAGTTTGCGAAAACGTGCGGGGAAGAACCCGCATTACTGTCGTATTTAGGTAAGGAGTGACTCACGTGACAACGATGGAGCGTCGTCCGGATTCCCGTGGCAAGGTTCGTGATATCTATGATGCCGGTGAAAACCTGCTGATGGTCGCCACCGACCGCATTTCTGCGTTCGACTTCATTCTTCCCGACGAGATTCCGTTTAAGGGAGAGGTGCTCAACCGCATCTCGGCATTCTGGTTCGATAAGTTTGCCGACATCGTCCCCAACCACCTCGTCTCCATCGACCCGGCGGATTTCCCCGAGGAGTTTGCCGAGTATCGTGACTATCTCGCAGGCCGCGCCATGCTGGTCAAGAAGGCCCAGACGATTCCTATCGAGTGCATCGTCCGCGGCTATCTGACCGGTTCGGGCAAGAAGACCTATGACGAGAACGGCACCGTCTGCGGCATTCAGCTGCCCGAGGGCCTGACCGAGGCCTCAAAGCTTCCCGAGCCGCTGTTCACGCCGTCTACGAAGGCCGAGATCGGCGATCACGACGAGAACATTTCGTTCGAGCGTTGCTGCGAGATCGTGGGTGAGGACGTCGCCGCGCAGATTCGCGACCTGTCCCTCAAGATTTACAAGGCCGCTGCCGAGTATGCCGCGACTCGAGGCATCATCATCGCCGACACCAAGTTCGAGTTCGGTGTTATTGATGGCAAGATTACGCTGATCGACGAGTGCCTCACGCCCGACTCCAGCCGTTTCTGGCCTGCCGTCAGCTACGAGGAGGGCAAGATCCAGCCTAGCTACGACAAACAATTCGTCCGCAATTGGCTCAAGGCCAACTGGGATATGACGGGGGAGACCCCGCACCTGCCCGCCGAGGTCATCGATGGCACGTCCGAGCGCTATCGCGAGGCCTTCCAAATCATTACGGGCTCCCAGTTCACAAGCATGAAGGAGAACGCGTAAGTGAGTACCCGTAGCGCCACGAACAAGCGCACGCAATCCCGCGAGGTTACCGGGGTTGCGCGCAAGTCCGCCGCATCCGCTAAGCCCGCCCGTCAGGCAGCGAGCTCTGTTCACGTCGTGCCGGCATCATCCAAGGCCCGCCGCAAAGAGCTCGAGAAGGGCGAAAACCTGGAAGGCCTTTCCAAGGAGGAAAAACGCGCCCGCAAGGCTAAGCAGCGCGCCCGCGAGGATCGCATCTACACGGTGTCGAATATCCTTCTCAAGCAGGATGAGGACTACACCAAGCGCCGCCGTATTTGGTGGGCTGTGCTCGCTATCGGCATGGTGCTCGTCGTGGCAATTTGGGCTTCGCTCTACTTCGCTCCCGGCGGCACGGTGTCCAGTCCCGTCCAGATGGTCGGCATCGTTTTGTCCTATGTCATCATTCTGGGTGACTTTATCTACGACTTCGCTCGTATTCGTCCCCTGCGCAACATGTACCGCGCGCAGGCCGAGGGCATGTCCGAGAACAAGCTCAACGCTCTTATCGAGCGCGCAGCTGCCGAGGAGGACAAGAAGGACTCCAAGAAGAAGTAGCGTTTGCATCCATACTTATCGCTAAGATATAAGGCGCGTCGTTTTTGCGGCGCGCCTTTTTGTTGTCCTATAGATAGATGGAGTGGCACATGATTCGAGCTGCCCTGACGGTCGAAGAAGCTCTGGAGGGCATGAAGGCCCTGGAGCCCAAGATTAAAAACTATGCGCGCTTGGTTGTCCGCAAGGGCGTAAACGTCAAGCCCGGCCAGGAGGTTGTCGTTCAGTCTCCGGTCGAGTGCGCGTCCTTTGCCCGCGTGGTGGTCGCGGAGGCCTATGCTGCCGGCGCTGGCCACGTGACGGTCATTTGGGCCGATGATGCCGTGACAAGGCTTGCGTACGAGCATGTCGAGAAAAGCTATTTTGAGCAGACGCCCGAGTGGAAGCGCCTGCAGCTGGATTCCCTGGCCCAGGACGGTGCCTGCTTTATCTTTATCGAGGGTGCGGACCCTGCAGCTCTCAAGGGTATCGATCCCGCCAAGCCCGCTGCAGCTTCTAAGGCAAGGAACACGCAATGCAAGGTCTTCCGCCGTGGACTGGACTACAACATCAACCCGTGGTGCATCGCCGGCGCGCCGGTCGTGGCTTGGGCGCGCGAGGTGTTCCCGGGAGACGCCGATGAGGTTGCAATCTATAAGCTGTGGAATGCGATTCTGCACACCGCGCGCGCCGATGGCCAGGACCCGGAGAGCGACTGGGAGCTTCATGACGCGGCGTTCGAAAAGAACCTGCGTTTCCTGAACGACAATCGTTTTGACCACCTGCATTACACCGCGGCAAATGGAACCGATCTGACGATTGGCATGACGAAAGGTCACGAGTGGGCCGGCGGCAAGGGCAAGACGCCCGATGGGCATCCCTTCTTCCCCAACATCCCCACCGAAGAGGTCTTCACCTCGCCTGATCGTATGCGTGCCGACGGTATCGTGTATTCGGCTATGCCGCTCATTCACCACGGTAACAAGGTTGACGATTTTTGGATTAAGTTCGAGGCCGGCCGCGTTGTGGACTACGATGCCCGCGTGGGCAAGGCAACGCTCGCGAGCATCATTGACACCGATGAAGGTGCCGCTCATCTGGGTGAGGTTGCGCTCATTTCCAAGAACACTCCGATCCGCGAAAGCGGCGTTCTGTTCTATGACACGCTCTATGACGAGAACGCCAGCTGTCACCTTGCGTTGGGTGTTGGTTTCCCTGAATGCATCGAAGGCGGGTACGACATGTCCAAAGAGGAGCTCCTGGAGCATGGCGTTAACGTCTCGAGCACGCATGTCGACTTTATGATTGGCACGGACGATATCGATATTACGGGCATTACGCCTGATGGACGTGAAGTTGTGATTTTCCAGAACGGCCAATGGAGTTGGGAATAGTCCCAGACCGTGGTACAATGCCACCCGCGGGCCGTTAGCTCAGCTGGCAGAGCAGGGGACTTTTAATCCCAAGGTCCAGGGTTCGAACCCCTGACGGCCCACCATAGAATAGAAAAGCGACTGGCGGATGCCGGCCGCTTTTTTGTTGCCGCGGCATGGGTTCGAACCCGTCGGGGCGCTGAGCGCCGCAGCGGCCGCCTGCGGAGCAGGCTGAACCCCTGACGGCCCACCCAAAGAAAGGAAAAAGAAATGAAAACAGATAGATACGGAATTAGCGGCAGCACATTAAAGATAATAGCGGCCATCTCGATGGTTCTCGATCATGTAAGCAGGATCGTCCTGACCAATGGAATCATGACTCACGCATCGTACAATCAGATATCAGACGAACAGTGGGCGATTCTAAGCGAGGCTTCGGATGTGCTTCATGTTCTTGGCAGAATTGCATTTCCCTTATTTTGCTTTTTGATAGTTGAGGGATTTTTGCATACTCATGACATAAAGAAGTACCTGCGAAATATGCTTGTCTTCGCAATCATTGCGGAGCCCATATACGATTTCGTTCAAACCGGGCAGCTATTTGACCTTCGGCAACAGAATGTTATGT
>CABQMF010000023.1 GCA_902465265.1 uncultured Collinsella sp. | reverse complement strand
CACGCAAAGGAAAGCACTTAATGTGCTTTCCGTCTTGCGCAGGACTGTAGAGCAGGAAACTTCATATGCGGCCCTCCCGGGCGCAAGCAAAAGGGCGACCCCTGTCCGGAGTCGCCCTTGTTGAGCTGCTTATGTGTAGCTGTTACTCGGCGTCGTGGTGACGGCGGGGCTTGCGGCCTCCGTTGTCACCGGGACGGCGCGGACGATCGCTGCGCTCGGAGCGCTCGCGACGCGGACGCTCACGACGCTGGAAGTGCTCGCCGTCGCCCTCGGAGGCACCCTCGGCGCGAGCCGGGGCCTCGGGCTTGTCAAGACGGTCGAGCGAAATCTTACCGCGGTCGTCAACCTCGATGACGACGACCTTGACCTCATCGCCCACGTTGAGGACATCCTCGACCTTCTCCACGCGGCCCTTGGCGACGCGGGAAATGTGCAGCAGGCCGTCCTTACCGGGCAGCAGGTTGACGAAGGCGCCAAAGGGCTGGATGGAGACCACGCGACCGGTGTACTCCTCGCCCGGCTCGGGAACCTTGATGATGAGCTTGATGCGCTCGACAGCCTGGTCGACGGACTCACCGGTGCCGCCGACAAAAACGGTGCCGTCCTCCTGGATGTCAACCGAAGCGCCGGTCTCGTCCTGGATACCGCGGATGACCTTGCCGCCGGAGCCGATGACGTCGCGGATCTTGTCGGTCGGAACCTGGATGGAGACAATGCGCGGAGCGGTGCTGCGCGTGGTGCGGCGCGGCTCGGGAATCACATCGAGCATCTTCTGCAGAATGAAGGCGCGACCCTCCTTGGCCTGCTGCAGGGCGCGGGCCAGGATGTCGAAGGTAAGACCGGTGGCCTTGTTGTCCATCTGCAGGGCGGTGATGCCCTTAGTGGTGCCGGTGACCTTAAAGTCCATGTCGCCCAGGAAGTCCTCGAGACCCTGGATATCGGACAGGACCACGGTCTTGCCCTCCTCCTGGATCAGGCCCATGGCGATACCGGAGACCGGGCGCTTAATGGGCACGCCGCCGTCCATAAGGGCGAGCGTGGAGCCGCAGGTCGAAGCCATCGAAGAGGAGCCGTTGGACTCCATGACCTCGGAGACGACGCGGATGGCGTAGGGGAACTCGTTCTCGTCGGGAAGCACCGGAAGCAGAGCACGCTCGGCCAGGTTGCCATGACCGATCTCGCGGCGCTTGGGGCTGCCCATGCGGCCGGTCTCGCCGGTGCAGAACGGCGGGAAGTTGTAGTGGTGCATGTAGCGCTTGCCCTCGGTGGGCTCGATGGTATCCAGACGCTGGCCCTCGTTGAGCATGCCGAGCGACAGGACGGAGAGCACCTGGGTCTGGCCGCGCTGGAACAGGCCGGAGCCGTGAACGAGCGGCAAGTAGTTGTCCTTCACCATGATGGGACGAATCTCGTCGGCAGCACGGCCGTCGACGCGCTCGCCGGTCTCGACGACCATGGTGCGCATGGCCTTCTTCTCGAGCTTCTTGAGCGCCACGGGGATCTCGCGCTCCCAAGCGGCCTGCTCCTCCTCGGTGAACTCGGCACGGATGGACTCCTTCAGAGCCTCGACCTTGCCGATACGGGAGAGCTTGTCAGCGTCGCGCAGAGCAGCAGCCATCTCGTCGTAGTGGGCAAAGATGCGCTCCTGGACCTCCTCGACGGGCTGGTCGAGCGGATACTCCTTCTTGACGATGGCGCCGTTGACCTGCTCCCACTCGGCGACGAACTCGTCCTGAGCCTGGCAGAAGGCAGCGAGAGCCTCCTGGCCAAACTTCATGGCGGCGAGTATGTCGTCCTCGGAGATCTCCTCGGCGCCGGCCTCGACCATCGAGATGAAGTCGGCAGAGCCGCCCAGCTCCAGGTCCAGATCGGAGTTCTCGCGCTCCTCATAGGTGGGGTTGACGATAAACTCGCCGGTCTCCACGTTGCGGCCGATGCGCACGCAGGCAAGCGGGCCCTCGAAGGGCACGCCGCCGAGCGTCATGGCCAGAGAAGCACCCATGACGTTGATGACGTCGAAGGGGTTGACCTGGTCGGCGACGAGCGAAGTAGCGACGATGTGCACCTCGTTGCGGAAGCCGTCCGGGAAGCTCGGGCGGATCGGGCGGTCGATCATACGGGCCGTGAGCGTGGCCTTCTCGCTGGGACGGCCCTCACGCTTAAGGTAACCACCCGGGATGCGGCCGGCGGCGTACATCTTCTCGTTGAAGTCGACGGTCAGCGGGAAGAAGTCGTAGTTCTTACGCTCCTTGGAGACAACCACGGTGTCGAGCATCGTGGTGTCGCCCTGCTTGACCAGACAGGCACCGGTGGCCTGCTTGGCAAGCTCGCCGGACTCAAAGGTGTAGGTCTTGCCGTACAGCTCAAAGGTCTTGGATACGAGTGTCATTGTTCTCCTTTACCCCACAGGCCCCTTGCCTGCGGGCTTCTCATGTGACGCGGGCCCCCTGCCCCCGCCACGCTTCAGAGCGTGATTATTCACGCCCTTACACAAAAAGAGCGCCCCGCTGTGCAGGACGCTCTTAGCATGTACAAATCCTTACTGGATGTTGTCGCGGATGCCCAGAGCCTTAATGAGCTCACGGTACTCGACGATGTCGTTCTTCTTGATGTAGGAGAGAAGACGACGACGGCGACCGACGAGCATGAGCAGGCCACGACGGGTGTGAAAGTCCTTCTGGTGGGACTTCATGTGCTCGGTCAGCTCCTTGATGCGCTCGGACAGGATGGCAACCTGAACCTTGGGGTTACCGGTGTCGACCGGGGTGTTACCGAACTGGGCAGTCAGCTCCGCCTTGCGCTCTTTGGAAACAGTCATTGTTTCACCTTTCGTTTTACGTCGCCCGCGGGCGACTCGATTCGCCTCGGACTGGGAAGCCGCCGGTGGAGCGAGCAACCAAGGTCGAGGTACCAACAGGTCGGTATGTTACCACAAGCAGCCTGTGTCTGCGCATCATCACCGACCCAACATGAATTCCATCGCACGGAGTCGCTGATCGGTATGCGTTGCCGCCCAGACATGCGAAAGCCCGAGCAAAAACGCCGCAGTATGCGGGTCGATCTTTTGATCCATAAGCTCGTCGAAGGTCATGCCCATAAGGGCGCGCAGCCAGGCGACCTCGCCGGTCGACACGAGCTCGGCGCCGGGAACGCTCGACGCGCACGACCCGCACATGAGCCCGCCGGCCTGGGGCGAAAAATACGACAGCATAGGGTCGCCACACGAAACACAGGCAGAAAAATCGGGGCGATACCCGATATGCGACAGCAGCTTAAAGACAAAGGCGGCTACCAGGAGGTCCATGTGTGCCGCATCGAGGCCGCCGCCCACAAGTTCCAAAGCGCGCGAGGAAATGGCAAAGGTAAATGGATCCTCGGCATCCTCAAACGAACATACGCGCGCGACCTCGACGATCGCACTCGCCGCACAGGTCGTCTCGTAATCGGGGGCGGCGCCAAGGGGAGCCTCCAACAACTCGGCCTGCGACACGATGTCGAGCGAGCGTCCGTGCGCGAGCAGCATATCCACCGTGCAGAACAGCTCGCAGCGCGCCGCCAAGCGACCGCCAGGCTTGCGCGCGCCCTTTGCCACGGCACGCACCTGGCGGCCTCGCTCGTCAAGCATCGTCAAGATCAGATCGGTTTCCTTGAGCTTGGTCTTGTCGAGGACGAGCACTTTCGTGCGATATGTGCGAGAACCTGCCATGCGCGCCGCGCGCCCTTAGTCCTCGGCGTTGTAGCCAAAGCGGCGAATCTGGGCCTCGTCGTCACGCCAGCCGGCCTTGACCTTCACGTCCAGCTCCAAAAAGACCTGCGTGCCAAAGATGCGCTCAAGATCGCGACGGGCGTCGATACCGATATGCTTGATCATCTCGCCGCCCTTGCCGATGATGATGCCCTTTTGACCCTCGCGCTCGACGTAAATGGTGGCGCGCACGCGCAGCACCTTCTTGGTCTGCTCGAGCGCATCGCAGATCACGCCAACGGAGTGCGGGATCTCGTCGCGGGTGCGGCGCAAGACCTTCTCGCGCACAAACTCGGCAACAAGCGTCTCGTCGGAAGCATCGGTACCCATGTCTTCGGGGAACCAACGCGGGCCCTCGGGCAAAAAGTGGGCAACGGTCTCGATGAAGGCGTCGACGTTGAAGTTCTTCACCGACGAGGTCACGATCTCGTCGTCGTATTCCATAAGCTCATGCGCTGCCTTAAGCTGCTCCATGACCTGCGCGGGGTCGGCCTCGTCGGCCTTGGTGAGCACCAGGACTTTCTTGCAACGGGCGCATCTGACGCGCTCGGCAACCCAGGCGTCTCCCCTGCCGATGGGCTTGGTGGCATCAATCAAAAACGCGACGACGTCAACGTCGTTGAGCTCGAACAGGGCACTTTTGTTGAGCTCGGAGCCCAGACCGTCCTTGGGCTTATGAATACCCGGGGTATCGACAAAGACCAGCTGATAGCCGGGGCGGTTAACCACAGCGCGCATGCGGCGGCGAGTCGTCTGGGCCACCGGAGAGGTAATGGCGACCTTTTTGCCATAGCAGGCGTTGAGCAGCGTGGACTTACCGGCGTTGGGACGACCGACCAGGGCCACAAAGCCGCTGCGAAAACCGGGCTCCACATCGCCAAAGCCCAGAGACGTCTCGTCCTCGTCACATAGGGCATCGAGCTCCTCGTCGCTCATACCCTCAAACGGGTCGAATTCCTCGACCTCGTCAAGCGAATCGGTATCCTCGACCTCATCGAGAACCTCGTCGTCCAAAACCTCGTCAGTAGGCTGCATATTGTCGGACATGGGAATCCCTTTCTAAATAAAGCCAAGCGCGTGGGCAAAGACCAGCAGGCCCACGATTGCGGCGGTGATGGAAAGAACGTACACGGAAGCGGCGGCGATATCCTTGGCGCGCTTCGCCAGCGGATGAAGTTCCTGGGTCGCCAGGTCGACGATCGCCTCCATAGCGGTATTGCACAGCTCACCGTGAATCACCAGGCCACAGCAGATGATAACCGTGGCCCACTCGGCAATGTCGAGGCCAACGATGCAGCCGGCAATGACGGTACACACGCCAGCCGCGAGCATGACCTTGATGTTACGCTCGGTTTTAACGGCGGTGACAAAGCCCTCCATGGCGTAGGAGAACGACTTTAAAAAGGACGGATGGTCCTTGTTCGATCCGGGAATCATAGACGGCTCCTAGTCGTGGGCATGGTTAGTGATGGGACCGACATGGACCAACTTGGGGTCCTCGCCGCGCTCGAGCGCCAGATCGCGCAGGATGGCATCCTCACGGGCCTCCATGACCACGGCCTCGTCGTCCTCGATGTGGTCATAGCCCAGCAGGTGCAGCATACCGTGCACAAGCATCAGCCGGCACTCGTCGGCGGGACTGTTACCAAAACCGGGAGCCTGGCGAGCGATAACCTGCGGCGCCAAGATAATATCGCCGAGCTCGATCGTCTCGTCGGCGGGAATGTCCTCGTCAAAGGCAGAATCGCACTCAAACGAGAGCACATCGGTGGTACGGTCGATACCGCGCCACTCGTGGTTGAGCTCGTGCATCTCGTCCTCGTCGACATACGAAAGGGAAATCTCGACTTCACGCTCAACGTCCTCGGCGGCAAGCACGAACTGGCAGATGTGCTCAACCTCCTGCGCGTCGAGCAGCGTATCGAGCTCGGCATCGTTGCTGATCAATACACTCAACGGGACTCCTTTCGGTCGCGCGAGCGCTGCTCACGCACGTCATCATACGCATCATAGGCCTCGACGATCCTGCCCACCAGGGCATGGCGCACCACATCGGCACGTTCCAGATGAGAAAATGCTACATCGTCGACACGGCCCAAAATCTTTTCGACGTCGGCCAGGCCGCCGCGACGACCCACCAGGTCACGCTGGCTCAGATCGCCGGTAATCACAAACTTTGAGTTAAAGCCCAGGCGCGTCAGGAACATCTTCATCTGCTCAGGCGTCGTGTTTTGCGCCTCGTCGAGTACCACGAAAGCGTCGCTCAGCGTTCGGCCGCGCATGTAGGCGAGCGGGGCAATCTCGATCACGCCACGCTCCATGAGCTCATTGGTACGCTCACGATCCATCATGTCAAACAGGGCATCGTAGAGCGGCCGCATGTAAGGGTCGATCTTTTCCTCGAGGGTGCCGGGCAAAAAGCCCAAATTCTCCCCCGCCTCGACAACGGGCCGCGTAAGGACCAGGCGACCCACCTCATGGCGCTTGAGCGCGGCGACGGCGAGCGCCATGGCTAGATAGGTCTTACCGGTACCGGCGGGGCCCAGGCCAAACGTGATGGTATGCGAGCGGATGGCGTCAACATAGCGCTTTTGGCCGAGCGTCTTGGGACGAATGACACGGCCGCGATACGAAAGCAGCACGTCATCGCGCAGCGACGAGGCGTCGTGCTCGCCATCGCGCAGGACAGCCAGGCAACGCGAGACGTCGTCGGCAGACAGCGTGCGACCGGCAGCCGCCTCTCGAAAAGCGTGTTCGAAAAAACGCGCCACGAGTTCTACCTCGTCCGGGTCGCCGCTCACGGCAATCTGGTCACCGCGCGCAACCACATGGGCGCGAACCAAGTCTTCGACCGCGCGAAGGACAGCGTCGCCGGCGCCCAAGACGCGCGAGGGGTCAATCCCCTCGGGAACGGTAAGTCTAATCTTCGAGGCTTCCATGGACCTCCCTGCGAGCATGGACTAAGCCGGAATCATCGACTCCGATGATAGCAACATCGAGCAGGCACGGGGCCTTGAGCCCGCAGACATCGTCAAGACGGGCATGATGGAACGAGCCGAGCGTCAGGTTGTCGCCGTACTCGAGCACCGCACGCTCGACCGTGCCCACGCGGCGGCGGGCATCGGCGACCGCAAGCTCCTGTGCGGCGGCACGCATGCGGCGGCTGCGTTCGGCCATAATCTCGGGCGGTACCTGATCGGGCATATCGGCCGCAAGCGTGCCGGGACGCTTGCTATAGCGGAAGACA
This sequence comes from uncultured Collinsella sp., assembly GCA_902465265.1. Lineage (GTDB taxonomy): Bacteria > Actinomycetota > Coriobacteriia > Coriobacteriales > Coriobacteriaceae > Collinsella. Next base: position 20,380 of record CABQMF010000023.1, on the reverse strand, counting down.
TGCATGCGCGAAAAGCCCACGCGACGGCACAACGCCAGTGACTCCTCGAACTCCTCGTCCGTCTCGCCGGGGAAGCCGACGATGACGTCGCAAGAAAGTGACGCCTGGGGCAGATTGGTACGAATCATGCGCACCGTGTCCTCAAAGGCCTCCGCACTATAGGGACGACCCATGCGATGCAGGGTCGCAGTGCAGCCGGACTGCACGGGAAGATGCAAGAACGGCGCGATACGCTGAGGATAGCGCGCCATCACCTTGAGCAGGCGCTCGGAGATGTCCATGGGCTCGACTGAGGAAATGCGCACGTGGGCAATCGTGGTGCGCTCCATAATGGCCTCGAGCAATTCATCGATCTCCACATGTTCGTCAGTCGCGCTCTTGCCATCATAGGCGCCCAGGTTCACGCCAGTCAGCACTACCTCGGGCACACCGGCCTCCTGGGCCTCGCGCACCTGCTCGAGCACGGACTCGACGGGCACGGAGCGCTCGGGGCCGCGCGCCTTCCACACGATGCAATACGTGCAGCGGTGATTGCAGCCGTCTTGGATCTTCACGCCCAGACGCGAGCGCCCCAGAGCATCGACCACATCACTGTCGCTGCAGGCGGCCACATTATCGGATTCGACACCCAGCACTTCGCAGACACGCTCGGCGACGTCGATTTTCGACGGCTCGGCAATCACGCGGTCCGAAAGCTCTAGTAGCTCTTCGGGATGCAAGTTGACAACGCAGCCGGTCACGACCACGTAGGGCTCGCCTGGATATGACAGCGCATGACGGACGGCCTTGCGGGTCTTGGCCTCGGCCTCGCCCGTCACGGCGCAGGAATTGATTACGATCAGGTCGGCATCCTCGGGCTCCACCATCGCAAAGCCCTGGCGCATAAGATCGGCAGTGATACGGTCGGACTCAACCCGGTTGACGCGGCAGCCAAGGTTGACGACGGAAATATGGGGTGCGAGCAAGCGGGCTCCTTAATCGAGGATATCGTCGAGGGCGCTCTTGATACGATCGGTTACCGACTTCTTGCCGGAAGCGACGTCATCGCCCATATCGTCGGCAAAAGCGCGGAGCAGCTCGCGCTGCTTGTTGGAAAGGTTCGTGGGAACGACCACGCGCAGCTGCACGATCAGTCGACCGCGTGAGCCGCCACCGCCGATGCGCGGCATGCCAAAGTTGTTGACGCTGACGGTGTCGCCATACTGCGTGCCAGCGGGGACGCACACCTTGACGACCTCATCGGGCATAATGCCCTCGACCTCGATCTCGCAGCCGAGCGCGGCCTGTGCAATGGAGATATCGCTCACCAGGTACAGGTCGTCGCCATTGCGCTTAAAGCGCTCGTGATCGGCGACACGCACGTTGACGATCAGATCGCCCGAGGGCTCACCACGAAGGCCGGCCTCGCCAAAGCCGCTCACGCGCAGCTGGCGACCGGTCGAGACGCCGGCGGGAATATCGATGTCAATCTTTTCGTGCGAAGGCGTGCGGCCCTGACCGTCGCAAGTCTCGCAGGGATGATCGATGACCGTGCCCTCGCCGTGGCAGTCGGGGCAAGGCGAAGAGGACTGGACCTGACCCAAAAACGAGCGCTGGACCGTGGTGACATAGCCCGTGCCGTGGCAGCGGCTGCACTGCTTTTCGGTCGCACCGTCAGCCTTGCCCGTACCGTTGCAATCCTCGCAGGGAGCAAGGCGGTCATAGCTGATCGTCTTTTTGCAGCCAAGCGCAGCTTCCTCGAGCGTCACCGAAAGCGAGATGGCCATATCGCGACCGCGGCGGCGCTCGCGACGGCTGCGGGCACCACCGCCGGCGCCGCCGCCAAAGAACGACGAGAACAAGTCGTCCATGCCCATACCGCCAAAGATATCGTTGATATCGACATAGCCGGAGCCACCAGGGCCATCGGCGGTACCAAAGCGATCGTAGTTGGCGCGCTTCTGCTCATCGGAAAGGACAGAATAGGCCTCGTTAAGCTCCTTGAACTTGGCCTCGGCCTCGGGGTCGTCCGAAACATCCGGGTGTACCGTACGGGCTTTCTTTAGAAACGCGCGCTTAATGGTCCGCGCGTCGGCGTCCTTATCGACGCCAAGTACCTCGTAGTAATCCCTATTTTCCGACACGACCGAATCCTTCCGACTTTCAATATTGTCACAGTGCGTCCTATACCCATGCAGGGCCGGCCGCAAACAGAGGGTTTGATGTTATTGCATCCCGTAGGGCGAAAGCATCGCGCGCTGCGAGCAGCTCGCAAACCACACCGACACGAGCGCGAACATGAAGCCGTTGGCAAAACCGTTGGCAAACTGCATCGCGCCACGCTTCCACCACAGCAGGCTACGGTGAAGAATCCCGTCTGAGAGCACCATGAACAGGCCCATGACAAACGGAACAAAACACATCACGGCAAAGGCCGAGAACACGCCCGAGATGGCCGACAGCACCAAAAACGGCGCCACGATGCCCATCAGGTAAAAGCCGGTACGGGCTTTGCCCTCCAGGCGCTCGGCCTCCACATGGGCGCGACCGACCAGGTCACCGCCTGTAGCTCCATTGGTGCCGGCGTGGCCCATGCCGCTAATGCGGACCTCGTCGCCGTCGTGCGTGCCGGCAGGAAACTCAATCGTTTGCTCGGAGGTCACGCGGGTACGACCGCTGCCGCCGCAATCGGGGCACGGATCGGCTACGACCTTGCCCGAGCCGCCGCACTCGGGGCAAACCGACTGAAACGTGCCGGCGCCAAACAGGAAGGACAGGTCCACATCGATATGGCCGCGCCCGCCACAGCTTGGGCAGGTATGGGCATGCTCGGAGGAAACAGAGCCCGAGCCGCCGCAATGTCCGCACGTATCGAATCGCGTGTAGCGAACGGTTTTGCGCGCACCGCCCTTGGCCTCCTTGGCATCGAGCTTGATGTCGACGACCACGTTGGCACCGCTTTCGGGATTGTAGGCTGCCCGCCCGCGACGCGGCTGGCCCCAAGCGCCGCCAAAGGGAAAACCGCCCTCAAAGGGATTGCCGTACCCAGCGCCGCCGGCGTAACCGCCGCCATAAGGCGAAGCCGTAGGAGCGCCGGCGAAGGGGTTGCCCGAGCGCATGGCATCATAGCGTGCACGCTTCTGCTCGTCCGAAAGAACAGCGTAGGCCTCGGAAACCTCTTTGAACTTTTCCTCGGCACCCGGCTCTTTGTTGACGTCCGGATGGAGCTTGCGGGCCTTCTGCTGGAAGGCCTTTTGAATATCACGCGAGGTGGCGTCCTTAGAGACACCGAGAATCTCGTAGTAATCTTTTTCGTTCATCGTCGCCATGCGCGGCAACCTCCTGCTCAAAGCAGCGTATATCTTGCGGTAATTCTACCCGAGCGGTCTATGCTAGACCCCAAAACAGCTCGAACAGAACATTTCCATCGAGCCAGCCCAAGTGGGTGGGCGCTAAACGGGCGCGGACGCGACCTGCGATAACGTCTTTCGAGGCGATGCGCCCCGCATATCCCTCGACGCCATCGGGCACCCAAGTGGCAAGGCCCAATTCGAGCGCGCGATCGCAGGCGACTGCCAGCTCATCCGTTGGGATGACGCAAGCTGCACGAACCAACAGGTCGGACGAAACACCGCGCGTCATGCGACAAGCGAGCATCAGGTCTTCGGCCGCAGCCCCACGCTGCGACAGGAATTCGGCCTCGAACGCCGTCGCGGCATCGTCGCGTTGCACCAGACGCACGCGGTACGCATCGCCTCGAGAAGACACGCCGGGGAACAGCCCGGCCAAGCGGTCGAAATCCCCAGCATCAAGCATACCGGCGGCAGAACGGCCCAGGCCCAGGTAGCCCTGTCCGGTCCAATAGGCAATGTTATGGGCACACTCATGGCCGTCGAGCGCGTAGCTCGCCACCTCATACGGGTGATAGCCGGCCGTACCCAGACGCTCACGCGCCGTGTCCATGCAGGCGGCCTGAAAATCCTCATCAGGCTCGAGCGACTCGTCGCGGCACGCCATGCAATAGAGGGGTGTCCCCTCCTCGAGCGTGAGCGGGTAAACCGACACATGATGCGGAGCCGCCGCCAGCACGCCATCGAGCGTGCGTTTCCAACTCGCTGCGGTCTGCCCGGGAAGTCCGCACATAAGGTCGCACGACACGTCAAGCCCAGCGTCCTTGACCGTCGCGATGGCAGCGAGTGCCCGATCGGCATCGTGAATACGGCCGATGGCGGTAAGCTCGGTGTTATCGAGCGTTTGCACGCCCAGAGAGACGCGTGTGACACCAACCTCGGAAAGCGCAGCGGCAAGCTCGGCGGTCAGCGACTCGGGATTGGCCTCGCAGGTAAACTCAACGGGGGCGCACCACGCACGAATACGCCGCGTCAGCTCCACCAGGCGCTCCCCCGCCAGCGACGGCGTGCCGCCGCCAACATAGACAGTGCGGATCCGATCGAGGGCCCCGGCCTTGCCAAAAGCATCGAGGCGCACATATAACTGCTCAAAATAGGCATCGAGCGCGGCGCCCAGCTCGCACGGAGCGAAACTGTGCGAATCAAAGTCGCAGTAGCGGCACTTTTGGGCACAGAACGGCACGTGCGCATACAGCGCGGTAACGGCCACCCTTAAGCCTCCAGCGGATGAAGGGGCACCGATTCGCCGGCGGCAAGTGCAGCCTCGCAGGCCACCACATCGTGCTCGATCTCATCGACCAACGCCATGAACTCCTCATACGTGGAGCAGCGCACCACCTGGGCACGCCAAGCGGCGGCATGGGGCATGCCTTTTAAGTACCAGCTTGCGTACGTACGGGCGCGCGACATGAGCGGCAGAAGCTCATGCGTCAGCGTTAGGTGCTCACGCAGGGCGTCCAAGCGCTCGACGGAGTTGCGAGGCGGCACCGGTATGCCATCGAGCGCAAGAGCGCGAGCATCACCAAAGACCCAGGGATTACCGTAGATACCGCGCGCGATAAACACCGCGCTGGCACCCGAGTTGCGCAGATGCTCCGCGGCATCCTCGGCGCAGAACACGTCGCCCGACCCGATCACGGGAATCTCGACGGCATCTGCGACCTCATCGACGACCGACCAATCGGCCTGGCCGGTGTAGAGCTGCGTGGCGCAACGACCATGCACGGCGACTGCAGCAGCACCGGCGCCCTCGAGCATCTGGGCAAATGTCGCGACATTGCGGTCCTCGGCATAAAAGCCCTTGCGAATCTTGACGGTCACGGGTACGTGCGCCGCACCCACCGTGGCCTCGACGATCTTCTCCGCCAGGTCAGGCGTGCGCATGAGCGCCGAGCCCTCGCCCTTGGTAACGACCTTGCGGGCGGGGCATGCCATATTGATATCGATGAGCGACAGACGATCGCCAACGCGCTCCTCGACGGCGGCGACGGCACTCGCAAACTGATCGGGCTTGGAGCCAAAGAGCTGAACGCAAATCTGCTGCTCCTCGTCGGCCGGCAGCACCAGGCGCCAGGTCTTGTTGCTGGCATAGGCAAGGCCCGCCACGCTCACCATCTCGCTGTAGGCAAGGTTGGCACCGCGGCGGCGACACATGATGCGGTAGGCGGGGTCGGTCACGCCCGCCATGGGAGCCATAAGGAACGGCTGCTCGGCATAGGCGCCCAACAGCCGCTGACTATATTCGGAGAGTGCCATAGACCTACTCGTCCACCTTGAGGATCGCCATAAACGCCTCCTGAGGGACCTCGACCGAGCCGATGGCCTTCATGCGCTTCTTGCCCTCTTTCTGCTTCTCGAGCAGTTTGCGCTTACGCGAGATGTCGCCGCCGTAGCACTTGGCAAGCACGTCCTTGCGACGCGCCTTGACGGTGGAGCGGGCAATGATCTTGTTGCCGATAGCGCCCTGGATGGGCACCTCGAACAGCTGGCGCGGAATAATCTCCTTGAGCTTGTCGCACAGGCCGCGGGCAAGACCGTAGGCCTTGTCCTTGTGAACGATAAACGACAGCGCGTCCACCTCGTCGCCCGAAAGCAGGATATCGAGCTTCACGAGCTCGGATGGGCGGTACTCGTTGAACTCGTAGTCCAACGAAGCGTAGCCCTTGGTGCGGCTCTTGAGCTGGTCAAAGAAGTCCAAGATGAGTTCGGCGAGCGGCATATCGAAGCGCATCTCCACCGATTTGCTCGTGAGATGGATCATGTCGGTCGTCACGCCGCGGTGCTCGATGGCGAGCTGCATGACGGCACCCGTATACTCGGGAGGACAGATGATCTTGGCCTTGAGGTACGGCTCCTCAATGCGCTCGATACGCGTGGCCTCGGGCAGGTCCTGCGGGCTGCGGACATCGATCATCTCGCCATCGGTCTTGTACACGTGATAGTCGACCGAAGGACTCGTAGCGATGAGATCCAGGTTGAACTCACGTTCGAGACGCTCCTTAACGACCTCCATGTGCAGCAGGCCCAAGAAGCCCACGCGAAAGCCAAAGCCGAGTGCCACCGAGGTCTCGGGCTCCCACACCAACGACGGGTCGTTCACGTGAAGCTTATCGAGTGCGTCGCGTAGGTTCTCGTAATCCTTGTTGTCGATCGGAAACAGGCCCGTATAGACCATGGGCTTGGCCTCGCGGTAGCCCGGAAGCGGCTCGGGGCAGGGGTTCGACGCCCAGGTAAGGGTGTCGCCCACGCGAACGGCCTCGGGGTCCTTCAGGCCCGTGACCACATAGCCGACCTCGCCAACCGTCAGCGCGTCAACCGGGGTCTCGGCAGGACGCTTGACGCCCACGCCATCGACCAAAAAGTCACCCTCGGCCTGCATCATACGCAGCGTATCGCCCTTTTTAATGGAACCATCGAAGACGCGAACCGTGGCCACCACACCGCGATACTCGTCAAAGTACGAATCCAGAATGAGCGCTTTGAGCGGAGCGTTCGCATCGCCCTTGGGCGGAGAGATCAAAAAGACGATGGACTCTAGCAGGTCGTGGATACCCTCGCCGGTCTTGCCCGATACGCACACGGCATCATCGGCGGGAATCGCCAGGTCATCCTCGATCTCGGTCTTGACCTCGTCGGGATGGGCCGAGGGCAGGTCGATCTTGTTGATGGCGGGCACAATGTCCAGATTGGCGTTCATGGCGAGCGTCGCGTTGGAGACGGTCTGCGCCTCGACGCCCTGCGTGGCGTCGACGACGAGCACCGCACCCTCGCAGGCGGCCAGCGAACGCGAGACCTCATAGGTAAAGTCCACATGGCCCGGCGTATCGATCAGGTTGAACTGATACGTCTCGCCATCGTCGGCGTCATAGGAGACGCGGACGGCATTTGACTTGATCGTGATGCCGCGCTCGCGCTCGATATCCATGGTGTCGAGCAGCTGCGACTCCATATCGCGCTCTTCGACGGTATGGGTGAGCTCGAGGATGCGGTCACTGATCGTGGACTTGCCATGGTCGATGTGCGCAACGATCGAGAAGTTGCGGATGTGGGAAATGTCAATTGAAGTATTCATGCCGACTATCTTACCCGAGCGGTACAAAAAATGGAGCCTGTTCCATAAAACAGGCTCCATTTATGCGCGTAATCTGTGTGGTGTGAAATTTACAACTTAAGCGTTGATGCTGTTCACGAGCTTGGCAAGACCGGACTTGCGGTTGGAAGCCTGGTTCTTGTGGATGACATGCTTGGCGGCAGCCATGTCGAGACGCTTGGTAACGGTCTTGAGGGCAGCCTGAGCCTTCTCGGCGTCGCCCTCGGCGACGGCGGACTGGACGTGCTTGGTCAGCGTCTTGAGCTCGGACTTGACAGCCTTGTTACGCATGCGAGCTGCCTCATTGGTGCGGATACGCTTCTTCTGAGACTTGATGTTTGCCACTTCTGGAGTTCCTTTCGAGTTCCTTGCAAAAAATGTATGACACCTCTGAGACACGGTGAGGTCATGCAAGCGCCTACTATAGCACGCTCCATCTCAAAGAGATAGAACGAATTTGCCAAAAAGGCAGGTATCATCACGATTTTCTCAAGATGTTCGTAATCCAGAGCAAAAATGCGGTCTCCGAATCGGCCGAACCCTTGAGTGCGAGCTCCACATCGACCGCGCCCTCGAGCGCAGCGACAAGCTCCGCCATAGAAAAGCGGCGCGCCCAGGTCAGATGATTCTTGACCTGCCAGGACTGGAGCTTAAGTGTGGCGGCGAGCTCGCGACCTTGCCCGCGCGCATCGAGGGCCTTGGCAACGATAAGCTCACGGATGCGTCCGCACAGCAGGGTGTAGGTCCACACATAGCTCTTGACGGGCAGCAGATTAAAGAGCTCGAGCGATCGCCGCATATCGCGGGCCGAGACCGCATTGAGAAAGTCCCAAGGTTGGACCTCGGCCGTGCGCACGATCCAGCGCTCCACATCGGCAAGCTCAATCTGAGGCGCCTCGACCATCTGGGCGAGCTTTGCCAAGTCGTTGTCGAGCATACGGGTGTTTTCACCCGAGCGTGAGACGAGCTCCTCAGCGGCAGCCGTGGAGATGGACTTACCGTGTTGCGTCGCCATCTGCTGCACACGACGCGGAAGCTCCCAGCGTTTGGTGCCCGAACAGTCGATCACTGCCTTCTTGTCGATCTTGGCGATCGCCTTATACAGGCGCGTGTTCTTGGCAAGCGAGTCGGCAATGATCAGGCAGACAGTCGTGGGACTGGGGCTCGCCAGATATTCGACGAGCGGCTCAGAGACCGCCTTGGCGAGCTTTGAGCAGCCGTCGAGAATTACCAGGCGAAACTCGCTGCCCATGGGAAAGGTGTTGAGCGAGCCGATAATCGATTCGATATCGGGGTCTTTGGTCATGTCGCGCTCGTCGAGGTTGAACTCGACCATGCCCGACTTTTCCAGACGTGCCTTCATGCGCGAGACAGCGTGGTCACGTTTGACTCCGTCGGTACCGATGATCAGATATGCCGGCAACAGCCCAGATTCGGACATCGCGCTCCCCTCTTGCAAGCTCCCATATTCGTACCGTGTCATTTTAGCCCAGGGTCCCACCGAGCGCCAACGATGCCATCACGACCGTTGGCATCGCATCGTAAAGCCCTTCGCGGTCGGCGTGATAGTGATATCCCCCTGTTCGATGGTGCACGCAAAGCCCCCACCGGCCGCTCGAACCGCATCCACGCACTCGTCGCTGGGATGACCGTATCGATTCCCCTCGCCGGCGCTTGCAATGGAAAGCTCGGGTCTCAAAACGCCCAGCAACTCACCGTCGACCGAGACCTTCGAGCCGTGATGTCCCAACTTAAGCACATCGATATCCCCCACCTCCTGCACAAACTCACGTTCCTGGTCAAGCTCGGCATCGCCGGTCAGCAGCATGCGCAAGCGCTTTCCTTCCTGCGCAAAGGTGAGCAGCAAGACAAGCGAGTCCTCGTTCCCCTCTCCATCCACAGACTCGAATGGCCACATTACGCGGGCGCAAAATGAGCCGATGTCGACCGTATTCCCACGGCACACCTGCCGATACTCCACGCCAGGTCGGTTCAATACCTCGGCAGGAGCATCCTCCAGCGCATCCGCCGCCACGGCAATCGTTCCGACCGAAAACTGTTCGAGCACGGCAGGTAGACCTCCCCAGTGATCCTCATCCCAATGTGTCACAAAGACGGCATCGATATGGTGCACGTTATTGCGAACCAACGCCGACACCACGCGCTCATCGAGCCCACAGTCGACGAGCGCCACGGCGCCACCCTGACGAATCAGAATCGCATCGGCCTGGCCAACATCGAGGACCGTTACCGAAGGCGGAGCGAATCGATCCCAGTAGACATACGGAATCGCAGCCAAGAGCACCAGGCATGCAAGCCCCACCGCCATAGGACGCGCACGGGGACGCGGCCACCAGACCAGCAGAACCGCCAGCAAACACGGCACTAGGTAAATCCACATGCTATCGGGCGGCACACTCACGGATGCACCCGGCACGGCGGCAAACAGCTGCTCAAAGAACAGCGCGCACCGGGCGGCAATCATGGGCACGACGAGCGCCCAAGTCCGCAACGGCGCCACGAGCGAAAAGGGAACCAAAACGATCGACACAGCGAGCAGCAGACTCACCACCGGACCGATGACCGCATTCGCCAGCGGAGCAATGAGCGAAAACGTACCAAAGGCAGGAATGGTGATGGGAAGCGTCGCCAGTTGTGAGCACAGTGTTACGGAAAGCATGCTGGCAACGCCCGATGGCACACCCAGCTCACCTAAACAGTAGGTCGCATAGGGGCAAAAGCACAGGATGGCAAAGACGCTGGCACACGAGAGTTGAAAACCCATATCGAACAGCGCCGTTGGGCGGAGCAGCACAAAGATGGACATGGTTACGAACAGTGCCGATGCGCCATGCCGGCGACGCCCCGCGCCGTTTACGACAAACGTCGCGAACACCATGCAGCACGCGCGCACGGCCGAGGGAGAGGCGCCCGTAAAGGCAGCGTAGCACACAAGCGTTATCGCCAATATCGCCCGCTGAAGACCACGCGAGCAGCGAGTCTTTTGCAATACACCCTCGATTACAAACCCCACGATAGCCAAATGGCTGCCGGAGACGGCTATAAGATGCGCCGTTCCCGTCACCGAAAACCAATCGCCCGCCGGCAGGGCGCGCAGCTCGGCCGAACGACCGCAGACGATACCGGCTATGAGTGCACGCGCCGGGTCGGTCGCAGGCGCGATTGACGCAAGCAGCCCATTTCGCAGCCGAAGCAGCGGCCCCGGAGAGCCCTCATCGACCGACACAATCCGAACGGCTTTTACCTTGCATACCTCGCCTCGGAGCACGCGCGATCGTCCATACGCATCGTTCTCAAAACGTGAAACGCGACCGATAACACGCACGTGCGCCCCGACCTTGAGCTCGCGGTCGCACGATAGGCGAACCGTTGCCAAGTTCTTACCTTCCGCGCGTGCCTCGCAGGTATAGGAATACACGTCGTCGTTTATGGATGGATCACCCTGCACGACAAACTCGATGCTGCTTGCCGCTCGACCGTCGAGCGCCTTCGAGGCGCTTAGCGCACCCACAGCCCACCAGGCTGAGACGACCGCTCCCGCCACGAGACCGACGGACGCGGCATACAGCCACCGCTTCAAAGGGGCAAGCCGCGCACATGATTGAGCCAGCACAACAAATACCGTCGCCGCAACGGGAATGGTCCATAGCGGCCCGAACGCCGGCGCCCGCTCCCTCAGCAGCGCATCAGCGGCCATGCTGAGCACCAAGACGCAGCTCATGCACATGCCGGCACACAGGGTCATCGTCCACGGAAGCAGGGGCCGCGGAGGCATAACACGCTCGCGCTCGGTCGCACTCATACGCAGATGCAATCTTTGATTTTGGCAAGCTTCTTCTCGCCGATTCCCGACACACGCATCAGGTCGTCAACCGAGGCAAAAGCACCGTTCTTTGTCCGCTCATCGATAATTGACTGTGCCATGGAGGGACCAATGCCAGAGAGCGTCTGCAGTTCTGCCGCGCTTGCCGTATTAATGTTTACCAGGCCTGTTGCGCCACTCACGCCCGATGATGCGGAAGTCCCTCCATCAACACCGGCTTCCGCAATGGACGCCTGCTGCTCCCCTACCGTTGGAACGTGGATTTTTTGTCCATCAGTGACCTTGGATGCCCGATTAAGGCCCGCGACATCGGCATCGGGCGTAAGCCCGCCGGCAGCATCAATCGCCTGCGCCACGCGCGCACCTTCCCGCAGGCGATAGACGCCCGGCGTCACTACGGCCCCGTCAACATCGACATAGACCTCACTGGCCGCAATTGCCTTTTTCGAATCACTCGAAGGATCGCCATCATCGGAAGCGCCCGCAGAACCCGTATCCGCCCGCTCAACCGACGTGGCATCACGATCAAACGACACCCCATCGGATTCGCCGCCCCACGTTGCCATAGCTAACCCACTCGCCATCGCAATAACGACAAGCATCGCCACGACCACCGCCTTGTGCTCGAGCAGCTTTCCCGCCCAGCGATCCATTCGTTTGACCCGTTCGTGTTGTTCGCGCTGTGCCATAGCAAACACCTCCCAACACTATCGTGTCAGGCGAGAGGGGGCGCAGCGCCCGGGTTCACACATCGTCGCTCACGGTTTAACCAAAACCCGACCAAAACCTTGCGGAAAAGTGTCCATTTATTCAGGCACGCGTCGCCAAATGAACAATTTAGAAGCAAACGCCCAGATAGCAAAAGGCCGACGATGCAAAAACATCGCCGGCCTATGCAACAAATTACTCGTGATCTTGGTAAATCTCACGCGGAGCGAGCTCCGAATGTTTGCGTTTTAAGGTCTTGGGGGCCTTATACGTGTTGCTGCCAAAATCGATATACTCGGTCTGTTTGAGCAGGCGCTCGATCATCTCCTCGTGATCGAACAGCTCCCAGGCCTCATGCACGGCATCGAGCTTGGCATGCGTCTCGGGACGACGCGGCATAAAGAGCGTGCAGCAATCGGGCGCCGCCTCGGTCGAGATATCAAACGTTCCGATCTCCTGGGCACGTGCGATGATCTCCTGCTTATCAGAACCAATGAGCGGACGGAACACGGGAATCTTCACGGCCTCGTTGACGGCCATGATGTTCTCGAGCGTCTGGGAGGCAACCTGACCAAGCGACTCGCCCGTCACAATGGCCTTGGCGCCCTCGATATGCGCGATGCGCTCAGCAACCGAATACATAATGCGGCGATACATGATGACACGCAGGTTGCTGGGGCAGGTCACCGAAATCTCGCGCTGGCAGTCACCAAACGGCACGACATACAGACGGCCGATCTGGACACCCGGCTCAAGGGCGCGAATGATATCCTGCACTAGATACTCGCTGGTATCTGGCGTCTGCGGACGACCGGAAAAATGCACCGGCACGCACACGGCTCCGCGACGCGCGAGCATCCAGGTCGCCACCGGCGAGTCGATACCCGATGACAGAAGCGTCACGACCTTGCCGGCAGAACCCACCGGCAGACCGCCCACGCCGCGCTCGGAGCGCGCGTACACGTAAACGCTGCCCTGAACAACCAGCACGTGCACCATCGCGTCGGGGTCGTGCATCTGGACCTTTTTATCGGGGAACGCCTCGCACAGCACCTCACCAACCTGTCGATTGATATCAATCGAGGTGAGTTCGTAATCGGTGTTAGAGCGCTTGGCATGTACCTTAAACGAGTCGAAGGGGCCAAACTCACGCAGCGCCTTTACAGCCGCCGCGCAGTACTCCTGCGGGTCGCGATTGGTGTGATAGGCCAGGGAAACACGAGCAACGCCGGGCACGGTGCGGATAACGCGCGCCGCCTCGTCGGCCTGATGCTCGTTAAAGGTCACGAGGATATAACCGGAAATTCGAGACACGGCGTTCACGGAAAAGGCGGCCAAAGCCGCCTTAATGTTATCCATGAGGATATGCTCAAAATGTGCGCGGTTCTTGCCCTTCAGTCCAACCTCGTGATAGTGGACCAGGCAGACGCGAGCTGCCATTTAGGCTTCAGCAACCTTGTGGCCGAGCGCCTTCTCGTAACGGGCCTCATCGTAGGAGATATCGCCGTCGACGATCTCGTCCATAGCCATCGAAATGGTATCGGCACCCGAGAGCGCGATGGTGATGTCATCGACATCCTGGACGGCAAGCACACGATTGTGCTGGCCACGCAGCATGCTATTGATATCGCAGGCGCGCTTGGAGGCAAGCGAAGCGAGCAGGAAGCGGTTGTGATCGGTCTTCTCCAGAAGATCGTCAATGCAAGGCTTTACAACGGACACGGACCTCAGATCCTTTCATGCATATCGAGAACGCGAACGAGCTCATCGGTCGCGCGGTCGAGATCGTCATTCACCACGACGTCGTCGTAGCGGTCGGCAAGGGCAAGCTCATGGGCGGCGTTTGCCATGCGCAGCTCAATCGTCTCGGGCGACTCGGTACCACGACCGACAAGACGCTCACGAAGCACCTCGAGCGAAGGCGGCTTAATAAAGATCAGCACGGCCTCGGGGAAGCGCTCCTTGACCTGCAGAGCACCCTGAACATCAATCTCCAAAATCAGAGAAGCGCCAGAGGCGAGCTTGGACTGGACCTCGCTCACCAGCGTGCCATAGCAGTTGCCGTGGACCTCAGCCCACTCGACAAACTCACCGTTTGCCACGCGGCGGTCGAACTCCTCACGCGTCAGGAAAAAGTAATTGACGCCGTCGACCTCACCTTTACGCGGAGCTCGCGTGGTAGCCGAAACCGTCAGGCCCAGGTTCGAGCGACGCTCTCGCACACGAGTGACGAGCGTGCCCTTGCCCGCGCCTGACGGTCCAGAAATCACAAAGAGCTTGGAATCCTGAGCACTCACTTATTTGGTCAGCTGCTCGAGGAGCTGCTCGCGCTGACGGACGCCGAGGCCCTGGACGCGACGGGTAGCGGAGATGCCGAGCTCCTCCATAATCTTGGCGGCCTTGGCCTTGCCATAACCAGGGAGAGACTCGATGAGGGTGGAGACCTTCATGCGGGAAGCGATGGGATCATCGGAGTTGAGCACGGACTCGAGGGACTTCTCACCCTTCTTGATCTGTTCGCGAAGCTCAGCGCGGGCATGACGGGCGGCAGCGGCCTTCTCAAGAGCCTGCTTGCGCTGCTCGTCGGTAAGCTGAGGGAGTGCCATTCGAACCTCCAAATAATTGGTTTAACATTCATTCGATGTTGGCATTTTAGCACGTCAAACGTACAAAATGCTCAATTGCGGCTCCATAGGTTAGACGATACCTGCAAAAAGTGCAATATATCGGGGGCAAAGTTAAGCCCCCGAACCGCGATTCCACACAATAGATGGGAAAGTTTTCGCAGGCACGGGGGCTATTTTGTGCTATTAACACCCAAAAGTGGCGACTTAAGGGAATCTTTTACGCGACGTTTTCGACCAGCTCGGCGACAATGGCGTCAAAAGCGGCAACCGGGTCGTCAGCACCGGTGATGGGACGGCCCACCACGATATGGCTCGCGCCGCGCTCGATAGCCTGAGAAGGCGTGGCAACGCGGGACTGATCGCCCAGGGCCGCGCCCACGGGACGCACGCCCGGGGTCACGATGAGGGCATCGGGGCCCAGCAGCTCGCGCATATCGTGAGCCTCCATCGGAGAGCACACGATACCGTCGATGCCGTTGGCCTGAGCAAGCTTCGCCAGGCGAGCGGCCTCCTCGGCCACAGGCGACTCGACGCCAATCTCGGCCAGCGAATCCTGGTTCATGCTCGTGAGTACGGTAATGGCGACAAGCTTGGCACGGTCCACGCGCGCCTCCTCGGCACCCTCGCGGCAGGCAGCGAGCATAGCGCCCGAGCCCAGGCCGTGAACCGAAAGCAGGTCGGCACCGGCAAGCGAGGCCGAGCGGGCAGCGCCGCGCACCTGATGCGGAATGTCATGGAACTTAAGGTCGAGGAAGACCTTAAAGCCAAGGTCCTTAAAGGTCTTGACGATCTGGGGACCCTCGGCGTAATAGAGCGTCATGCCGACCTTGAGCCAAGCGGCATGGCCCGAAAGCTCATGGGCGAGCTCGAGCGCACGCTCACGATCGCAGTCAAGGGCGACGATAACGCGGTCGCGGGCGTCGGTCTCTAGCATTCGAAAGCACCTACCAGCTCGTTGATGTCCTTCACGCCCTGGGACTCCGCCCAGGCCTCGAGCTCGTGCGCGATCTTGAACGAAGCGCACGGATCGACGAAGTTGGCCATGCCGACCGACACGCAGGTAGCGCCAGCCAGGATAAACTCGGCCGCATCTTCGCCCGTCATGACACCGCCGACACCGTTGATGGGGATATCGACGGCCTGAGCAACCTCCCAGACCATGCGCACGGCGATGTGGTGGCACAGCGGGCCCGAAAGGCCACCCTTGGGCTTGGCCACACGGGACTTGCGGGTATGAACATCGATGGCCATGCCCTGGATGGAGTTAATGACCGAAAGGCCGTCGGCGCCGGCGGCCTCGAGAGCCTTGGCAATCTCGGCGACGTTAACCGGAGCCATCTTGACGAACAGCGGCTTGTCGGTCACCTTGCGGCAGGCGGCCATGACGGAAGAGGCGCCCTCGGGCGTGGAGCCCATGGCGGCACCGCCGGCGGCGATGTTGGGGCAGCTGACGTTGATCTCGTAGCCGGCAGCCCAGGGGCACAGCTCGACATACATCTCGAGCGCGCGCACAAACTCGTCAACGGAGTGCCCGGCAACCTGGCAAATGACCTGACAACCGTCCTTGGAAAGCTGCTCAAGCCACGGGCCGGACTCACGGGCAAAGGCGGCAACACCGGGGTTCTGCAGGCCCACGGAGTTGATCATACCGCCGGGAATCTCGGCCATGCGGGGCGCAGGGTTGCCCGGCCAGGGCTCGGCGGCGCAGCCCTTGGTGGTAATGGCACCCAGCTGGGAAACATCGAAGAAATTCTGGAACTGCCAACCGTAGCCGAAGGTGCCGGCTGCGGTGTTGATGGGGTTCTGCATCTTGACGCCGCCGAAATCGACGGCCATGTTCACGGTACCCACTAGAAGACCACCACCTTGGAAGCATCGAACACGGGGCCGCACATGCAGGCGCCCTTCATACCGTCGACCGTCTCGACATTGCAGGTGTTGCAGGCGCCAAAGCCGCAGCTCATCATGCGCTCGAGAGACACCTCGCAGTACGCACCGGCCTCGGCGGCAGCGGCGGCGACTTTCTTCATCATGACGGCGGGGCCGCAGCTGGCCACGTAGTCGTAGCCGCCCTCGCCGAGCAGCTCGGCTGCCGGATCGGTGCAAAAACCGTGCGTACCCAGCGTACCGTCGTCGGTGCACACGTTAACCGTGGCGCCCAGCGCGCGGAACTCATCGACACCCACGGCCTTGGACGCGGTGCCAAAGCCCAAGCACACGTCCACATCAACACCCTGCTCGGCAAGCATACCGGCAAGGCACAGCACAGGCGGAACGCCGATGCCACCGGCGACGAGCAAAGCCTTCCTGGTGCCCTCGGGTACCATCCAGCCACGGCCACCGGGGCCCAGCAGGTTAGAGGTGGAGCCAGGGCCCATCTGGGACAAACGACGGGTATCGTCGCCCACGACGGCGTACCACAGCTCAACGGTGCCGGCCTCGGCGTCGGCGCGGTAGTAGCTCAGGGGCACGCGAAGCAGCGAGGACGCATCGCCGGGTACGGCGATGTTCACAAACTGACCGGGCTTGAGCGCACTTGCAAGCTTGGGGGCCGAGATGACGAGCGAGAAGATGCCGTCGGCAATCTCCCGGTTCGAGACGACCTCGAAGTCGTGCATGCGTGCAGTGGAAGGTGTGGGCATAGACGCTCCAATCCCCCATGCGGTTGCATGGTCCAAACGAATAGAAAGCGCGGCACCGCAAGGGCGCCGCGCACAAAAGCGATAAGGCTATGCTAGCAGATGCAGCCGTCAGCAAGCGTCTGCTTACCGCCGACAAACACATCGGTGGCACGACCGGTGAGCGTGCGGCCGGCAAAACCGGAGTTCTCGGCGCGCGACTCGTAACCGTCCTCGCCAACCGTCCAGGTTGCGGAGGGGTCGAACACGGTCAGGTCGGCGACAGAGCCCGCCTTGACCTGAACCTGGTCGAGGCCCAGGATCTCACGCGGCTTGATGGCCATGAGCTCGACCATGCGAGCCATGCTCATCTTGCCCGTGTTGACCAGCTCGGTAAGCACAAGCGACAGCGAGGTCTCGAGGCCGATCATGCCAAAGGGCGCAAGCTCGAACTCGCGGGCCTTCTCCCACGGGGTGTGGGGAGCGTGATCGGTGACGATAACGTCGACGGTACCGTCGATGACACCCTGACGGATGGCCTCGGCGTCCTCGTCGGTGCGAAGCGGCGGATTGACCTTGAGCGAGGTGTTGTACGTCTCGTCCAAGTCGTTCTCGGTCAGGAACATGTGGTGCGGAGTGGCCTCGCAGGTCACCTGGACACCGGCGGCCTTACCGGCACGCACGAGCTCGAGGCCATGAGCGGTGGAAATGTGCTGGATGTGCAACTTGGCACCGGTCAGCTTGGCGATCTCGATGTCGCGGGCGATCTGAAGCTCCTCGCCGGCGGCCGGCCAACCCTCGAGGGCCAGACGGGTCGAGACCTTGCCCTCGTTGATCTGGCCGTGGCCGACCAGATCCTCGTCCTGGCAGTGGCTCATAAAGACCTTGCCGAACATCTTGCCATAGTCCATGCAGCGACGAAGCATGCCCGCGCCCTGCACGCCGCGACCATCGTCGGTGAAGGCGACGGCGCCGTGGGCGACCATATCGCCCATCTCGGACATGGCCTCGCCCTTAAGACCGCGGGTCATGGCACCCGACGGATAGACGCGGCAGTGGCCGACCTCGGCAGCGCGGGACTTGACGAACTCCACGACGGTGCCGTTATCGGTGACGGGATCGGTGTTAGGCATGGCGCACACGCCGGTGAAGCCGCCCTTGGCAGCAGCGCGGGTGCCGCTCTCGATGTCCTCTTTGACCTCGTAGCCGGGCTCGCGCAGGTGCACGTGCATATCAACCAGGCCGGGGACGAGATACTTGCCGGAAAGGTCGCGGACCTCGGCTCCCTCGGAGGCGAGGTTCTCGCCGACCTCGACGATCTTGTCACCGTCAATCAGGACGTCAACGACACCGTCAAGCTCGACGGACGGGTCGACGACGTGGGCATTCTTAAGAAGCAAGGCCATTATCGGCACCTCCAAGCAGCAGATACAGGATAGCCATACGCACGCAGATGCCGGCGTAGACCTGCTCCAGGATGACGGAGCGTTGCGGGTGGTCGGCCATGTAAGAGTCGAACTCGACGCCGCGGTTAATGGGGCCCGGGTGGCAGATGATCGCATCGGGCTTCATGAGCTTCTCGCGGTCCTTGGTCAGACCGAAGAGCTTGTGGTACTCGCGAATCGTGGGGAACGGGGCGCCCTCGAGGCGCTCCTGTTGCACGCGCAGCATGTAGACGACGTCCAGCTCGGGCAGGACGGAATCGAGATCGCTCGTCACGTGGTCGCAGCCCAAGACCTCGGGTGCCGGCGGCAGCAGCGTGCCGGGGGCGACGGCATAGGTCTCGCAGCCCATGATCTTAAGGGCGGGGATCAGCGAGCCGCAGACACGAGAGTGGGAGATGTCGCCGACGACGGCGACCTTCAGACCGTGGAAGTCACCCTTGTGCTGCCAAATGGTGTACAGGTCGAGCAGGGCCTGCGTGGGGTGGTTGTGCTTGCCGTCGCCGGCGCAGATGACGCTCGCGGGCGAGTTCTGCGTGACGATGTAGGGCGCGCCGGCGTGCTTGTCGCGCACGACGATGCAGTCGATCTTATAGGCGTTGAGGGTCTCGACGGTATCGACGAGGCTCTCGCCCTTGACCGTGGAGGTCGAGGAGCCGCCAAAGTTGAGACTATCGGCCGAAAGACGCTTCTCGGCGAGCTCGAAGGAGCTGCGGGTGCGCGTCGAGGGCTCGTTGAACATGTTGACGATGGTCTTGCCCTTGAGCGTGGGGACCTTCTTGATCGCACGCTCGTTGACCTCGGAGAACGCCTTGGCGGTCTCGAGGATGAGCTTGATGTCCTCTTCGGAGTACTCGGTAATGTCGATCAGGTGCTTATGGTTGAACGCCACGGTACTACTCACCTCCCAGCGGCGCAGAACCCACATGGGAGCCCGGCGCGACGTCGTTGATCTCGACAGCGGTACGGCCGTCGACTTCCTTCATATATAGGTGCACGTTCTCCTCGTGCGACGAGGGAACGTTCTTGCCGACAAAGTCCGGCGAGATGGGAAGCTCGCGGTGACCGCGGTCAACGAGAACTGCCAGCTCAATGCGGCTCGGGCGGCCCAGGTCCATGACGGCGTCCAGAGCGGCGCGGATGGTACGACCCGTGTACAGGATGTCGTCCACCAGCACGACGCGCTTGCCGTCGACGCTAAAGGGAATGTTAGTAGCGTGGATCGCGGGAGCGAAATTGGTCGCATAGTCATCACGGTAGAAGCTGATGTCGAGGCTGCCGAGCGGAACTTCGACGCCCTCGATCTCCTTGATCTCCTCGGCGAGCTTCTTTGCCAGAAGGTCGCCGCGCGTGACGATGCCGACCAGAGCGAGGTCTTCACAGCCCTCGTTGCGCTCGAGAATCTCGTGCGCGATGCGGGTCATCGCTCGATTGACGGCGGTCTCGTCCATGATGACCGCCTTGGGGGAAGTCGTGCCCATCGATCTCCTTCCTCACATGTCTTGACTGCTGACACAGTCAAAAAAATAGATGCCCGACCGCTCAAAGCGGACCAGACACCCACAAGGAAGGGCTGCTCTATGGCAGCTATGTAATTCCATGTGGGTATCTCGTACCCCTTTAATGGTCAAGGGATAGTGTAGCCAACCTCGAGCTTAATTG